>JBPOIN010000193.1:0-5290 GCA_052034445.1 Pseudomonadota bacterium | reverse complement strand
TCAAGCATCTCGATGGCGACCTGGATGTAATCGCCCGGCTTGACTTCGATTTCGCCGTGATCGTTCTTGAATTCTTCGACGGGGATGAAGCTTTCGGACTTGAGGCCGGCATTCACAACCACATGGTTATGATCGACGCGTACGACTTCGGCGGTAATGACTTCGCCGGCGCGCATTTCCTGGCGTTCCAGGCTTTCAGCGAACAGGGCGGCAAAACTTTCCATGCCGGGCACGGAAGAGGAGGAGGCGGTTGAAATAGACATAGGGTTCAGGAAAGGAAAAATCGCCGTTTCAAATCCGGCTGGAACAGGGTTTCAGCGCAGAATTCTGGCGGCTACACAAAAAGTTGAACACCCCGCCAGACGCTCGCGCGCCCGGAGGGACCTCGATACCATGGATGGGTCAAGTACGGCCCGACAGCCTCGCGGCATGCCAATCCAGCACGGCCTGGACTGCCTGTTCGACAGAAAGTTGCGTCGTTTCAAGCAGTTCCGCATCCACACACTTCTGCAGGGGAGCCACGCTGCGTGCAGCATCGCGCGCGTCGCGGTCCTTCAAGTCCTGCAAAAGGGTCGCAATATTAGCAGACATCCCTTTTTCGATCAACTGCTTATAGCGACGCTCGGCACGTGCCTCAGGGCTTGCGGTGAGAAAAACCTTGAGTCCGGCATCGGGGAAGACCACCGAGCCCATGTCGCGCCCTTCGGCCACCAGTCCGGGTGCCTGACGGTAGTCGCGCTGCCGCTGTAGCAGCGCGGCGCGCACGGCCGGCAACACGGCGACTTTCGACGCGCCGCTCGAACTCTCTTCGCTGCGGATCTCGTCGGTCACATCGGCGCCGGCCAGCAGCACGCGGCCCGCCTCGAACACCGCCGGCAGAGTCGCCGCCAGATGCGCCACGGCCGCTTCATCCGCGTACGCCACGCCGGCGCGCACTGCCGCGAGCGCCGTGAGGCGGTACAACGAACCGCTGTCAAGATAATGAAAGCCCAGCCGCCGGGCGACCAGCGCGGCCACCGTGCCCTTGCCGGAGGCCGACGGGCCGTCAATCGCAATCACCGGAATTTCGTGGATAGTCATCGGAGAATTTTCGCCAGGGCAGTGAAGTATTCGGGGAAGGTCTTGGCCACGCAACCGGGATCGTTGATGCGCACCGGCACGCCACCGAGCGCCACCAGCGAGAAGCACATCGCCATGCGGTGATCGTCGTAAGTGTCGATGGCGGCGTGAGGCGTGAGTCGCGAGGCGTCAGGCGGCGTCACGCGCAGATAATCCGCCCCCGCCTCGACCGTCGCGCCGAGTTTGCGCAGTTCGGTCGCCATCGCCGCGATGCGGTCGGTTTCCTTGACGCGCCAGCTGGCGAGATTGCGCAGCGTGCACGGCCCGTCGGCAAACAGCGCCAGCACCGCCAGCGTCATGGCCGCATCGGGGATGTGATTGAAATCGGCATCGAACGCCCGCAGCCGGCCCGCGGCCGGCGCGCGCGCCTCGATCCATTCGTCGCCCATTTCGATGCGCACGCCCATGGCCTGAAGGGCATCGACGAAACGCACATCGCCCTGGATGCTTTGCCGGCCGACGCCTTCGACGCGCACCGGGCCGCCACCGATCGCCGCGGCAGCAAGAAAATATGAGGCGCTCGACGCATCGCCCTCGACACGCAGCGCGCCCGGGCTCACATAGCGCTGTCCGGCCGCGATCGTGAACCGCTGCCAGCCCTCGCGCCGTACCGCCACGCCGAAACGGCGCATCAGATCGATGGTGATCTCGATATAGGGTTTCGAAATCAGCTCGCCGACCACCTCGATCGCCACGTCGCGACCGGCCAGCGGCAAAGCCATCAACAGCGCCGTGAGGAACTGCGAGGACACATCGCCGCGCACGTGGATCGGCCGGTCCAGCTGCAGCTGCGCCGGCACGATTTCAAGCGGCGGATACCCCGCATTGCCGAGATAGTGGATGCCGGCGCCCAGCCCCAGCAAGGCATCGACGAGATCGCCGATCGGCCGCTCGCGCATGCGCGCCACGCCGTCGAGCGTGTAATGCGTCCCGGCGACGGCGCTGCCGGCCAGCGTCAATGCCGCCGTGAGTGGGCGAAACGCGGTGCCGGCATTGCCGAGAAACAGGGCCGCCTCACGCACTGGAAACACACCACCGCAGCCCGTCACGCACAGCGCGCCATCGGCCGTCGTCCGGGTCGCCACACCGAGCTGCTGCAATGCCGCGAGCATCACGCGCGTATCGTCGGAATCGAGTAGCGCGCGGATCTCGGTCGGCCCTTCGGCCAGCGCCGCGAGCAGCAGCACACGATTGGAAATGCTCTTCGAACCCGGCAGACTGATGCTGCCGGAGGCCGCAGAGGCCGGAGTAAGGTCTAGGTAATCCATAAGGGTTCGCAGTATACCGCGCCAGTCCTGCCCGTCGCTGCCGGCAAGACGCAACGCAGATCAAAGACGTTCAGACGCTGCAGCCACCCGTGCGCTGCGGCTGCGCCGCCGCATCGGCCGCTGCCACACGCCCCACGGCGCGCGCCAGCACCGCGTCGAGCACGCCATTGCGCGCCGCAACCACTTCAGCCAGCATCGACAGCGCGATTTCGGGCGGCGTGTGGCTGCCGATCGGCAAGCCGGCCGGCGCATGCAGGCGCTCGATCTGCGCCGGCGTGAGATCGAACAGCCCGAGCCGCACGCGGCGCTTGGCGCTGGTGCGCGGCGAACCCAGGGCACCGATATAGAACGCCGGCGACTTCAGGGCTTCGAGCAGCGCCATGTCATCCACCTTGGGATCGTGCGCCGTGGTCAGGATGGCGGTCTGCGCATCGACGCCCAGCGCCAGCAACGCATCGTCGGGCATGCCGTCGAGCAGCGGCGCCTCGGCGATGTCCCACTGCGCGCGGTACTCGCCGCGCGGATCGGTGACATACACGCTGAAATCCAGCATCAGCGCCATGCGCGCCAGATAGCGCGCCAGATGCCCGGCGCCAACCAGCACCAGACGCCAGCGCGGCCCATGCACGCTGTGCATGCGTTGGCCATCGAAACTGAACGCCGCATCGCCCTTGGCCGGCGCCACCGACGACGCCCCCGTTTCGAGATCCAGCGTTCGGCACACGCACCGGCGCTGGCGGATTTCCTCGACGGCCAGCGCAATGCCGGCCAGCCCTTCGGCGCCGCGGATCGGCTCGACCGCCAGACGCAGATTGCCGCCGCACGGCAGGCCGAACCGATGCGCCTCCTCGGCCGAAACGCCATAGTCGGTCAGATACGGCCGCGTCGGAAAATCGTCGTCGATCTGCGAAATCAGCTGCTCCTCAATGCAGCCGCCCGACACCGAGCCACAGAAACGCCCGTCCTCGCACACCGCCAGCAGCGACCCCACCGGGCGCGGCGCCGAGCCCCAGGTCTCGACGACAGTCAGCAGCGCCACACGCTCGCCTTCGTTGAGCCAGGCCAGGGCATTACTCAATACATCCAGATCGGTTGAATTCATGATCACAGCGAAAAAAAATCGAGGTGCGCATCCTACTCCGTTCGACGGCCGGACGAAATTCGGGCGGTGCTCAAAACGTGTAGCAGCGGGCACGCAGCATTCGGCGACTCAACGTTCGGAAATGCAGGTTGCAACGGATTCCTGGTATTCGGTATTGAATTTAAAGCCGTTTCCCCACGGATTCAGCAGTGCGCCGTTTGGCGCGGGAAATTCAAGGCAATCAAGGATAAAGTCCGGGCAACGGACAGCGCACAGGTTAATCCATCGTAACTATTCAGCCCTACTCCCGAATTGGAGGGGAAAGGCTGGCGTGATTGGTGGTTGAGAAAGTCGTGTTGACGCCGATGATACGTGGCATGAACGAGATGCCCGATCTGAAGAGTCTGAGCCACGCCGAGAAGGACGAGCTGATATGCCGATTGTGGCCTTTGCAATTTGAGCTGGCCAGGTTGATGGTACGCGTAACTGAACTTGAAACCCGGCTGGCGAAGAACAGCCGCAATTCGAGTAAGCCGCCGGGTACGGACGGATTGGCGAAACCCGCGCCCAAATCGTCGCGTGTGGTCAGCGGACTTAAGCCGGGCGGACAACCGGGCCATAAGGGGGCGACACTCGAACGCATATCGATACCCGATGAAATTGTCATTCATCCCTTGCCTAAAACCTGTGATGCCTGCGGAACATCCCTCGATCAAGCAGAGGTCACCGTACTGACGGATTGTCGGCAGGTCTTTGACATACCGCTGCCGACCTTCACCGTTACCGAGCATCTCATCGAGCAAGGAAACTGCATCTGCGGCAAAGTGCATCGCGGCACGTTTCCATATGGCGTCATCGGGCCAGCCCAATACGGACCGGGTATCAAGGCGCTCGCGGTTCATTTGACTCAGCACCATATGATGCCCGTGGAGCGTACCGCTGGGTTGATCAACGACCTGTACCGTCTGCCCATTTCCCCTGGGACGGTCATGCACATGATCTATGAGGCAGCGGACGTGTTGGCCCCGACGGTAGCGAGTATTGGCCAAGGGATCACGGAGTCGGCAGCGGCAGGCGCCGATGAAACGGGAATGCGCGTGGCTGGCAAATTGCACTGGCTGCATACGCTGGCGACAACCATGTCGACCTGGATGGGCGTGCATTCCAAGCGAGGTCGCGAGGCCATTGATGAGTTCGATCTCATCTCTCGCTTTGGGGGCATTCTCGGCCACGATGGCTGGATGCCTTACCGTCATTACACGACGTGCCAACATTCGTTGTGCAATGCCCATCATATCCGCGAACTGAGGGCGCTCGCCGAGGCCGGCAAGGATGTCTGGCCACAGCAGATGATCGACCTGTTGTATCGGGCCAACGACGAGGTGAACGCTGCTGCAGAACGCTGCCTGTCGAAAGGGCGAATCGCCACTTTTCGCAGGCAGTACAGGAATATTCTTACGGCAGGCGAGACGCTTAATCCACCGGCTCCCTCTTCCGGACAGCGCGGCCGAACTCGACAGAGCGACGCTACAAATCTGCTGGCGCGCTTGCGTGGGTACGAGGAGGATGTGCTCCGCTTTACCTTCAACCCCGATGCACCTTTCACCAATAATATCGCCGAGCAGGCGATCCGTATGTGCAAAGTTAAACAGAAGGTCTCCGGGTGCTTTCGTACTCTCAACGGCGCCGTCGCCTTCTGCACAATCCGCTCCTACCTCGCTACGCTTCACAAGCAAAAATTCAACCTTTTCCATGCGCTTGTCCATGCCCTACAAGGCAATGTCCCTCAGCCTTGCTTTAGCGTGAGGGCTGAATAGTTACA
>JBPOIN010000074.1:0-13332 GCA_052034445.1 Pseudomonadota bacterium | reverse complement strand
TCGGGTAGTGCATCTGGGTGAAGCTGATGATCTCGCCGTCGAGCTTGGACTCGATCGAATCCCACTCGGTCGACTGGCACTCGCCGCACATCGGACGCGGTGGATGACGCAGCGTATTGCAGCTCTTGCAGCGCTGGATCAGCAGCTTGCCGTTATCGACGGCGTCCCACCACCAGGCGTTGTCGTGGCCGCGCGGCGAGGCGATGCGCGTCGGCACCTGCGGCGCGGCGGCGTCATTGCTGCTGGCGGCGGCCTGCGGCTCGTCCTTGGGAATGAACTTGAGGCAGCGGAACACCTGGCGACCGACTTCCTCGCCGTTCTGGTCGGTGAACTTGGTCGTGGTCTCGATGAAGTAGCCGATGCCGCGTTGCGTCGCCTTCTGCTCGGAGATGCTGGAGATGACGGTGTGGGCGAACACCTGATCGTCCGGACGCAAGTCGCGGAAATACTCGCTGTTGGTGTTGGTGCCGAGCACGCCGGTGAAGCCGTGGGCGTCGAAGACGTTGTGCAGCTCGCGCTGCAGGTCCACCGCCGGCTTCTGGCACATCGGATAGCCTTCCATGCTCCAGATCTGCAGCATGGTCGGCGGGGCGACGATGCCACCCTTGCTCGACTTCCTGGCGAATTCCTCATCCGTGTAGACGGGATTCTCGTCGCCGGTGACTTCGGCCCAGTGGCGGATCATGGCCTTGTTGACGTCGTCCTTGCCGCGCTTGGGGGCGCCGAGTTCCCGGCCGACGTAGGCCCGGATCTTGTCTTCAAACGCTTTGGTTTCTTCAGGAGTCATTATTCATTCCCCGGATTATCAAACTTCAAAAAACTGCAACACTGGCGATCGGCGGACCGAGCAACCTGACGCAGCAAAAATCAAAAATGCAACAATCCGGCAGACGCGAACACAGCACGCCCTGAGCGGAAATTTGCACGGATCGTATTGAATCTACGCGAATCATGCCCCTGGATCGTCGTCTGAATGGACGATATGCGGGCCCCATCCGCAGCCACACAAACAGCGGTGAATGTTCTTCTTTGTGGCAAAAAATGAAGGGCTCAAAACTCGAATTGCTGAGACTCTATGAATGGCAAGTTTCAATTCGACCAAAGGGATAGATGGACATAAGGATCCAACCTAGTCCGACCAGACGATGGTTTGCCAGTATGGAGTCTCTACGATGCGCAAGCTCATGAAACAAGAATGAAATTATTGCGTAACCTGCCGACAGACAGCACTGCATCGATGTCAGCGATTAACCCGGCAAGCGCACCATACCAACACCAATCCCAAGGGGAAAACCATTGAAGAAACTTCACTTGAATCGCAAACCGGTTGCGCTCACGCTGTCCCTGGCCATTTCACAACTGTTGGTTGCCCCGGCCGTGTTCGCGCAAAGCAAGCCCGCCGCGCCCGCCGGCGCCATTGAAGAAATCATCGTGACCGCGCAAAAGCGCGCCGAGAATCTTCAGGACGTGCCGATTTCGATTCAGGCGCTCAGCAGCAAGGATCTGGAAAAACACAATATCGTGGCTCTTGGCGACATCGGTGCCGAAGTCCCGGGCCTCAATCTGGCCCCCTATCCGGGCAGCAGCGAAATTTTCTTCCCGACCTTCCGCGGCATCACCACCAATGCAGTGTTCATCAGTGCCCCGAACCCGATTGCCGTGCATATCGACGGCGTGTTCGTCTCGCAACTCGTTGGCCTGAATAACCCGGCTGCCGATCTGGAGCGCATCGAAGTTCTCAAGGGGCCACAGGGGGTGATGTCTGGCCGCAACGCCACCGGTGGTGCGATCAACATTCACACGGCGCGCCCGGAACTCGGCCAGTTTGGTTTCAAGCAGCAATTCACAGTCGCCGAACGTGGCCAGTTCCTGTCAAAAACGATGGTGAATGTCCCCGTCAATGACAATCTGGCCATGAAGATTTCCTATCTGCACAACCAGAAAGATCACGACGGCATTTCCAACAGCGCCGCGAATGGCGTCAAATTTGGCCAAAAAGACAGTAACGCCTGGCGTTTCGATGTCCGCTGGAAACCGACCAGCAATGTCACGGTCGACTATGGTTATGACAATACCGAATCCGAGGGTTACGACACGCCGCCGCAGTGCCTGTCGCCCAGCGCCACTGTGACCGGTATGGCGCCCGCAAATGCAGAAATTCTCAAATTCGTCGCCGGCTGCTCCACGAGCAAACTGACCAACCTGTCGGCGCCTGCTTATTACGCCAAAAACAGCAACAAAACCGAGGGGCACACCCTTAACATCAATTGGGACGTCAGCCCAACCTTCAGCGTCAAATCGATCACCGGTTATCGCAAGGTTGATACCAGCAACAACTACAATTATGGTGCCTATGCTGGCGGCTCTGCGGTGCGCTCCGACAGCCTGCCGCTGACAATCACCGGCGTGGGCGGCTTTCAGCTCGGCAACCCGATCAAGATCCTCAATGAGTCCTGGTCGCAGGAATTCCAGTTCCTTGGCGAAATTGACAAGAATCTCAAATATACCTCTGGCGTCTATTTCGCTTACGAAAAAGGCCATCAATTCTCTGGTCCGAATATCGGCATGTATGTCCCGGATGGCATGGCCGCCGGCCTCGACTTTCTAATGATTGATGACAAGGGCCTTGCCTCATCCAGCAACAAATCAGCAGCGGTGTTTGGTCAGCTGAACTGGACACCGAACATTCTCGACAACAAGCTTGAGATTGTTCCCGGGCTACGCTATACGCATGATCACCGTCAGGCAGTTGGCTACAATAATGGCTGGTCAAACATGTATGGTGTCGTGCCACTAACGGCAACCACTTCCGCTTTCGCTTTTGCGGTCCCTGTGCCAGGCGTTGGTTTTACCGCCGCATCCGGTGACCACAGCTGGTCAAAAATGACGCCCGCCGTCGCCTTCAACTATCACTGGGAAAAGGACTTGATGACCTATGCCAAGTACTCGACGGCTTATACCAGCGGCGGCTTTGACCCGGTTGCCGGCCCGGGCACCGCAGCCGGATTTACCAAGGGCTACGAGCCGGAAACCATCAAGTCGGTCGAACTTGGCATGAAGGGTGAGTTCCTGGAGCGCCGTCTGCGCACCAATCTCGCGGTATTTCAAAGCAGGTTCAAGAACGAACAGAAATCGGTCAATAACGGCCTGAATGGCTGGTCCACGGTCAACGTCGGCGGCTCGACCTACAACGGACTGGAATTCGACCTGACCGCTGCTGTCACCGAAAACCTGCGCCTGGGTCTGAGCTATGCCACGCTGAGCCACAAGTATGACCAGTGGATCGAAAGCGGCGTCGACGTGACCAGTCTGCGCAAACTGATCGTGCCGAAGAACGACTACGTGGTGAATGTCGATTATCGCTTCCCGAATTTCGGCCTGCCAGGCAAGCTCGATCTGAACCTCAACTACACGCATCGCGATCGCGTTTCGCAGCCGTTGAATCTGACGCTGCCGAACATCGAGCAGAATTCGACGGCGCCGGCTTGGGGCATCTGGAACGCACGCCTGGCGTTGTCGCAGATCAAGGCGGCGCCAAGCGATGGCGGTCGTGTCACGGTGGGTCTGTGGGTCAAGAACCTGACGGATCAGAAATATCTGACCATCGTCAATCCAGGCTGGGTCAGTGCAGCCTCGGGTAGCTGGGGCGAACCGCGCACCGTCGGCATGGACGTGATCTACAACTACTAAGCCAGACCGGCAAGCCTGCAATACCGAACCGCCCCCACGAGGGGCGGTTCTTGTTTGGGCGCCGGAAAAGCTACTTTTTCTGCGGTGGCTTGCGGACCTTGCCCGACGTTACGAGAACGCGATCAAGCTCCTGTTCGCGAAAAATCTCGCACAGGCTCTCTCGCAGCCAACGGTTGTCCGGGTCGTTGTCCGCCGAGGCATGCCAGTAGATGAAAATCTTCACGGCTTCGAGCATGTTCAAACCTTCGGGCAGGGGTAACACCAGATTGGCGGGCATCTCGCTGGCCAAGCGGATCATCGAACGCCTTGGCGCCGTCAGCACGTAGTCGGAGCGCGCGACAATGCGGCAGGCTGTCCAGTAGTCCTGGCACCGCAACACCACTTGGCGCTGCAGGCGCAAACGGCTGAATTCCATGTCGAGAAAATCGGATTCGATGCGCCGCGGGGCCACCACGATGTGCTGGAGCCGGAAATAACTGTCGAGATCGAGCTGGCCATTGCGCAATGCCGGATGATCGCGGCGAATCACCACCGCCAGCCCTTCGTTGGTCAATGGCTGACAAAGCACATTCGGCGTGTGGTACGACAAGGGTTGCAACACCACATCGAACTTGCCGGTCGCCAGGCGGCTCTCGAATTTCCCGGGATCGTAGAGCGCAGTGACGATCTCATACTTGGCGTCCTTGCCCTGACGTTCGAGCAGCTGCGGCAGGAAGGCGGCTTCGTCGGTAGTAATCAGACCGATCGTGAGCTTGCGCCAAGCTTTCGGCGCTTCCGTCTGCGGTGCCTGATTCAGCGAGTCTTCAAGAATCTGCAGCGCCGCGAGTACCGGCCGATACAGTTCGCGCGCCATCGGCGTGGGGGTCATCACATTGTTCTGGCGATGAAACAGCGGATCATTGAAGACGGTGCGCAAACGCCCCAAGGCATGGCTCACCGAGGATTGGGTCTGATGCAGCTTCTCGCTCGCCCGCGTCACTGTGCCTTCGCGAAACACGGCCTCGAAGACCACCAGCAGATTCAGATCGATCCGCCGAATATCTATTTTGTTCATAGTTGCTGCATGAGCCAAATTCACTTGACTCATAGTAATGCCGGCTTTAAATTCCTGCAACTCTGCATTTTTACTATCGTTTCAGTTCTGAAGAGAAATTGCAGGGCTTGATAGTCCGGCTCCCGCCATCACGGAACCGGGCGATGGGTCAGAATCGATCCTGACTCAGGATGCATTTTATAAACTTAAAATTTAAGGGACACTGAAAATGGCTTATAGCATTGACTCCAAAGTGGGCGAACTCCTCGACAACGCTGCTCCGCGCGCCGTGATCGACAAACTGATGCCGGAACTGGCCACCAACCCGCAAATCGGCATGGCCCGTGGCATGTCGCTGAAGATGATCGCCGGCTTCTCGGGCGGCAAGATCACCAAGGAAATGCTGGCTGAAGTGAACACCGCTCTGGCCGCACTGTAATTCATCAGTCCGCCAGAAACGGCCGGGAAGCGTAAAGCTTCCCGGCCGTTTTGTTTTATGTGCAGGCCTGGTGTGCCAATTCGCGGCCCAGCCGGCACTTAATTGACCACAGCGCGGTCGTGCGTCTGCGCCTCGGAGGCGCTCGAACCACCCAGCGCCTTATAAAGCTGCGCGGCATTTGACAGCCAGGCGCGCCTCGCCTGCAACGCTGCCTGCCGCGCCGTGATCGATTCACGCTGTGCGTCGAGCACTTCGATGTAACTCGCAATTCCCGCCTTGTAGCGGGCTGCGGCAAGCCGCAAACGCTCTTTCAGCAACAGCGCCGCCTGATCCTGGGCCGCAAGTTGTTCGCGCAGTCGCTCACGTCCGGCAAGCAGGTCGGCCACTTCGCGGAACGCCTGCTGAATGGCTTTTTCATACTCGGCAACCACGATCACCTTGCGAGCCTCGGCCAGATCGACATTACCGGCATTGCGCCCCGTATCGAACAGCGGGACATGCAATGCAGGCTCGAAAGTCCATGCCCGGCTGCCGCTGTCAAACAAGCCAGTCAGGCTGCGGCTCGCCGTACCAAAACCGCCCATGATGCTGATGCGCGGCAGAAACGCCGCGCGCGCGGCGCCAATATTTGCATTCGCGGCGATCAATCGTTGCTCGGCAGCCAGAATGTCGGGGCGCCGCAACAGCACGCTCGATGGCAGACCGGATTCCAGTTCGGGAAATGCTTGCAAGGTACTGAGATTCGCGTTGTTCGAACCCGGCGCTGCGTTCCGGGCGCCGTCGAGCGGCTTGCCGACCAGCAGACTCAGCAGATTTTCGGTCACGACACACTGCTGCTCGAGATTCACCAGCTCGGCGCGCGTCGTTTCATATTGCCCCTTGGCCAGCAACAGATCCATATCGGTTGAAATGCCGACACGCTGACGCTGATAGGTCAATTCCCGCGCCTCTTCGCGTGACTTGAGCAGGCTGCGCGCCAGCTCGGCGCGCTCCTGCAATTCCAGCAGTGTCAGATACGCATTCGCGACATCGGCCATGAGCGACAAGCGGAACCCTCGTTGCGCCTCTTCGGTCGCCAGGTAATTTGCCAGTGCGGCTTCATTCAGGCGTCGCACGCGCCCCCAGAAGTCGAGCTCGTAGGAAAGATCAACACTCACATCGTAACGCTGCAATTGCAATGGCGCAGGCGTACCGCTGACATCGGCGGGGGCCAGCGAGGCCTTGCGTTTTGCTCCCAGCTCGAAATCGGGGAACAGGTCAGCGCGCTGGATGCCGTACTGCGCGCGCGCCTCGGCAATGCGCGCGACGGCAATGCGCAAATCGCGATTCTGTTCGAATGCCTGGGAGATAAGCGCCTGCAGACGCGGTTCGCGGAAATAGCTGCGCCACTCCGGAACCCCGACCGCCATGGCTGTATTGACTTGACGCCCATCGACCGACCATTGTGCCGGCAGCTGCGTGTCAGGACGCACATAGTCAGGCCCTGGCGTACAGGCGCCGAGCGTCAGCAGCAGGCCGCCGAGCACGGTGGTGCGGCCAATCATGTTCGATTTCATGCGCGCTCTCCCTGCGTTTGGTTTGACTCTGCCGCCGTTTCGGCCCGGTGGCGCGGATGCCCGGGGAAAATCTTCCGGATGATGACAAAGAACACCGGCACCAGCAGCACGGCGAGCACGGTGGCGGCGATCATGCCGCCCATCACGCCGGTGCCGAGCGCATGGCGACTTTGCGCACCGGCGCCGCTGCTGATGGCCAGCGGCAACACGCCGAAGATGAAGGCGATCGAAGTCATCAGGATCGGCCGGAAGCGCAGGCGGCAGGCCTCCAGCGTCGCATCGACCAGCGACATGCCGCGCTCCTGCAGGTCGCGGGCAAACTCGATGATCAGGATGGCGTTCTTCGACGACAGGCCGATGATGGCGATCAGGCCGACCTTGAAGAACACGTCGTTGGGCAGGCCGCGCAGATGCACCGCCGCCAGCGCGCCGAAGACGCCGAGCGGCACCACCAGCATCACCGCCACGGGGATCGACCAGCTCTCATACAGCGCCGCGAGACACAGGAACACCACGATCAGCGAAACGGCGAAGAGGAACGGCGCCTGGTTGCCGGAGGCGCGCTCCTCGTAGGAGGTGCCCGACCATTCGTAGCCGAAACCCGGCGGCAATTTGGCGGCGATTTCCTCCATGGCGGCCAGCGCTTCGCCGGTGCTGTGGCCGGGCGCCGGACCGCCGGCAAGCTTCATCGCCGGCAGGCCGTTATAACGGTCGAGCCGCGAGGAACCGACGATCCAGCGCGGCGTGGCGATTTCGCTGAGCCTGACGAGTTCGCCGCGCGCATTCCGCACGGTCAGCTGCAGGACTTCCTCGGCGCGGCTGCGCGTTTGCGGCTCGGCCTGCATCTGCACGCGCAGGATGCGCCCTTCGCGCACGAAGTCGTTGATGTAGGCGACGCCTAGGGTCGATTGCAGGGTCTCGTTGATTTCGGCGATGTCGACGCCGAGCGCGCGGGCCTTGTGCCGGTCGATGTCGAGTTGCAGCTGCGGCCCGGGCTCCTGACCTTCGGGTCGCACGCCGGCCAGCGCCGGATGCTTGGACGCCATGCCGAGCACCATGTTGCGTGCCTCGATGAGCTTGTCGCGGCCCTGGGCGGAACGATCCTGGAGGCGGAAATCGAAGCCGCCGACGGCCGCCAGCTCGGGAATCGACGGCACATTGACTGCAAACGCCATGGCCTCCTTGATGCCGTACAACATCATGTTGACGCGCTTGGCGATCGAGGCCGAGGAGTGCTCCTCGCCTTGGCGCTCATCCCAATGCTTGAGATTGATGAAGTTGGTGCCGGTGTTCTGGCCGCGACCCATGAAGGAAAACCCCGCCACGCCGATCACATGCGCGACTTCGGGTTGCTTCAGATACATCTGCTCAACGCGCGACAGCACTTCCAGCGTACGCTCCTGGGAAGCGCCGGACGGCAATTGCAGCAGGCCGATGAAATAACCCTGGTCTTCGTCGGGCAGGAAGCCGCTCGGCAGCCGGGCGAACATCGCCACGGCGCAGGCAATCAGCACGCCATAGAGGACCAGATAGAACGTGGTCTTGCGCAGGATTTTCGCCACACCCGACTGATAGCGGTCTGTGGTGCGGGCGAAGAAGCGGTTGAACCAGCCGAAAAAACCCTTTTGCGCTTTCAACTCCTGATGCACATGCGGCTTGAGCAGGGTGGCGCACAGCGCCGGCGTCAGGGTCAGCGCCAGCAGCGCCGAGAAGCCCATGGCGATCACCAGCGTCACGGCGAACTGGCGGTAGATCGTGCCGACCGAACCGCTGAAGAAAGCCATCGGCACGAACACGGCCGAGAGCACCAGGGTGATGGCGATGATGGCGCCGACGATCTGGCCCATCGCCTTGCGCGTCGCTTCGCGCGGCGGCAGCCCCTCTTCGCGCATGATGCGCTCAACGTTCTCGACCACCACGATGGCATCGTCGACGATGATGCCGATCGCCAGCACCATTGCAAACAACGTCAGTACGTTGATCGAGTAACCGAACACGTACAGTCCCGTCAGCGCGCCGGCCAGCGTAATCGGCATGACGATCGCCGGAATCAGCGTGGCGCGCAGGTTTTCGAGGAACAGGTACATCACCGCGAACACCAGCAGCATGGCGATGATCAACGTATGCACGACCTCCTTGATCGAGACGTCGATGAAAAGCGAAGTGTCATACGGCAAGGCCCAGTCGATGCCCTTGGGGAAGGTCTTGGAAAGTTCGGCAAACTTGGCCTTGACGGCCTTCGCGGTTTCGAGCGCATTCGCCCCCGGGGTAATCCGCACCGGGATGCCGATCGCCGGTTGTCCGTCGATGCGTGCCTTGACCGAGTAATCCTGGGCGCCGAGTTCGACTCGGGCGATATCCTTGACGCGCACCGTCGATCCGTCAGGGTTGGCGCGGATGATCACATTGCCGAATTCTTCTGGCGTGGCCAGGCGGCTCTTGGTGACGATCACGGCATTCAGCTGTTGGCCCGGCGCGGCCGGCAACTGGCCAATTTCGCCGGTCGCCAGCTGGACGTTCTGTGCGCGCACCGCCCGCGTCACGTCGCCCGGCGTGAGCTTGTAGGCCTGGAGGCGGTCCGGCTTGAGCCACAGGCGCATCGAGTACTCGGTACCCAGCATCATGACTTCGCCGACGCCGGGAACGCGGCGCAGGTTCTCCAGCACATGCGCTGCCGCGTAGCTGCCCAAAGCCACCTGATCGTGACTCTGGTCCGGCGAATGCAGCACGGCGATCAGCAGGAAGTTGCGTGCCGACTTGTACACGGTGATGCCAAGCCGCCGCACTTCCTCGGGCAGACGCGCCTCGACGCGCTTGATGCGGTTGTTGGTTTCCACCGACGCGACATCCAGGTCGGTGCCCGCCGCGAACACCAGATTGATCGTGGCGGTGCCCTGCTCGCTGTTGGAATCGATGTAGGTCAGATGCTCGATGCCGTTCATCTCCTGCTCGATCAGCGTGGTCACGGTTTCTTCCATGACCTGCGTGGAGGCACCCGGGTAGTTGACGGAGATCGCCAGCGCAGGCGGCGCCACGGCCGGGTAGGAGGTGACCGGCAGATTTTTCAGCGCCAGGCCGCCGGCCAGGGTGATGATCAAGGCGATCACCCAGGCGAAGACGGGGCGATCGATAAAGAATTTGGCGAGCATGATGTCCCTGGCTTTCTATTGCTTCGATTCGGACTTGGACTCTGCGGCTGGCTTGGGCTGAGCCGGCTGCTGAGTCTGTGACGCCGGCCCCGCAGCCGGAGTGGCCTCGGCTTGCGGAGACCAGGGAACCGGTTTGACCACAGAGCCTGGGCGCGCTTTTTGCACACCATTGACGATGATCTTCTCGTCACCCTTCAGGCCACCGCTCACCAGCCAGTCGGGACCGCTCATGCCGATCGTCGTGATCGGGCGCGGCTCGACCTTGTTGTCAGCATTAACAGTTAGTACATACTGTCCCTGTTCGCTCGACAAAACGGCGCGCTGCGGCAATCTGATGGCCTTATCAAGCTGCGCCTGATTGATGCGGATCCTGACAAACTGGCCCGGCAGCAATTCGCGTTGCGGGTTTGGGAACTCCGCACGCATGGCGACCGATCCGGTTTCCGGATCAACCGCAAGATCCGTAAACAGCAGCCTGCCTGGCAGGGCATACACGCTACCATCTTCCTGGACGAGTTCGACGCGCGCCTGATTGGCGCGCTTCATCTTGCCGGCCTTGATCGCCTGTTGCAGACGCAACAATTCCGAATTCGATTGCGTGAAATTGACGAATATCGGATCGATCTGCTCGATCGTTGCAAGATGGGTTGCCTCTCCCTTGCCGACCAACGCGCCCTCGGTCACCAACGCACGGCCGATGCGGCCAAAGATTGGCGCCGGCACCGTGGTATTTTCCAGATCGAGTCGAGTGCGCTGGACTGCCGATTCGGCCTGCTTGAGCCGTACTTCGGCCTGTTCGATTTCCTGCTTGCTGACTGCCTTGATTTCAACCAACGGGCGGTAGCGCTCGACCGTCACGCGCGCCTGCTCCATCTCGGCTTTCGCCGCATCCAGGCTGGCCTGATAGGTGCGCTTGTCGATCTGAAACAGGGACTCGCCCGCTTTGATCTCGCTGCCTTCGACAAACAGGCGCTTTTCGAGAATACCTTCCACGCGCGCTCTGACTTGTGCGGTGCGTACCGCCTGCAAGCGACCCGGCAAATCCTGCGTCATTGTTGAGCCCTTGCTGGTTGCCGCGATGACATCGACTTCGGCCGGTGGCGGACCGCCTGCGCCGCCCCCCGGTTTGCCCTTGGGGTCTTCACCGCCACAGGCAGTCAGAATCAGGACAGAAAAACTGGCAGCCAGCGCCTGTTTGGTAAAACCGTTGTGATGAGCCATCACGATCCTCCTAGCAATTCTGGGAATAAGGGTGCGGAACAAACGCCCGCAGAAAGCAATCGACGATGCGCTCGACCCTGGCGCCTTCGTTTTCCGGTAGCTGGTTTTCGATACCCAGCAGATAGCGCGTACGTTCCATGCTGCTGAGCATGCCGAGAAACATTTCGGCGGCGAATTTTCCCGTCTCCGGGCCGTCGTCCCGCAGGCGGCCGGCGCGGATCTCGGACTCGATCAGGCCTGCCAGTTCGCGCAGTGTATGTGCCGGCCCGGATTCGTAGAACGGCAACATCATTTCGGGAAAGCGTGTCGATTCGGCGATCAGCGTGCGATACAAGGCGATACACCGGGCGCCCAGCACCAGTGCGCGGAAAGCCGTAGCAAAGCGAATCAGGCGCGTGCGCAAGTCACCACCGTCATCCTCAAGTGCGGTTGCCATGTGCTCGGCGTCGCGCCGAATCACCTCGGCGAACAGGACATCCTTGCGGGCAAAATGATTGTAGAGGGTCTGCTTGGCGACACCGGCACGCGTCGCAATAGCGTCCATGCTGGCGCTGTAACCCGTTTCAAAAAATGCCTCCGCAGCCGCCTCGATCAGGCGTACCCGGGTATCCGGAAGATTTCCATCATGTTCTGTTGTCATGGCGGCATTATGACTGGACTAGACTGTCCAGTCTAGTTTATTTTTTCACGCCACCCGTGACAAATGCGCAGGCAATAAAAAAGGCAGCCGAAGCTGCCTTTTTAGGAATCGCGGACGCGAAGATCAGTGTTTGCGCAGTTTCTGGATCGCAGCGAGTTGAGCGATGGCTTCCGCCAACTCGGACTGCGCACGCGCATAATCAAGTTCCGAGCCACGATTCGCCATGGCTTCCTCGGCACGCCGCTTGGCATCCAGCGCCTTGGCCTCGTCAAGATCCTTGCCGCGAATTGCCGTATCGGCCAGGACGGTCACGCAGTTGGGTTGCACTTCAAGCATGCCGCCCGCAACGAAAACCAGTTCCTCGGCGGCCTGATTCGGCAGCTTGAGACGCACCGTACCGGGCTTGATGCGCGTCATCAACGGCATATGCCCAGGCATTATGCCCAGTTCGCCGGACTCTCCGGGCAGCACGACAAACTCGGCGAGCCCCGAAAAAATCGATTCTTCGGCACTCACAACATCGACATGTATGGTCATAGCCATATTCGTTCTCCGGTGTGGAAAGTTCGGACCGGGAAACCAGCGGTTTCCCGGGGCTTTCCTAAGACCTTGTTATTGCAGCGTCTTGGCCTTCTCGAAGGCTTCGTCGATGGAGCCAACCATGTAGAAAGCCTGCTCAGGCAGCTCGTCGCATTCGCCGTTGATGATCATCTTGAAGCCACGGATGGTTTCCTTGAGCGGCACGTACTTGCCCGGGGAACCGGTGAACACTTCGGCAACGAAGAACGGCTGCGACAGGAAACGCTGGATCTTGCGCGCACGCGCCACGGCCAGTTTGTCTTCCGGGGCCAGTTCGTCCATGCCGAGAATCGCGATGATGTCGCGCAGGTCCTTGTAGCGCTGCAGGGTCTGCTGGACGCCGCGCGCGGTGTCGTAGTGTTCCTGGCCGATCACGTTCGGGTCGATCTGACGCGAAGTCGAATCGAGCGGATCCACGGCCGGGTAGATACCCAGCGAGGCGATATCGCGCGAAAGCACCACGGTGGCATCGAGGTGACCGAAGGTGGTAGCCGGCGACGGATCGGTCAAGTCATCGGCAGGCACATACACGGCCTGGATCGAGGTGATCGAGCCGACCTTGGTCGAGGTGATACGCTCCTGCAGGCGGCCCATTTCCTCGGCCAGCGTCGGCTGGTAGCCCACGGCGGAAGGCATACGGCCCAGCAGCGCGGACACTTCGGTACCGGCCAGTGTGTAGCGGTAGATGTTGTCGACGAAGAACAGCACGTCACGGCCTTCGTCGCGGAACGACTCGGCCATGGTCAGGCCGGTCAGCGCGACGCGCAGACGATTGCCCGGGGGCTCGTTCATCTGGCCGTACACCAGCGCGACCTTGTCGAGAACGTTGGAATCCTTCATTTCATGGTAGAAGTCGTTGCCTTCGCGGGTACGCTCGCCCACGCCGGCGAACACCGAATAGCCGCTGTGCTCGATGGCGATGTTGCGGATCAGCTCCATCATGTTCACGGTCTTGCCGACGCCGGCGCCGCCGAACAGGCCGACCTTGCCGCCCTTGGCGAACGGGCAGATCAGGTCGATCACCT
>JBPOIN010000089.1:0-13690 GCA_052034445.1 Pseudomonadota bacterium | reverse complement strand
GGTCCCCTACCCACCCACAACAAGCCTCTCAAGCTGCCTGCCGCACATGCCAATGCCGGGGAAGATGAGTGGGAAGAGTTCTGAATCCTGCTCCTGAGCGCCTGACAACACACCATGACCATTAATCGCCCAAACGATGGCAGAGCAACTGCCACCAGCGCCTCCTCCGAAAATCCGGCTGCATCGATAACCCCCGAGCGCGAGTTTCACTTCACGCGCGAGGATTTCGAACGCGTGCGCAAGCTGATTTACCAGCACGCCGGCATATCCCTGGCGCCCGTCAAGCAGGACATGGTGTACAGCCGGCTAGCGCGGCGTCTGCGCGCCAAGAACTTCTCGACGTTCGCCGAATATCTGACGCATCTGGAGCAACGCAGCGACGCCGCCGAATGGGAAACCTTCATCAATTCGCTGACCACGAATCTCACTTCGTTCTTTCGTGAACCGCACCACTTCGAGATCCTCACCAAGCATCTGCAAAAACTCGGCAAAAACCCCGGCAAACCGATTCGCATCTGGTGTTCGGCCGCGTCAACCGGCGAAGAACCCTATACGCTGGCAATCACGGCCTGCGAAGCCTTCAACACCCTGACGCCGCCAGTCAGCATCATCGCCAGCGACATCGACACCAATGTGCTGGCCACCGCCGGCAAGGCCACCTACCCGATCGAACGCGTCGAGAAGCTCCCTGCCGAACAGCTGCGTAATTTCTTTCTCAAGGGCACCGGATCGCAAGCCGGCATGGTACGCGTGCGCCCCGAACTGCAGCGGCTCATCACTTTCACGCGTGTCAATCTGCTCGACGCCCGCTGGCCGAATGTGCCAGGGCCGCTGGACGTGATTTTCTGCCGCAATGTCATGATCTACTTCGACAAGCCGACGCAATACCAGATCCTGAAAAAATTCGTCCCGCTGCTGCATGAAGACGGGTTGCTGTTCGCCGGCCATTCCGAAAGCTTCCTGCATGCCGCGGACCTGTTCCGCTCCCTTGGCCGTACGGTGTATACGCGCGCCGACAGCCCGCGCTAGGCGGAATCGTCATGGACAACGTCGACCACCTCGCCAACAAACGCTACTACGACAGTCACTTCGAAATCGAAGCCGTCAAGGTATTGCCCGGCGAATATTATGTGACCACCTCCAATCTGATGGTGGTCACGGTGCTCGGCTCCTGCGTTTCCGCCTGCATCCGCGACCGTGAAAAGGGGATCGGCGGCCTGAACCACTTCATGCTGGCCGACAATGGCAGCGCTCCAGATACAGTCAACAATGCCTCGGCGCGCTACGGCACATTCGCCATGGAAGTTCTGATCAATCACATGCTCAAACTAGGCTGCCGGCGCAGCAACCTCGAAGCCAAGGTGTTCGGCGGTGGCCGCGTGATGGCCTCGCTGAGCAGTTCACAGGTCGGCGAACACAATGCCCGCTTCGTGCTGGACTATCTCAAAACCGAAGGCATCCCGCTACTGGCCAAAGATCTGCTCGACATCTACCCCCGCAAGGTCTATTTTTTCCCACAAACTGGCCGCGTACTCATCAAAAAACTCGTCCGCCAGCACAACGACACGCTCATGCGCCGCGAACGCGAATACGCCAATCGCCTCAGCGAGGTTCCGGTGTCCGGCGAAATCGAGCTTTTTTCCTGAAGGTCATCATCTTGCCGATCAAGGTACTCATCGTCGACGACTCTGCACTGATGCGTGCGCTGCTCACGGAGATCATCAACAGCGCCAGCGACCTCGAAGTCGTCGGCAGCGCGCCCGATCCACTCGCGGCGCGTGAAATGATCAAGGCACTGAATCCCGACGTGCTGACGCTGGATGTCGAAATGCCGAAAATGGATGGTCTCGAATTCCTCTCGCGCCTCATGAAACTCAGGCCCATGCCTGTCGTAATGATCTCCTCACTGACCGCACGCGGCTCGGAAGTCACGCTGCAAGCACTCGAACTTGGCGCCGTCGATTTCCAGACCAAACCGCGTCTGGAAAGCGAGGCGCTACGGCAGGAATATGCCTTTGAGATCTGCGAGAAGATCCGTGCGGCCCATGGCGCGCGCCTCAAGAGTGCGGAAATGGCCCGCAAGACAGTATCGCCGCTAACGGCATCGGCAGGCATGACAACCATGCCCAACAGCACGCTGAATGCTGGCAACCCGCTCCCTATCAGCGCCCGCACGCTCACCGAAAAAATCATCGCCATCGGTGCATCCACCGGAGGCACCGAAGCCATCAAGGAAGTGCTGCAGGCACTGCCGCAGAACATGCCCGGCATCGTGATCGCCCAGCACATGCCGGAAGCTTTCACGCCCTCATTTGCCAAGCGACTTGACAGTCTCTGTGCGTTACAGGTCTGCGAAGCCCAGGGGGGCGAAAAAATCGAACCGGGTCATGCCTATCTGGCCCCTGGCCATTCGCACCTGCTGGTCAAGAAAGTCGGCGCCAGCTACTTTACCGAACTCTCGAAGGCTGCCCCGGTCAATCGCCATCGCCCCTCGGTCGACGTCCTGTTCCAATCGGTCGCCGCAACGCTGCGCCAGCATGCCATCGGCGTCATTCTCACCGGCATGGGCAAGGACGGCGCCCAAGGCCTGCTTGACATGCACAAGGCCGGCGCCTGGACCATCGGCCAGAATCAGGAAACCTGCGTCGTATATGGCATGCCGCGCGAAGCAGCGGCCATCGGCGCGCTGGACGAAGCGCTACCCTTGAACCAGATCGCCGCGCACATCATGGCGCGGCTGCGCCAAGCCGAACGCCGCTCCTGAGCGTCGTCCCACGTATCCGGCTTGTCCGCGTCCTGGCGCGCCACCGCGCGTCAGAACGCAGACAATTTCTTTATTTTCAACAACCTACACAAGATACCTATCGTCTCGCCTGAAATTTCCCTGTAACATCAGAAGCCTACAAAAAAATAAGCATATAGCCTATTACAACGACATTCAAACGAGAATAACATTGTCAGACTGAATGCTTTTTGTAACCTCCATTTATCCCAGACAGGATGATTTGCTCGAAACGCTGATATAGCAAGGAGCGCCTCTTCTTTCGGGCGCCGCCGGATCCGAATGGATCGCGTATTCCGACATTCCAGCAAGTCGCCACAAGAAATCCACGCAATGAGCTCCAGCCATTTCGACATCGCCGCAGCACCGCAATCCGAGCAAACCGCCTCGATCCAAGGAGATCACCATGTACAACTTGCAAGCGCCGTTCGACGCCACCCGGAGCATTTCAGCCCTCGAAATTTTTTCGGCATTGGCGAATTCGGCATTAACCGCCGCTGGTCGTCTGACAGCGCTGAATCTGAACACGACCCTGGACATCCTTGAGAACAGCCTGACCATGGGTGCAACCCTGGCTGACGTCAAGGGACTGCAAGATCTGGGCAACATGAACCACAAGTTCAGGCAGCCCGCCATCGACAAGCTGGCCGAATATTCGCGCAACCTCGTTGAAATCGCCCGTCAGAGCGGTGAAGAAGTTGCCGAAATCCTGCACGCGGAAAACGGCAAGATCAGCGCCAGCATTCCAGCGGCTCTCAGAAAAGCGGCCTGAACAGTCTGGCGCTTGAGAAATCAGCCGCATCGACTCAGTCAGCCCAGCATGGCCGCCACCGCCAATTCCCTGCGCACCCTGCAAACTCATGGTCAGAGCGTCTGGGTCGATGCACGTGCGCAGGCGCCGGCCAATACCGCTGAACTGCGGGCCCTGATCGACCAGGAAGGCATTTCGGGCATCCTGTTTCCGCCCCTGCCCCCGGCCGCCCAGACCACGTCTGGGGCCGGGTCGGCGCAGAATCAAAACTGCTTCTCCAGCCTCGCCGAAGCGGCCGATCTGCTCGGCGACCTCCATCGAAACAGCCGCGCCAGCGAAGGCTTCGTCTGTGTCAGCCCGGCGCCGCATGACAGCAACGACAGCCGCAGCGTCGTGCACGCAGCGCGTCATCTCTGGCAAACGCTGGAGCGGCCGAATCTCATGATCAATATCGCTGCGACGCACGCCGGCATTACGGCGTTGCAGGAACTGATCCGTGACGGCGTCAATGTCAGCGTCACCGTCACGGGCGATATCGACCGCTACTGGGACATTGCCGATGCCTACTACACCGGACTCGAAGCCCGCCTCGCGGCCGGCTTGCCGATCAACCACATCGCCTCGGTGATTCACCTGCCGTTGGCGCCCATCGACGAACGCATCGATCCAATCCTCGCACGCATCGCACGCCATACGCGCCTGGGCGCTACCCAGCTGGCCGGCAAGGCCGCCGTCGCCTGCGCCAAACGCCTCTATCAGGATTACCGCCAAAGTACGGCGCGCCACCGCTTCCAGTTGCTGAGCCACCACCACGCCCAGCCGCAGCGGCCGCTCTGGGCCGCCACGCAGCACGCCGCCGGGCAGCCGCGCAGCGAAGACATGCGCTACATCCAGCCGCTGATCGGCCCGCACACCGTGAGCGCCATGTCGCTGCCGACCATCGCCGCCTTCCATGAGCTCTCCCTGCCGCTGGCCATGCAGGCGACCCTGAGCCAGGGCATGGCCGAAGCCGGTTGGGTGCTCACCGGTTTGCGCGGTCTGGGCATCGACTTTTGATGCAGTGCAATATTTATTTGCTATACTTGCCCGGCTGATTCCCGCTGATTGGCGCCGAGCGGTTCCGCAGCAACGCACAACCAATGACTACGGCATGATGCGCAACACCTCTCCCGCCGTATTCGCCATCCCATTCAAATCCACAGAGAAGAGGGCAGCATGATCACCAAACCCGAACAACTCAGCGAACTGCACCGCAAGAACATCGACACCGCGATGAAGCTGGCTCAACTGTCGATCGGCAACTCACAGCGTATCGTTGCACTGCAGGTCGATATCGCCAAGAAGATGCTGCAGGACAGCGTCGAAAACGCCAAGGCCCTGGCCGGCGTCAAGGACCCGCAGCAGGCGCTGAGCCTGCAAAGCCAGTACGCCCAGCACACCGCCCAGCAGATCATGGAATCCGCGCGTCAGCTGGCCGAAATCGGCAATGCCTCGCGCACCGAATTCACGCAACTGATTTCCGAGCAATTCTCGGGCGGCAACAAGGAAATTCTCGAAGGCGTGCAATCGCTGTTTCAGGGCATCCCGGGCCAGAACAACCTCATGTCGGGCCTGCAGCAAGCCATGACCAAGACCTTCGAGCAGTTCTCGCAGATGCCCGCCCAGGCCGCCGCCGCTGCGCGCCACGGCCAGGCCGAGGAAAGCAGCGCGCCCGCCAGGAGCAGCCGCAAGAAAGCCTGAGTTCGATCCGCGTCCGCAGCACCGGACGCCGCACAAAAAAGCCATTCCCGCCCACGCAGGAATGGCTTTTCAGTTTCTGCCCGCCGATTCGGCCAGGCGGCCCGAAAAGGCGTGCAATCGACGGCGCCACCCAAGGGGACTTCCTGCCGGGCCTAGCGTTCTCACCCGCAAGGTGAAGCCCATGGATGGCAAAACCTACAGCCGCAGCGGAGTTCGTGATCGTGGCAAGCGGTCAAGCGGTTTTCAGGATCACTCCTTGCCGGCGGCCCAGCGCGCTGCCGCCGTATCGTCGGCGTCGCGCGCATCGACCCAGCTACCCTGGCCGGCGGCGTCTTCTTCCTTCTTCCAGAACGGCGCACGCGTCTTGAGGTAATCCATGATGAACTCGCAGGCTGCGAAAGCCTCGCCACGATGCGCGCTGGCGACCAGCACCAGCACGATGCCATCGCCGGGCTGCAGGCGGCCGTAGCGATGAATCACGCGCACCTTGAGCAGATCCCAGCGCGCCTGCGCCGTGGCGACAATCTCTTCGAGCGCGCGTTCGGTCATGCCGGGATAATGTTCGAGCGTCATGGCGCTGACCTGCTGATCGCCTACGCCGCCATGTACGCCCGCATTCATGTCGCGCACCAGCCCGACAAAACTCGCCAGCGCGCCGATGCGCGCATCGCCCTGCGACAAGGCGGCGATTTCGGCGCCGACATCGAAGGCCTGCTGCTGAACGCTCACCGCCATCTCAGCCTCCCGTAACAGGCGGAAAAAACGCCACTTCGTCGCGCTCGTCAAGCACACTGTCCATGCTGGCCATCTGCTGATTCACGGCCACGCGCAGGCTTTGCGATTTTTCCAGCACCGTCCACGGCTCGCCGCGCGTCGCCAGATGGCTGCGCAATTGCGCCACGGTACGCACGCCGGCCGGCAGCGCCAGATCTTCCGCATTGCATCCGAGCGCCTCGCGCAGGCTGGCAAAGTAAAGGATTTTCACGATCATTGACTCACTCAAGAAGCCTGCCATCCGATGCGAAGGCGCGGCAGGCATGTTCATAGGGACAGCGCTTCAATACAGAAGTTCGCTAAACGGCAGGAAGCTGACTTCATCGCCGCGCCGGATGGTCTGACCGGGCGGGTTATCCACCAGTCCATCGGCCCAGGTGCAGGAAGTCAACAGCGACGAGCCCTGCTGCGGATAAAGCTCCACCGCGCCCTGCGCATTGCGCCGCGCGCGCAGGAACTCACGACGCGCATCGGCGCGCGGCCAGTCGAACGCCGCCGGCAGACGCAGCGCGCCGGCATCCGCCGCCGGCACGGCAGACAGGCCCTGCGCCTTGAGGATGAACGGCCGCACCAGCATCAGGAAAGTCACGAAACTCGCCACGGGATTGCCCGGCAGGCCGATAAAGGACACCGCCTTGCCGTCCGCCGCGAAGACCTTGCCGAATGCCAGCGGCTTGCCGGGCTTGATGGCGATTTTCCACAGCGCGAGTTCGCCCTCGGCCTGCACGGCCGGCTTGACGTGATCCTCTTCGCCGACCGAAACGCCGCCACTGCTCAGGATCAGGTCGTGGCTAGCCGCCGCGTTGCGCAAGGCCGCGCGCGTGGCGTCGAGTTGATCGGGCGCCACGCCCAGGTCGGTGACCACGCAGCCCAGCTGCTGCAGCAAACCATGCAGCAGGAACAGATTCGAATTGAAGATGGCGCCTGGCGGCAAGGCCCCGGGCGTCACGCTGCCGGGCATCACCAGCTCATTACCCGTCGACAGCAAACCCACGCGCAGCGGACGATACACGGGCAGACTGCCGATGCCGACCGCCGCCGCGAGCCCCAGATGCTGCGGCAGCAAGCGCGTACCGGCGCTCAACAGCGCCGCACCGGCCTGTACATCGCCGCCGGCGCGACGAATCCACTCACCGGCCTGCGGCGCCTGCTGGATCACCACGAACTCTGGCGACGCCGCATCGTGGGCGCACAGCTCCTGCATGACCACGGCATCGGCGCCGGGCGGTATCGGCGCGCCGGTAAAAATTCGCGCCGCCGTGCCGGGCTCCAGCGTGTGGCCGACGCTGCCAGCCGGAATACGCTGGCCGATGCGCAAGCGCGCGCCGGCCGTCAGCACATCGGCGCAGCGCACGGCGTAACCGTCCATGGCCGAATTGTCGAGCGGCGGCACATTCAGCGCCGAAGTCTGTGTCTGCGCCAGCACGCGACCAAGCGCCGCCAGGAGCGGCACGTTCTCGCACACTGTGAGCGGCTGCGCTCCCGCCAGCAATTGCGCACGCGCCGCGTCAAATGCCAGCAGGCTCATGCTGCGGCTCCCGCCGGCCCCGCGCCAAGCCCCGTATGCTGCAGGATGAAGGCCGCCATGGCCTCGTAGTCGTTGAGATCGAAATACGGCAGTGGTGCATCGAGCGGGATGTCGCTGGCGATCGCCACGACATTCGGATTCTCTGGATAGATCAGCGGTTTGCCGTTGGCCGAGCGATGGATTTCGATTTTCGGGATCGCCGTGTCCTTGAACCCCTCGACCAGCACCAGATCGCAGGGCGACATGCGCGCCAGCTGCTCATCGAGCGTCGGCTCAGGCACGCCGCGCAGTTCATGCATGAGCACCCAGCGCTGTCCCGACACCAGAAACACCTCGGTCGCGCCGGCCTCGCGGTGGCGATAGGAATCCTTGCCGGGCTTGTCGAGATCGAAGCCATGATGCGCATGCTTGATCAGCGAAACGCGCAAACCGGCGCGCACGAAGATCGGAATCAGATGCTCGATCAGCGTTGTCTTGCCCGCGCCGGAATACCCGGCAAAACCGAATGTTTTCATTGTGCTGTCTGGAAGAACTACAGAAGAAAGCTGATTTTATCAGTCAAAAACAGTCGCGAGTCCTGAGCTGAAAGCTAAAAGTAGATGCACCTCAGCCCTCATCACTCAGTCCTCTGCCACTGAAAAAACCGGCGCGAAGCCGCCGCCCGGAGTGCGGAAATTGGTGGTCTGCCCCTGCCAGAGGCGCGCACTGACAAGCTGGACCTGCCCGGCATAGACGTAATTGCGCAAGTCGAGCTTCAGCTCGACATCCTGCGCACCGGCCTGCGCCTGGTCGGCCGCCAGTTTCAGGCGCCGAGAAGACGGCGGCACCAGCGCCTGGGCAACATAATCGCCGGCGAGGATTTCCTCGAACACGCGGCGCGTGAGCTTGTCGCCGCGATACGCCGCCTTCGAGCCATAACCGTGCGTGGGCTTGAAGAACAGCTGGCGACGGCGCGCCCAGAACTCGTCGGCACGCGCCGGATCGACGCCTTCGGTGCGCGGTATGCCGGCCGCCAGCAACGCGCGCGTCGGCGCAGCGACGCCCCAGGATTGCAGCAAGGCAGCGTCGGTCAACGCGATCAGGTTACGCTTGTCGGCGTACAGGGCATGCGCAAACGGATGCGGCGTGACCACCGCCGCATCGGCCAGATACGCCGCGCGCACGGCCGCACTCGCCGGTTCGGCAAGCGAAAAATCCGTCAGCCGGTTATAGACCAGATCAATCGCCTGCGCGCCATGCCACAGCGCGCCGGCGCGCCAGACCAGCGCCTCCGGCGCACAGATCAGCGCATGGATACCATGACGCTCGAACAGCTGACGGAACAGCAGAAACTCCGGATACAGATACTGCTGCTCGGGCGCCGCATCGACGATTGCGATACAGCGTAACGGCGGACATTCGCCCTCCGTCCCACGCGCGGCAGCCCATTCGGCGCGGAACATGGCGACGAAAGCCTCCTCCGGCGTTTGCCCATCCTGGCGGTTGGCCACCGCGCAGGACACGCTGGCGCAGGCCTGATGCGCCCTGAGCAGCAAGGCGTTGAGCAAGCCGCCGCCGGCATTGGTGTTGATCTCGATAAGCTGCGGCGTCGCCTGCCCGTCCGCACCGAGATGAAAGTCATAGCCCATGAACACGCCACGCGCGCGTGGCTCATGCTGCAGCAACGGCGCCGGCGTAGCGCCCAGCACATGCCGGCGATACGCCGGCAAGGCGATCACCGACTCAATCGCCGCAATGATCTGCGCCATGCGCTGCAGTTGCGCGGTGCTGACGAACACCGCCGAGTCAGCGAACAGATGCGGCCGCTCCTGCTCGATCATGCGCGTCAACGCCGCGCCATCGGGCAGTTGTTCGAGTTCGCGGCGCAAGGCGGCGCGATCCAGCGAAACGCACTGGCAATCGTTGTTCAGACGTTCGGCCAGCGACTGGCCGGCCGTTGCAACAGGTTGGGCTGGCGGCTTCATGGCGCCGCCGCGCATTCCGGCGTCCGGGCTTCAGCCACGTCGGCAGCCGCATCGCTCGCCGCTTGGGCAAAAAACGCCTCGACCGTCGCGATGTCGCGACAGCGACGCATCGGCGGCAAGGACATCCAGATGCGCTTGCCGTATTTCTTGTCGATCAGGCGCGGATCACAGATCATCAGCACGCCGCGATCGGTCTCGTCGCGGATCAGCCGTCCGGCGCCCTGCTTCATGTTGATCACGGTGCGCGGCAACTGATAATCCATGAACGGATTCTTGCCCTCCTTGCGCATCTGCTCGATGCGCGCCGCCAGTACCGGATCGTCGGGCGAGGCGAACGGCAGCTTGTCGATCACCACCAGCGACAGCGCGTCGCCGCGCACATCGACGCCCTCCCAGAAACTCTGGCTGGCCACCAGGATCGCATTGCCGAGCTGGCGGAAACGCTCCAGCAACTCGGCCTTGGCGCCCTCGCCCTGCAGCAGCAGCGGCAGTTCGAGGCCGTCGGCTTGCAGTCGTTCCTGCAGCAGGCCGTGAATGCGCCGCATCGCCCGCAGCGAGGTGCACAGCACGAAGGCGCGCCCGCCCGCCGCGACGATGGCCGGATACGCCGCCGCCACCACGGCCTCCACATACTCCAGGCTGTTGGGATCAGGCATGCCGGTCGGCGCATACAGCAAGCCGTGCGCGGCATAGTCGAACGGGCTGCCCCAGTAGCCGGTGTCGGCATCGACCAGCCCCAGCTCGCCGCAGTAATGCGAGAAATCGCGCCCCACGGCGAGTGTCGCCGAAGTGAAGATCCAGGCGCGCGGATGGCCTTCGAGCTGGCGACGGAAAATATCCGCCACATCCAGCGGCGTCAGGTTCAGCGCCAGCGACTGCGTGAACACCTCAACCCAGCGCACCTGCGACAGATCCTCGACGGTGCGCCAGTGCTTGAGACGCGTGGCGACCTCCTGGCTGCGCTGCAGGCAATTCGCCAGCCCTTCCGAGCGTGCGGACTGGCTTTCGAGATGCTTCATGAACAGCGCCAGCTCCGCATCGAGCTGCGTGAGCGCCTGCTGGAATTTCGCCTCATGCGTCAGCTGGCTGGCCGCCAGGCGCGCATTCTCCACTGCCACGGCCAGACGCAAATCCTTGGCGGCCTTTTCCAATGACCGCGCCATTTCCTGCAGGGCCGGATAATCCTTGGCCGCTGCCACCGCTTCGAGGCGCGTATCGCGCGCCAGTTCGACGATCTGCGCGGTGCCCAGCGACTCGCCAAAGAACATCCCGGCCACCTCGGGCAACTGGTGCGCCTCGTCAAAAATCACCGTATTGCAGGCCGGCAGCAGCTCCGCCGTCCCCTCGTCGCGCAGCATCACATCGGCGAAGAACAGATGGTGATTCACCACCACGATGTCGGCCAGCAGCGCCTCGCGCCGCGCCGCGAGCACGAAGCAGCTCTTGTGGTGCGGGCATTCCTGACCCAGACAATTCTCACGCGTCGACGTCGCCGCCGCCCAGGCCGGCGAATCCTCGGGCACCGCCGACAGCTGGCCCTTGTCGCCGGTCTTGCTGGTCCTGGCGAAGCGCGTGATGGTGCGGATGTGCTGCGCCTCCTGCGGCGACTGGAAGCGCCCGTCGGCCGCCGCGCGTTCAAGGTGATAGTGGCAGACATAATTCGCCCGCCCCTTGAGCAACGCAATGCTGGCCGGCACGCGCAGCGCATCGCGCACCGTCGGCAGATCGCGCTGGAACAGCTGGTCCTGCAGGGTCTTGGTGCCGGTCGACACGATCACCTTGCCGCCCGAGAGCAGCGCCGGCACCAGATACGCATAGGTCTTGCCGGTTCCCGTGCCGGCCTCGGCCACCAGCACGCGGTTGGCCTCGATCGCCGCCGCAATGCGCGCGGCCATCTCGATCTGCTGCGGCCGCGTGCGATAACCCGGAATCGCCCGCGCCAGCGTGCCGTCAGCGCCAAACACGCCCGCCAGCGGCGAATCGGCGGGAGCGACAGACGGCATGAAATCAGCGGCGGAATCGGACATGGCTGGGCATCGAAAACGAACCGCGCATGGTATCACGCGCCTGCCAGGATCCAGACCGGGGTACGCGCGCGCTCAGAGCGGCCACACCCCTGCCCGCGCGCTTCGTACAGAGCGCCGCTGTGCCCAACCAAAACAGCACAACACACATGCAAAAAAGATATTGATTTTCGCAACAAAACACCACATCACCTTGCCAACAGGGCATCGGCAAAAGAAAAAATCAAAGCACCTGAAAAATATCCGGAAACTCACCGTCGCAGCAAAGGCTGGCGGCCATCCGGCGCAAAAATCGATACGACAATTGCATCAAAACAGATACATTCATTCGCCCAACTGCTCGCAATAGGGCAACAGCGCCTTGGCGGCCTCGATACGCTGTTCGATGCGCAGCGCAGGATCGTTCATGACCGCCAACAGGAACGCCTTCGGCCCGGCGCACGGACCACTGGTCAACACCGACGCTGGCACAGCGGCCGCCGATCCCGCCGCCTGCAGCTCGCCGCACACGCGCGCAAACTCGCGCGCCGGGATGCTCCTGAGCGCCGCCAGCATGTCGGCCTGACGCTCGGGATTCGGCGCCATGTCGAGCCAGGTGGCCTCGACGAACATGCCACCCATGGTCGGGTCGATGAAGGCCGACCAGCGGCCGCTCGCCGGCTGCAGCGCCGGCGCCAGAGCAACGCGCGCGTCAGCGGCCGCCGGGTACAGCCGCAGGCGGGAAGCAGGAATTGCGCCCAGATACTTGCGCCGCAACCCATCCAGGAACGCCCGGGCCATCGACAAGGGCACCGGCTCGGCCAGCGAGAACCAGACCTGATAGCCCGCCTCGACCGCCACCGCGAGCGCCGGCAGTGGCAGATCGAAATCCTCCTGCACGCCCTGATACAGCGCGGCGACCTGCGGCCAGTCGCTACCGCGCTCGACCGCCACGACCAGCGTCCGGCACAGCCCCTGCGCGGATAGCAGATCCAGATCCGCCCGACACGCGCCGGCCAGACACTGTGCCAGAGTGTGGCCATCCGTCCCTGCCCCGCTCGCCGGCGCGACGCACTGCCACTGCGGCTCGGTCAGGAAATACAAACGCTGCAGCTGCTCAATCAGTTTGTTCATGGTTTAAATGGTAGTAATGGCGCATCCGCCAACCTCGTTACATCGCTCCGGCATCCTTGGCATTGGCTTCGAGGAACTTCAAGACGGCGTCCCGCTCGGCGGCATTCAGATTGGTACGCTTGAACATGACCTCGGTGACCCCCTGCCATTGCTTCCTGGTGAGATCGCCCGGCTCCTGCGGCGCGTGGCAGAGCGTGCACCGCTCGTAAAAAAGTTTCTCTCCTGCCGACAGGCTGGCCAATTGCTTGCCGCGGAGTTTGGCGGCACGTTCAACGAACTTCATTGCTCCCGCATTCAGCGCCAGTTTCCTGCCGCGTTCGATGGCTGGGGGTTCGAAGGCGCGGTTGGGCGATTCGGCATCGGTGCACTTCTTCAGGCTGGCCACGCAGGTGTTGGCGCTGGTCGCCTGGCCCAAGCCGCTTGAGGCGATACTGGTCGTGATGACGTTGATTGAGCCACTGTTGCAACGGCCGCGCGAGTCGAACTGCAGCCACTGGCCTTCTTCAAGGCTGACGACGCCCTTCATGATCTTGTCGGTGACCCGTGCGCCGGCGATCAGTGCGCCGCGCTCGTTGTAAAGCTCGACCAGGTCGCCATCCTTGATGCCGTGCGCAGCGGCGTCCTCGACGCTGATGCGCACATGCTGGCGGCCCTGCACGTTGTCGTACTTGCGGATGTCGGCATTGGCCATCTGCGAATGCAGGCGATTGAAAGGGTGCGGGCTGACGACATGCACCTGCCCCGGCTTGGCATTGCCCAGATATTCGACGGGTTCGAGGAACTTGGGCATCGGCGGACAATCCTTGAGCTTGAAGCCGGCGATGGTCTCGCTGTACAGCTCGATCTTGCCGGACTTGGTCGGTAGCGGGTTCTTGACCGGATCGGCATGGAAATCGCCATGCAGCACCCACTTGCGCATCGGTTCCGGCACCTCCAGCCTGACGACGCCCTTGTCCCAGAATTCCTCGAACGGCACCTTGGCGTCGGACCTGGCGTAGGCCTCCTTGAGGATTT
>JBPOIN010000226.1:0-4462 GCA_052034445.1 Pseudomonadota bacterium | reverse complement strand
GCCTGTCAATGCGCCATTGCGATTGCAGGTCCCCGTATCGCCTGGATAACTGGCATTCGAAGGCACGACTTTGAGCTGCACATCGCCTAATGTCGCGCTCTTGATTGTGAAGGAACCGACTCCGGCGCTCAGCTGGACAGTGATTGGAAACGCCGCACCAGCTCCGGTCGTTGCGGTGCCACTGACGATTGAGACCGTCACTTTTTGATTATCACTGGTTGCGGGCGTACACGTTCCCACCGTCGTGTTATTACATGATGTAATGGTGATAGCTTTGGTTGTCGAGTTATCGTTTGGTACGGTGTTTGTATTTGCCTGGGTGAGCAAGAGATGGAGTTTAGTGACTAACGTTGATGACGCGTTGTCACTCCACATCCCGCTGTAAGGATTGATTGCCGAGCCCAGATTGTCACATGCAATCCCGGCCGCATAAGAGTCCGCGTCGGTACTCTGCACAAGGCAATTCCCAAGGTTTGCTGCATATTCCACCCACGAAGTGGCATTGGCTACATTCTTCAACCAGGCCGGTGCGGAGAAACCTGTATAGGTAACGCCATGGATATAGAACTGAGCCGCAGTATTTGGCGACGCTGCGGTGGGACATGCCACACACACCGCCCCTCCAGTGCTATAGGCTAGACAATTATTCCCCGGGGTTACGGTATTCACATAGTCGAGGTTCTTTATCTGAAAATACCCCGATGTTCCGACAGAGGTAATTTCATAGCGCTGATTGGGATCAGCACTCACCCACCAAGCACTATTTCCTTTGGACGCGACCCCGGCCAGGTAGTCAATACCAGGGGCAAAAAAACCTGACCCTCGTAAAGAGCTATAAACGCCTGGCCCCTGAAAAGTCGTGGCACTTGCCATCCCTGGAGCCATGCAAAAAATTCCAGCCAAGAACAACAGCCCGCCTACACGCAATGACAAAAATCCTCTGCGCGCAGTCGCAATCAGCTGAGCCTCCAGCCTGATGATGTAAAGAAACCGGGTTCCGATTTTATTCAGCATGTTCCCACTCCACTCTGAGCTTGTCTGTTCCATGGCACGTGACATCACCCCTTTCGAGCAGACCATTGCACTTAATGCACAGCCTGTGTGCATTTCTGCACAACACCGCGGCCGAATAATTCTTTAAAATTCGGCTTAGATGGGCAATTTTTATTCAAACATTGTTTGCAACTTTTCATTATAACTGAATTTCCGGAAATTCGTTCACCACATCAAGTCCCGTTCCACCCCTTTCTTAAACGCTTGCTTACGATTACCCCTGCGATGAGCCGGAGTGCAGCAGCACCGCATCGGCCCGGAAAATAAAAAACCAGCATCCTCCTTGCGGAGACTGCTGGTTTTTTAACGCCGTCCGGCTAACCCAACCCGCCAGGGGTTGAGTCAGCTGCTCGCGTAAATCAGGCCGTAACCTTTTCGACCTCGATTGCCGCACCGTGCGGCACATGGCTCGGGCCGGCGTAGAACATCCGGTAGTGCAGCTGGCTGTAACCACCGGCCAAATGCAGCGCCTTCCAGGGTGATTCGATCGGTTCCTGCTGGCCCTTCCAGTCCTTGAACTGGAACGGTTCCCAAGCATGGTAAATGATCACTTCGCCCGGCGCGGTGACCGGAGCCACCTTGACCATGCACTCGAATGAACCGTGGTCATTGAACACACGCACCATATCGCCATCGACGATACCGCGCTTGCTGGTTTCCTTCGGGTTCATCCAGCACACCGGCTGGCCGCGCTGCAAACGCAGCAGCAACTTCAGGTCACGCCAGATGGAGTGGATACTCCAGCGCGTGTGGCCGCCAGCGATGCGCAACGGCAGTTTGCTGTCGAAGTGCGGTGGCTCCTTGTGGCAGGGCAGCGCTTCGTTGCCTTCGATGAACCACGGATGGTCGATGTAGAACTGCATGCGACCGGTCATCGTCGGCCAGGCCGACTTTTTCTCGATCATGTCGCGGTGTGCCCAGTGGGTATCCTTGGGATCGTAGTCGGCGTAGTTCTGATTGATGATGCCGGGACGTGCGCTGGCGATGACCGGCACGGCGCCCATGTCCAAGGCCTCGCGGCCGGTACGCGCCGAAACGCTCGGGCTCTTTTCGAAGATTTCGTCCATGAAACGCATCGGATCTTCGGGGTCCAGCGGGTCGAACTTGCCGTTGTCGGTGTGATGCTCGTAGACCTTGGTCAAGTCCAGCGGCTTGTCATGCCAACCGCGCACCGTCGTCACACCGCGGGCTTTGGCGCGTTCGGAGATAAGTTTACTCATGCGACCGAAGATTTCCCACTCGCCCTTGGCCTCGCCGAGTGGCTCGGTGGCCTTGTCCGAACAGATCACGTACGGCACATAGGTCACCGCGTACTTGATGCCGACTTTCTCGTAGTAGGCGGCGGCCGGCAGCACGTAGTCGGCAAACATGCCCGAGGTGGTCATCTTGAAGTTGATCGAGACGATCATCTCGAACTTCGGCCACAGCTTCTCCTTGGCGATCTGCGGCGACGGCCAGCGGCGCAGCGGGTTGCATCCGGTGAAGATGTAGGCCTTCGGCGTGCGGTCGGCGCGCGGCGAGACTTTGGTCCAGCCCTTCTCGATCGACTCGCGCATGTAGTCGGCCGTGTTGCGCGGCAGGGTCTTGTCCTGCAAATGCGGCTTGTCCCATAGCTCCTTGTAACCGCCGTGGATGTAGAGGAACACCATCAGCGGCGTCCAGCCCTGCTTGTTGGACACGTAGGTATAGATATCTTCGTAATCGCGCGGCGACATGCCGCGGACCGCCTTCGGAATCAGCTTGATCTTTTCCAGCGGCGTCAGGGCGCCATCGTTCAGCGCACCGAGGCCTTCCAGCCACCACCAACCCATGACCTTGATGCCGCCGCCCTGCTTACCCTGGTTGCCGGTGAGGTCCATCAGCAATGCCATGGCGCGCTGGAACAGATCGCTGTGATAGTGCTTGCAGGCACCCCACGAGGCGAAGATCATGGAACTCTTGGCCGCCGCCATTTCGCGCGCGAAGGTACGAATGATATTCGGATGCAGGCCGGCAATCTTGGCCGACTGCTCGGGCGTGTACTCCTTGTCGAGCTTGGCCTTGAGTTTGTCGAAAACGGTTTCGCATTCGACTGTCGAACCATCGGCCAGCTTGATGCTGCGCGTGCCGGACAGTACGGGCTTGAGACCATTCAGCTTGAGACTGCGACCGCCGTCGCCGTCGCCCAGACAGCCCGGTGCAATGACGATGCCGTTCTTGGTTTCATCCCAGAAGTAGAAGGCATTCTCGTCGCCGCCCTTGACCACATCGCTGGCGCGCAGGAAACGCTGATTATCCTTGCGCACCAGGAACGGGAAGTCGGTCTGCTCAAGCAGATAGTCGAGCTTGTAGAGCTTCTCGGAGATCATGACCTGAGCGGCCGCGAGGCCGAAGGCCGGGTCGCTTTCAGGACGCAGGTTGATCCAGAAGTCGGCATGGGCGGTGGTCGGGCTCAAATCCGGGGCAATCACCACCAGCTTGGCGCCGCGATAGCGCGCTTCATGCATGAAGTGGGCTTCCGGAATCCGCGTCGAGTTCGGGTTGCCGACCCAGATCACGATGTAATCCGACATGTACCAGTCGTCGGCGGAGCCTTCACAATTGAACATGCCCCAAGTCTGCACCAAGCCCATCGGCATGTCGGACACGCCGGCCCAAGAGTCCATCTGTGTGCAATTCAGCGCTTCGGTGAACCGCACGTCGCCGGCGGTTTCGGGACCGAAGCCGCCGTTCGTGGTGCCATCGTCAAACACAATGGATTCGGTACCCTGTTCGATCGCGACGTCGATCAGCTTGTCGCAAATCTCGTTGAGCGCCTGATCCCAGGTAACACGCTTCCACTTGCCTTCGCCGCGCGCGCCGACGCGCTTGAGCGGATGCAGCAAACGCGATTCGGAAACCTGCAATTGCGTGTAGCAGGCGCCCTTCTGGCAACCGCGCGGATTCATGTCGGGCACGTCGGGGCGATGCGGTTCATAGATGGCGTTCTGTTCTTCGCGCCAGGCGATACCGTCGCGCACATACACATCCCACGAACAGGCATCGCCACAGTTGGCACGCGTATGCGTACCCTTGACGATCTTGTCCCACATCCACTTCTCGCGCCAGATGTCCGAGTAATCGTTGTAGCGGATTTTCTTGGCCGGGGTCTTCGGCGGCAGAGCCGGGCCGGACTTGATCGCAGCCGGGGTCTTCGGGCGCAGGCTGTAGAGACCGTAACCGACGACAGCCGCGCCTGCGGTGCCGACGATGAAATTTCGACGAGATACTTGCATGAGTATGTTTCTCCTCTGATTAATCAGTGTGCGCTGCTTACGACCAGCTGATGGTCTGCGGGTTCTTGTCGAAGCCGCCGAACATGTCGTGCCAGCGGTAGGCAATCAGCAGATCCATGAGTTCGGATTTCTCGCCCTTGCGTGCCTTCTCGCGC
>JBPOIN010000068.1:0-50944 GCA_052034445.1 Pseudomonadota bacterium | reverse complement strand
GACAGTTCTCAACAAAAATCTATTGCCCTGAAGGGCATGACATGCATTCTGGTTGATCGCTGAACATAACAACTTGCCGCAGATCAATTCTCGATTTCAATATCGGCATCACAGCCCTGCCCTGCGGAAATTCGGCGCGCTAACCAGCGCGCCAGCCAGGCATCCCAGCGCGTCGGCAACCAGAACACGTATCTGGACGGGGCGATCAACAGGCCGCATCGATAACGGGGGCCACCCTGTTCAGGAAATGATTGCCACATCAGCGCTCGACAACGTCCGCGCCGCTGAAACAGAACGAACAACGCGACGGGACACGGCTCGACAGCGCAACAAACGCCGCATCCGTTACAGGATTGCCCCAGCGCAGGTTTTGGCGGGGCTTGCGGATGGATTTCGATCCACACCACGGCGCGCAGATCTTTAGAGGAGGAGTGCTGCAGAATGCCGCACGTTCAAATCAATGCGCAACGCCGGGCCTGGCGGATCACCCAGGCGGCAAAGAGCCCATACATCAACAGGAACGGGACAAAGACCCAGATCTCCTGCCCGGCAGGCAGGCTAACCAGCCAGAGTGCGGCAGTCCCCTGCAGCAACGCCAGGGCGGTGTAAAGGCCGCTGATCTGACGATGCGAATAACCAAGTCGGTTCAGCAACTGGTACAGGTGCGTGCGATGCGCCCGCCAGACCACTTCGCGCCCGATCAGGCGGCGCAGGAAGGTGAATACCGTATCGAAAATAAAATGCAGCAGCAGCAATGGCATGACCAGGATCGACAGCTGCGCAGCATCCTGACGTGCTGCGATGATGGCCAGCACGGCAAAGCCGAAGCCCAGGAAGGTGCTGCCGACATCGCCCATGAATATCCGCGCCGGCGACCAGTTGAACAGCAGGAAGCCGAACGAAGCTGCCGCAATCGCCAATGCGGGGAGATACACGAACTGGCTACCACTCCGAAAAGCCAGCCAGGCAAAGAAAACGCTCGCCATGAGCGCCGTGCCGCCGGCCATGCCGTCCAGACCATCCATGAAGTTGTAGGCATTCGTCAGCCCAAGAATCCACACCAGGGTCAGCGGATAAGCCCACCAGCCAAATTCGATGAGTTCGAATTGCGGCAACCGCAAGCGATCGATGGTCATCCCCAGGGCCATGACGATGAGGATGGCCATCAACTGGACGGCAAACTTGATACCCGCTCCCGGCGCTCTCAAATCGTCATACAGCGCGATCAAAACGATCAACCCCAAGCCCGCCAGGAAGCCAGGAAAATACGGCCGCGCGAGTTGCGCCGCATCGCCCAGCAGCGGTAGCAAAGCCAGGCCGAGCAGAAATCCCGCCACGATGGCCAAGCCGCCACCGCGCGGCGTCGGCTTGGTGTGCGAGGAACGCTCGTTGGGCACATCGAGCAGACGCAGATGCCGGATCAATGCCGCGGTGAGCACGGCGGAAAATCCGCCGATCACGACGACAAAAGCCAGATGCTGAAACACCGTGTTCATGATCGAAGTCCGCTTCCCGAATGCATGCCGGGACTATTCCCCGGGTGGGGATGGCAATGTGTCGAGCCAGGCATCGCGCGCAGCGCGCGCCTCGGCAAACATCGCTTCGAGTCCGGCGGCATCGCCCGCAGCAAGCAACACGCGCAGCTTGAGCAATTCGGTCTGATAAGCATCGAGTTCGGCAAGCAGCGCCGCACGATTGGCCACGCAGATATCGCGCCACATTTCGGGATGGCTGCTGGCAATGCGCGTGAAATCGCGAAAGCCGCCGCCCGCAAAACCAAACAATTGTTCGGATTCGGGTCGCGTGGCGAACTCATGCACCAGCGCAAACGCCAAGACATGCGGCAGATGACTCACGGCAGCGAAGGTTCGATCATGGGCTTCGGGCGTCAACTCGCTGACCCTGGCGCCGCAGGCCTGCCAGACTTCGCGCACGCATGCCACGGCTTGCGCGTCATTCTCGGTCAGCGGTGTAAGAACCACACGCTTGTCGCGATACAAATCGACAAAAGCCGCGCTCACGCCGCTTTTCTCGGCGCCGGCAATCGGGTGTGCCGGGACGAACTGGCCAATCTTGTTGCCGAGTCCCTGGCGTGCTGCGACCACCACGTCCTGCTTGGTGCTGCCGGCATCAGTGATGATGACGCCGGCTTCGAGATGCGGCGCCATCTGGCGAAAGGCCTCCAGCATCTGCCCCACCGGCATGGCCAGCAACACCAGATCCACGCCACTCAGCGCTTCGGCCCATTCGCTGCAATGCCGGTCGATGACGCCGAGCTGCACGGCCGCATCCAGGGTCGCACGACTGCGCCCCATGCCCACGAACTCGGCGCCCGCACCCAGCGCCGAACGGCGTAAGGCCAGGGCGAAGGAACCGCCGATCAGCCCGACGCCGCAAACGAGAATTTTGCGCAACGCTGCCATCACCGATCAGAGCGACTTTTCGAGCGCGGTGAGGAAGCGTGCATTTTCATGCTCCAGTCCCACAGTGACACGCAGATGATTGGCCATGCCGTAATTGGCCAGCGGCCGCACGATCACGCCCTGCTTGAGCAGGCTCTGATTCACGGTCGCCGCATTGGCGACTGCGAAAGTCACGAAGTTGCCATGCGCGGGAATATGACCGAGGCCGAGGCGTTTGAGTCCGGCAACGATCTGCTCGATGCCGCGTTGATTGAGTTCAAAGCTCTCGGCAACGAACTGATGATCGTCGAGCGCGCCAATCGCCGCAGCCAGTGCGAGATTATTCACATTGAAAGGCTGCCGCACGCGATTGATGAGATCGATCAACGCCGGCGCCCCCAAACCGTAGCCAATGCGCAGACCGGCCAGTCCATACACCTTCGAAAAGGTCCGCGTAATCAGCAGATTCCGAAACTCGGTGAGCCACGGCACGGTGTTTTCACGCGACGCCAGCGGCAAGTACTCATTGTAGGCCTCGTCGAGCACCACCATCACATGCCCTGGCACGGCGCGCAGGAAAGCACGCAGCTCGGCATGCGGCACGAAGGTGCCGGTCGGGTTGTTGGGATTGGCGATCCAGACCACGCGCGTATCGGGTCGAATCGCTGCCAACATCGCACTCAAATCGTGGCCGTAGTCGCGCGCGGCAACCTCGATGCACTCAGCTCCGGCTGCCTGTGTAGCCAGGGGATACACGGCAAATGCGTGGCGCGAAAACACGGCAGAACGCCCGGGAGCAAGAAACACCCGCGCCGCACAATCAAGCAGATCATTCGAGCCATTGCCGAGCACCACCTGCGCCATGTCCAGGCCATGCTGCGTCGCAATCGCCTGCAGCAGTTCATATTGATCAGGGTAGCGCGCCAGGCCCGACAGTTCTGCCTGCATGGCGGAGCGCGCTTTCGGACTCATGCCGAGCGGATTTTCATTGGAAGCCAGCTTGACGATGTCCGCCACTGGAAGCCCCATCTCGCGCGCCAGCGCGGTGATCGGCTTGCCGGGCAGATAGGGAGAGATGGCGCGGATATTCTGCGGCGCAAGTTCGGCAATATTCATGGTGTGATCTTTCGGCTTGTTGCGACGGCTTCTGCTCTGCGTCTCATGCAACCTGAGCGCAAGGAAAAACGGCTATTCGTCGAGCGCCGCCGGGTAGCTGCCCAGAATCCGCAGGAAGCCGGCGCGCTGGGCCAGCGCCTGGAGCGCCGCACTGACCTGCGGCTGTTGCTGATGGCCTTCGACATCGATGAAAAACACATACGCCCAAGCGCCGCCGCCGAAGCTGCGCGCCGGACGCGATTCGAACTTGGTCATGCTCACGCCATATTCGGCGAGCGGCGCGAGCAGGTCATGCACGGCGCCCGGCCGGTTCTGCGTGGTACACAGCAGGGAGGTCTTGTCGCGCCCCGAGGCGCCGGAGTCGTGCGTGGCCAACACCAGGAAGCGCGTGGTGTTGTTGGCCTCGTCCTCGATATTCACGGCCAGGCGATTCAGCCCGTAGCATTCGGCTGCGGCTTCGCCCGCAATCGCCGCGGATTCGGGATCCGCCGCCGCCATGCGCGCGGCTTCGGCATTGCTGGCCACGGCAATGCGCGGCGCCTGCGCAAGATTCTTGTTGAGCCATTCGTGGCATTGGCCAAGCGACTGGGCATGCGAATACAGGGTTTTGACTTGCGTCAGCGCCCCCGCCCTGGACAGCAAATTATGATGAATACGCAGCGAGACTTCACCGCAGATCTTCAGCGATGAAGCCAGCAGCAGATCCAGCGTGCGGCCCACGGCGCCTTCAGTCGAGTTTTCCACGGGCACCACGGCATAGTCGGCATTGCCGGCTTCGACGGTGCGAAACGCCTCATCGATGCTGGCGCAGGAAATCAGCGCCGGTGCGGCGCCGAAATGTTTGCGCGCGGCACTTTCGGTATAGGTGCCTTGCGGGCCGAGGTAGGCGATCCGCAGCGGTTGTTCAAGCGCCAGGCAGGCCGACATGATTTCGCGCGCAATGCGCTGCACGGCGACATCCGGCAACGGCCCGGGATTATTTTCGGCGATGCGCCGCAACACCTGGGCCTCGCGTTCCGGACGGTAGATGTTGCCGTGCTTGATTTCGCCGATGCGCCGCGCCAGTTGCGCGCGCTCGCTGACGAGGCGCAATACCTCGTCATCGATCCGATCAATGCCGGTGCGCAGCTGCGCGAGCTCCGCCAGTATCTCGGGCGCTTCGGCCATGCTTCAGGACTCCAACGGCAGAAAGCGCACCGCCAGCACGCCCTCGATTTTGGCGATCGCATCGATCGTTGCCTGCGGCACGGGGCTATCGACATCCACCAGCGTGTAAGCCATGTCGCCACGCGACTTGTTCATCATGTTGTGGATGTTCAGGCCGGCCTGGGCCATGGCGGTCGAAATCTGGCCCACCATGTTGGGCACGTTGGCATTGGCGATGGCGATGCGGAAATTCGATTCGCGCGGCATCACGACATTCGGGAAGTTCACGGCATTCTGCACGTTGCCGTGTTCGAGATAGTCGCGCAGCTGGTCGGCAACCATGATCGCGCAATTCTCTTCGGCTTCGCCAGTCGAGGCGCCAAGGTGCGGCAGGGCGATGACCTTGGGATTGCCGTTGATCTCGGCCGAAGGGAAGTCACAAACATAGGCGCCAAGTTTCTTGGCATCGAGTGCGGCGAGTACGGCGGCGTCATTCACCACCTGGTCGCGCGAGAAGTTAAGCAACACGGCCGCGTGTTTCATGAGGCCAATGTTGTCGGTATTGATCATATTGCGTGTGGCGTCAAGCAGCGGCACATGCACCGAGACGAAGTCGGCATGCTTGAGCACTTCGGCCACGCTCTGGGCCTTCTTGACCTGGGCCGGCAGGCTCCAGGCGGCATCGACGGTGATTTCCGGGTCGAAACCGAGCACGTTCATGCCCAGCTTGATGGCCGCGTCAGCCACCAGACAGCCGATCTTGCCGAGACCGATGACGCCCAGCGTGCGGCCGGCCAGTTCATAGCCGGCATAGGTCTTCTTGCCGTCCTCGACCTTCTTTTCCATTTCTGGATCGGCGGGATCGAGCGCGGCAACGAAGCGCATCGCGCCACCCAGGTTGCGCGCCGCGAGCAGCATGCCGGCGATCACCAGTTCCTTGACGGCGTTGGCGTTCGCGCCGGGCGCGTTGAACACCGGCACGCCGCGCGCGCTCATGGCCTTCACCGGGATGTTGTTGGTGCCGGCGCCGGCGCGACCGATGGCGCGCACGCTGGCCGGGATGTCCAGCTTGTGCATGTCGGCGGAGCGCACCAGCACGGCGTCGGGCGTCTTGATTTCCTTGCCCGTGGTGTAGCGCTCGGTGGGCAGACGCTTGAGGCCGTTCGCCGAAATCTGGTTGAGGATGAGGATCTGAAAATTGGTGGCCATGTGTCGTCTTCCTTACTTGGCGTGTTTGGCTTCGAATTCACGCATGTAGGCAACCAGCGCCTTCACGCCTTCGATGGGCATGGCGTTGTAGATCGAGGCGCGCATGCCGCCCACCGAGCGGTGGCCCTTGAGTTGCACCATGCCGCGTTCTTTGGCGCCCTTGAGGAATTCCTCATCGAGTTCGGCGTTGGCCAGCGTGAACGGCACGTTCATGCGCGAACGGTCTTCCTTCTTGACGGGATTCTTGAAGAACTGGCTCTGGTCGAGGAAGTCATACAGCAGCGCGGCTTTCTCGATATTCTGCTTCTCGATGGCGGCGAGCCCGCCCTGCTTCTTGAGCCACTGGAACACCAGGCCAGCAATGTAGATGCCGTAGGTCGGCGGCGTGTTGTACATCGACTCGTTTTCGCTATGCGTCTTGTAGTCGAGCATGGCGGTCGGTGCCGGATTGCCCTTGCCGATCAGGTCGTCGCGGACGATGACGATGGTCAGACCGGCGGGACCGATGTTCTTCTGCGCGCCAGCGTAGATCAGGCCATATTTGGCGATATCCAGCGGCTTCGAGAGGATATTCGACGACATGTCGCAAACCAGCGGGACGTTGCCGGTCTCGGGCGTCCAGTGGAATTCCACACCGCCGATGGTTTCGTTGGCGGTGTAATGCACGTAGGCGGCATTCGGGTCGAGCTTCCAGGTGTCCTGCTTGGGGGCATAGCTGAAGTTGGCGTCTTCGCTCGATGCGACGATGTTGGCCTTGCCGAAGGCCTTGACAGCCTTGATGGCCTTCTTGGCCCATTCACCGGTATTGACGAAATCGGCCGTGCCTTTGCCGGCGAGCAGATTCATCGGAATCATCTCGAATTGCAACGAGGCGCCACCCTGCAGGAACAACACCTTGTAGTTGGCCGGAATGGCCAGCAATTCGCGCAAATCGGCCTCGGCGGCTGCAGCGATCGACATGAATTCCTTGCCGCGATGGCTCATTTCCATGACCGACTGGCCGCTGCCATGCCAGTCGAGCATTTCGGCCGCAGCCTGCTGCAGAACCTCTTCGGGGAGCGCGGCGGGGCCGGCGCTGAAGTTGATTGCACGTGTCATACAGATTCTCCTTGGTCGCTTGCGGTTGCTGATTCGATTGCTGATTCGGTTTCAGTTTCAGATTCGGTTTCAATGATCTTTTCGATGCCTGCCAGCGTATCGCCGGCATCGAGATTGATCAGCGTGACGCCTTGCGTCGAACGGCCCATTTCGCGGATCTGATTCACAGCCGTGCGGATCAACACGCCACCGGTGGACATCAGCATCAAATGGTCATCCGGCTGCACCAGCAGTGCGCCAACCACCTTGCCGTTACGCTCGCTGGTCTGAATGGCGATCATGCCCTTGGTGCCGCGGCCGTGACGCGTGTATTCGGCGATCGCTGTGCGTTTGCCGTAGCCGTTTTCAGTGGCCGTGAGTACCGAACATTCCTCGTTGGCGGCGACTAGCATCGAGATCACGGCCTGGCTGGCTTCGAGATTCATGCCGCGCACACCACGCGCGCCGCGGCCCATGGCGCGCACGTCGCCTTCGGCAAAACGCACGGCCTTGCCGGCATCGGAGAACAGCATCACGTCGTAGCTGCCGTCGGTGATCGCGACGCCGATCAGATAGTCGTCCTCGTCGAGGCCGACGGCGATGATGCCGGCCTTGCGCGGATTGGAGAAATCCGACAGCGGCGTCTTCTTGACGGTGCCGCGAGCGGTGGACATGAACACGAAATGCTGCTCGTCGAATTCCTTGACCGGCAACACGGCCGTGATCTTCTCGCCCTCTTCAAGCGGGAACAGGTTGATGATGGGCTTGCCACGGCTGCTGCGGCTGCCTTGCGGTGCCTCATACACCTTGAGCCAATATACGCGACCCCGATTCGAGATGCACAGGATGTAATCTTGGGTGTTGGCGACGAACAGATGGTCGACGCAATCATCTTCCTTGATCGGCGCGGCCTGTTTGCCGCGTCCGCCGCGTTTCTGCGCCTTGTATTCAGACAACGGCTGCGACTTGATGTAGCCGCCATGCGACAGCATCACCACCATGTCCTGCGGGGTAATGAAGTCCTCCATGCAGAGATCCTGCGCATTGACGACAATTTCGGTACGCCGTTTGTCGCCGAACTGGGCACGGATCGCGTTGAGTTCCTCGCCAATGATCGCGGTGATACGCTCGGGACGCGCCAGGATGTCGAGCAGATCGGCAATGACATCCATCACCTCCTTGTACTCGGCGATGATCTTGTCCTGTTCGAGGCCGGTCAGGCGTTGCAGGCGCAGTTCGAGGATGGCCTGGGCCTGAGCGTCGGAGAGCAAGTAGCCGCTCTTCGACAGGCCGAACTCGGGCGCCAGCCCCTCGGGGCGCGAGGCCTCCGCGGCCGCGCGCGCCAACATGTCGGTGACCAGTTGGGAGTTCCAGTTGCGCGCCATGAGCGCACGCTTGGCGTCAGCCGGGGTCGGCGCGGCCTTGATCAGAGCGATGATTTCGTCAACATTCGACAACGCCACCGCCAAACCTTCGAGGATGTGACCACGCTCACGCGCCTTGCGCAACTCGAAAACCGTGCGGCGCGTGATGACTTCACGCCGATGTGCCAGGAAGGCTTCGAGCATTTCCTTGAGATTCAGCAGACGCGGCCGGCCATCGACCAGCGCCACCATGTTCATGCCGAAGGTATCCTGCAGCTGCGTGTGCTTGTAGAGGTTGTTGAGAATCACATCGGGCACTTCGCCGCGTCTCAACTCGATGACCACGCGCATGCCGTCCTTGTCGGACTCGTCCTGCAGATGGGTGATGCCTTCGACCTTCTTCTCGTTGACGAGCTCGGCAATTTTTTCGAGCAGGACCTTCTTGTTCACCTGATACGGCAGCTCGTCGATGACGATGGCCTGCTTGCCGCCCTTTTCGAGATCCTCGATATGCGTACGCGCGCGCATCACGACACGGCCGCGGCCGGTCAGATAGCCCTCGCGCACGCCGGCCACACCGTAGATCAGGCCGGCGGTCGGGAAATCCGGCGCCGGGATGATGTCAATGAGTTGTTCGATGGTAATCGCCGGGTCAGCCAGCAGCGCCAGACAGGCATCGATGACTTCACCAAGGTTGTGCGGCGGAATGTTGGTCGCCATGCCCACGGCAATGCCGGCGCTGCCGTTGATCAGCAGGTTGGGGATCTTCGCCGGCAGTACCAGCGGCTCCTGCTCGGAGCCGTCGTAGTTCGGGCCGAAGTCGACGGTCTCCTTGTCCAGATCGGCGAGCAATTCGTGACCGATGCGCGCCATGCGGATTTCCGTATACCGCATCGCCGCCGCATTGTCGCCATCGACCGAACCGAAGTTGCCCTGACCATCAACCAGCATGTAGCGCAGCGAGAAATCCTGGGCCATGCGGACGATCGTGTCATACACCGCGGTATCGCCGTGCGGGTGGTATTTACCGATGACATCACCGACGATACGCGCCGACTTCTTGTAAGCCTTGTTCCAGTCGTTGGACAGTTCGTGCATGGCGAACAGCACACGTCGATGCACCGGCTTGAGGCCATCGCGCACATCCGGCAGGGCGCGCCCCACGATCACGCTCATCGCGTAATCGAGATAGGAATGACGCATCTCCTCTTCGAGACTGATCGGCAGGGTTTCTTTCGCAAACGTATTCGTCATCGTCGGGGTTTCCGCAGGGCTATCCGGCAAACAGGCCAGAAAGGATCTGCTTTCGGTCTGGAAAATCGTCGGATTTTATCACGCTACATCAAGCATCCTGCGCCAAACAATCAATTCGCTCTTAAAATCAATCTTCCGCAAACCCGAATACGCGCCAAGCATTTGTATCTAGCGGGGTTTTATGCTCAAATCGGCCGCCCGATCCGCCCCGAACCAAATCGACGCCGCCATATAAAAAGCGCATCATGACGCCCCAGACAAAACCTGTCGACACCCTCATTGAAGCCCGTTGGGTCATTCCGATCGAACCGTGCGGCGTGACGCTCGAACATCACGCACTCGCCATCGATGCTGGCCGGATTCTCGCCATTCTGCCGATTCAGGAGGCGCATCGGCAGTACCAGGCACGTCAGACAATCCAGCTAGAGAACCACGTCTTGCTGCCAGGGCTCGTGAATCTGCACACCCATGCAGCAATGACCCTGCTGCGCGGATATGCCGACGACATGAAACTGATGGATTGGCTGAGCCAGAAGATCTGGCCGGCCGAAAACAAACATGTTTCACCTGCATTCGTGCGCGATGGCACCCTGCTGGCCTGCGCCGAGATGTTGCGCGGTGGAATCACCTGCTTCAACGATATGTATTTCTACCCCCAGGCTGCCGCCGAGGCGACTTTGCGCCTGGGAATGCGTGCCGCACTCGGCATCCTGACGATCGACGCCCCAACCAGCTACGCTGCGGATGCGGATGACTATCTGAGCAAAGGCTTTGCTGCGCGCGATGCTCTGCGCGACGAACCCCTGGTGTCTTTCTGCATGGCGCCGCATGCCCCCTACACAGTCAATGATCGCCATTTCGAACGCATCGTGACATTGGCGGCCCAGCTGGATCTGCCGATTCACGTCCATATCCACGAAACCCAGGACGAAATCAACGCCAGCATCAAACAATATGGCGTTCGGCCGCTCGAACGACTGCACCGACTCGGGCTGCTCGGCCCCAACCTGATCGCCGTACATGCAGTGCATCTGACACCCGGAGAAATCGATTTGCTCGCTGCACAGGATTGCGTTGTTGCCCACTGTCCGACCTCAAACATGAAACTTGCGAGCGGTTTTTCTCCTGCTGCAGCACTGAAACGAGCTGGCGTACGCATCGGGCTGGGCAGTGACAGCGCAGCCAGCAACAACCGGCTCGATCTGTTCCGCGAGATGAATCATGCCGCACTGCTGGCCAAGGCCACCAGTGGCGATGCCACTGTGCTTGATGCGCATAGCGTATTACGCATGGCCACGCTCGAAGGCGCGTCGGCACTTGGCCTCGACGCCCACATTGGCTCCCTGCTCCCGGGCAAACACGCCGACCTCTGCGCAGTGCGTCTTGACGACCCCAGCTTGCAGCCATGCTTCGATCCGGCATCCCACCTGGTACACACTGTCGGGCGGGAACATGTCAGCCACGTCTGGGTCGCTGGAAAACCGCGCGTCATCAATAACCTTTTACAGGATATTGACATGTCGGAATTGCAGGATATAGCCAATTTGTGGCAGAATAGGCTGAGAGCCTAGGGAAATTGAAGCATTCGCAATTTGTTGCTATCGTGAATGCATCTTGTTTTGGTGGCTTCAAAACAGATTCCCTGGGCAAAGTGCAAGACATGCGCGACAGTCAAACAGTATCGGGGTTGAGCAGATGCCTTGTCTGGAAATGAAATTGAACTTTTATCGCGCAAGCCGTTCGTAAAGCTGTCACTTTTAGTAATTCCTTCACCGTATTTCAACCAATCCAACGAGGATATAACATGATCAAACAAGTCTCGAAAATTGCGCTGTTCGCCGCATTGGGCATCAGTGCCGCCAGCGCCATGGCACAAGTTCCGGATAATGACGGCTACGTCTTCGATACCCGCGGCAAGGTTGCCAAGAGCGGTTTTGATCTGTGCTGGAGAACCAATCGCTGGACGCCGGCCATGGCAATCGAAGAGTGCGATCCGGACCTGATCAAGAAGGAAGCCCCTGCTGCTGCGAAACCTGCTGTTGCTCCTGTCGTTGCAACGCCGAAGCCCGCCGCCGAGAAGATCACACTGGCTGCCGATGCGCTGTTCGATTTCAACAAGGCCGTTCTGCGCCCCGAAGGCACCGCCAAACTCGACGAATTGGTCACCAAGATCCAGGGCATCAAACTCGAAGTGATCCTCGCCGTTGGCCACGCTGACCGCATCGGTTCCGACAAATACAATCAAGCGCTGTCGGAAAAACGCGCTGCCGCGGTAAAGACCTACCTGGTCAGCAAGGGGCTGGGAGCCAACCACGTGTATACCGAAGGCAAGGGCGAAACCCAGCCGAAGACCAAGGCCGATCAGTGCAAGGGCCCGAAGAGCAAGAAGGTGATTGATTGCCTGCAGCCCGATCGTCGCGTCGAAATCGAAGTCATCGGCACGCGTTAAGACCGGGGTTTTGCCGCAAACTTAAAAAAGCCCTGCATCGCAGGGCTTTTTTTATTTACCATCTGCCCTTCTGGTTTTCCTGAACTCGATTCGTTTTCAGGTCGAGAGCAACCATTTCATCCACTCCCCCGTAACACATCCCGGCCCAAGGAGCACCACATGGCGGAGCAACTCAACCACAACGCCGACCCCCGCGAACTCGACAAATTCGGCGAACTCGCGCATCGCTGGTGGGATCCAGGGTCGGAATTCAAACCACTGCATGACATCAACCCGCTACGCCTCGACTGGATCGACCAACACGCCGGACTCGCTGGCAAGCGCGTCGTCGATGTCGGCTGCGGCGGCGGCATTCTGGCCGAAAGCATGGCCCGGCGCGGAGCCCAGGTCACCGGCATCGACCTCAGCGAGCGCCCGCTCAGCGTAGCCCGCCTGCATCTGCTCGAAAGCGAGGAAAGACTTGCGCTCGAATACCGCCTGATCGCTGTCGAGGAGCTCGCCGCAGAACAACCCGCCAGTTTCGATGTCGTAACCTGCATGGAAATGCTCGAACACGTTCCAGACCCGGCAAGCGTCGTGCGCGCCTGCGCGAATCTGGTCAAACCGGGCGGCCAGGTATTTCTATCGACCATCAACCGCAACCCGAAAGCCTATGTGCATGCGGTCATCGGCGCCGAATACATCCTCAACCTGCTGCCGCGCGGCACGCACGACTACGCGCGCTTCCAGCGTCCGGCGGAACTCGTGCGCTACTGCCGCAATGCCGGCCTCAATGTCGATGAAATCATCGGCATGAGCTATAACCCACTCAGCAAGATCTATCGCCTGAGCGCCGACACCAGCGTGAATTACCTGCTGCGCGCCACAGCTGAAAAAGGCGCCAGCGCATGACGCAAGTGGTTCTCTTCGACCTTGACGGCACACTCGCCGACACCGCCCCCGATCTCGGCGCGGCGCTGAATCGTCTGCGCGTCGAAGAAGGCAAACCTCCGCTGCCACTCGAACAGATCCGCCCACAAGCTTCCAACGGCGTGCGCGGACTTCTGGCCCTCGGCTTCGACATGACACCCGATCACCCAGCCTACGCCGACTTCTCCAAACGTGTTCTGGGGCACTACGAAAACCATCTTGCCGATCAAACCGAACTTTTTCCCGGCATCGCCGAACTGCTCGACGAACTCGACGCACGCGGGATCCGCTGGGGCATCGTCACCAACAAGGTCCAACGCTTCACGCTGCCGCTGGTCGCCGCGCTCGGCCTGGCGCCGCGCTGCGCCTGCGTCATCAGTGGCGACAGCGCCCCCCATCCCAAACCCCACCCGGCCCCGCTGCTCCTCGCCTGCGCCACTGCCCAGGCACACCCCGCACACAGTCTGTATGTCGGCGACGACGAACGCGACATCATCGCCGGACGCGCCGCCGGCATGCGTACGGTTGCGGTTGCCTACGGCTACCTGGGCGCCAAGACACCCATTGAGGACTGGCAGGCCGATGTCATCATCAGCCAGCCGGCCGAAATTCTCGAAATCCTGCGGCCACCCCATGCATCGTGATAAACTGAAAATGTTGGAACTTATTGCAGCATGAATGCGTCTTACCAACAGATTCACTTGGGGCCGACATGGTTTCGACGTGGGTTGCGAAGCAGAGCAGTGCATACCGAGGGCCAGTGACCTCGTAAATCCATCTGGAAAACCACAAACGCCAACGACGAGCGTTTCGCTCTCGCAGCTTAAACCCTGCGGGCGCTGCACCGGACTGCTCACGGGCCGGGCCGGGTAACACCGACAGCAGTGTCATATACGTGAGATAAGGATGTGCCCCGCCGTGTGGTACGTCTCGAAAATTCAGCGGATCGCTAGCGACCAGCCTGTCCGGCGGCGGGTCGTCGGTTAAACCAAATGACGAGACTAAGTATGTAGTACTGCCTGTAGAGGACTTGCGGACGCGGGTTCGATTCCCGCCGGCTCCACCAATATTGAAACCCCAACCGTTCTCGGTTGGGGTTTTTTCTTGTCTGATCGCGCCGGTTCCCGCGTACTGGTGCGGGTTCCTGCGAACGCCTGCGGACTTCGGCAGGTGGCCGTGGTGGAGTCCACCGAGTCATCCAACCGGCTGGAGGGGGGGGTGGTCGCGGCACACCGCCTGAAGTCGCTGGTGCTCAAAAACGCCACACCGCAGAGCCGCTCCGAGCAAGAGGTCGCCGGCTAACTGCGCGCCAACCAGCAGCAACCCGCGCCAGTGCTCATAAGCTCGGGAGGCCAGTCAGCACAGGGGCAACCACCCGCCACCAATTCAATGCCAATGATTCAATTGGCTGCAAGACAGGACCGTACCTTGCGGCAACGCAGGTACGGTTTTTTCATCCTCTGAACGCTGCACGGGGCAATCGTTTCACGCAGCGCCGGGGAATCGCGCCGACGTAGAAATTCGATGTTCTGCTAGCGTCCGCAACCGCTTGAGGCTTAAAATTTGCGCTTTCATAGCGTGTCAATGCCGCAGCCTGACAACCAACCGAATGCCACCGATGCATCTGCCGCTAGCCCAGGAAACCCGATGCTTCCCGTGATCGATCAGTTGACCGGGGACGAACTGCGCAAGATATTGCTTGAGCAGCAGGCAATTCTCGACAATGCCACGGTTGGCATCCTGTTCTCGCGCGATCGCAAGCTGGCCGCCTGCAACAGCCTGTGTGCCGAAATGTTCGGTTACACGGTTGAAGAGATGACGGGGCTGTCCGGCATGGCCCTGTACCCCAGCGAGCAGGATTACTGGACCCTCGGCCAGCAAGCCAGCCCGATCCTTGCCAAGGGCAAGGCGTTTCATGCCGAGATTCAATATCGGCGCAAGAATGCCTCCCTGTTCTGGGGGCGGATTTCGGCCAAGGCCGTCGACCCGCACAATCCGCCGGGCGGCACGATCTGGATCATCGAGGATGTCAGCGACGAACATGCCGTGCGCGAAGCCCTGGCCCGCGCTACGCATGAGCTCGAAGCGGTTTTCGAAACCTCAATGATCGGCATCTCGGTGCTGCGCAACCAGGTGGTTCAGCGCTGCAATCGGCGTTTCGAGGAAATTCTCGGTTATAGCCCGGGAGAACTCACCGGCCGCTCGACACGCCAATGCTATCTGTCGCAGGAGGAGTACGAGCAGGGCGCAACGCTGTTTCAATCCGACCTGCTGCAGGGCAACGTTCATCAGTCCGAGCAACTCCTGCGCCGCAAGGATGGCAGCACTTTCTGGGCCGGCCTTTCGGCGCGCGCCTTCAATCAGTCGAAGCCCGATGATGGCCTGGTATGGATGATCGAGGACATTACCGATCGCAAGCAGGCCGACGAACGCGTGCGCGCAGCACTCGCCGAGCAGGAACTGATTTTCAACAATGCTGCGGTGGGCATGATGTTTGTGCGCAATCGTATCGTCAGCCGCTGCAACCGCAAGTTTGCTGAAATCTTCGGCTACGCCGAACATGAACTGATCGGCAACTCGACGTTGCAGCTTTACCCCACACTGCACGATTATGATGCTGATGGCATACGCTCGTATGCGGCGCTGAAGCGCGGCGACATCTCCGTTGGCGAACTGCACCTGAGGCGCAAGGACAGCAGCCTGTTCTGGGTGCGCGCGACCGGACGCCGGATCGAATCAACCGGCCCCGGCCTTGATGTAATCTGGATATTCGAGGATGTCACGGAACGTCATCAGGCCGAAGAGGCTCTGGCACGAGCGCACGACGAACTCGAACAACGCGTCGTGGCGCGCACCACCGAACTGGCGAGCACCAACCAGCAGCTGCAGGCCGAGATTTACGAACGCATGCAGGCCGAGCAGCGCATCTGGCACGTCGCTCACCACGACGCGCTGACCGGACTGCCGAATCGCAGCCTGTTGTTCGACCGTCTCGAACAGGGGCTGACCCAGGCCGCACGTTCGGAACATCGTCTGGCGATGATGTTTCTCGATCTCGACCGTTTCAAAAGCGTCAACGACACTCTCGGCCACCATATCGGCGACCAGCTACTGAAACATGTCGCCGAACGCCTGCGCGAAACCGTACGGGCCGCCGACACGGTCTCGCGTCTTGGTGGCGACGAATTCGTCGTCGTGTTGCATGAAATCCAGTATCCCGAAGATGCCAAGATCGTCGCCGAAAAAATCATTGCAACGCTGGCCTTCGCCCTGCAGGTCGAAGGCCATACCCTGCACGCCACACCATCGATCGGCATCAGCATCTACCCGGACGACGGGACCGACGCCTACACGCTCATGAAAAACGCCGATACGGCGATGTATCACGCCAAGGAGAATGGTCGCAACACCTATCAGTTCTTCACGGACAAGATGAACGAGGAGGCAAAGCGGATTTTCACGCTGGAACAGCGCATGCGCAGCGCACTCGACCAGAATCAGTTCGTGCTGTATTACCAGCCGCTGATCGATCATCGGCAGCAAACCGTCTGTGGCATGGAAGTCCTGCTGCGCTGGCAGGATCCGGAACACGGGCTGCTGTTGCCGAATGAGTTCATCCCGATTGCCGAGGAAACCGGCATGATCCTGCCGCTCGGTGAATGGGTTCTCAGGGAAGCCTGCCGCCAGAGCATACACTGGCAGGCGCAGGGCTACCCCGCTGTACCGATTGCAGTCAACCTTTCGCCGCGCCAGTTCCGCCAGAAGAACCTCGTCGAATCCATACGCTCGATCCTTGCGGAAACCGGTCTGCCCGCACAACTGCTGGAGCTTGAGATCACCGAATCCTCGCTCATGCATGATGCCGACGAGACACTGGCCAAACTGCATGCGCTGACCAACATGGGCATCCGGCTGGCAGTAGACGATTTCGGCACCGGGTATTCGAGCCTTGCCTATCTCAAGCGTTTCACTGTGCACAAACTAAAGATTGATCAAAGCTTTGTGCATGACCTGTGTTCGAATCGCGATGATGCATCCATTGTTTCGGCCATCATTGCCATGGCCAGCAATCTGGGCCTCAACACCCTCGCCGAAGGCGTCGAGACCGAAGCCCAGTTGAAAACCCTGCTGGGCTATGGCTGCCACCACTTCCAGGGCTACTTGCTCTCGCACCCCCTGCCCGCCCGGGATGTCGCGAAGATATTTCAGCCGCCTTCGCTGACCCCGCCCAAACAAGGCGTTCAAGGCTCCCTTGCCTTGCCTCTGGCAGAGTGAGCACCCAAACGACGCCGTAAACCGGCGATACCCCTATTCGATTCATGCCATACCCGCACCGCGGGTGCTCGGGCATAATGCGCCGTTTCACTACCCTCGGAACGGAGAAATCTCATGACACAAACCACCACCGCCAGCGGCCTCGTGATCGAAGACGTCACGGTCGGCGAAGGCAATGAAGCCCGCGCCGGCCAGCATGTCCTCGTGCATTACACGGGCTGGCTGACCGACGGCAGAAAGTTCGATTCGAGCAAGGATCGTCGCGAACCCTTCGAATTCCGCCTCGGCGCCCAGGAAGTCATCGCCGGTTGGGATGAAGGCGTAGTCGGCATGAAAATCGGCGGCACCCGCAAACTGACGATTCCGCCACAACTCGGCTACGGTGCGCGCGGCGCCGGCGGCGTGATTCCGCCGAATGCCACGCTGTTGTTTGAAGTGGAACTGCTGGCTCTCAAGTAAGCCTCAAACCAATCTGCAAACCGAATTCGAAGAAGGCTGGAGGCGGGCTGTTCTTCAGGCTCCGCCAGCGATTTACGAAAAGAGGTCACTGTTGTCCAACAACAGGTTATGACGTTGAATCGTCCAACGATGTAGGGTGAGGGTGAATCGCCAAACCCACCTGCACCCGACCGAAGGAGACCCAACGTGAAAGCATCATGCAGCATGTTCAGCCAAACACCCAAGCTCATTCCGCGCACCGGCTTTGAGCGCATCGTCAAGGAGACGGGAGCCGAATATCGCAGCAAGGGGTTGTCGAGCTGGAGCCAGTTTGTCGCCATGCTGTTCTGCCAGTTGGGTCGGACGCACTCGCTGCGCGAGATCGAAGGCAGACTGAAGAGTTGCGAGGGGAAACTCGCCCATCTGGGCATCGAAGCCCCGGCGCGCTCGTCGCTGCCCTACGCCAACAGCCATCGACCGTGGGAAGTGTTCGAGAAGGTGCTCTACGGGTTGTTCGATGTCGTCGCCGCCAAGGCGGTGGGCAAGAAGAAGTTCCCGTTCAAAAACAAGCTGATCAGTCTGGATTCGACCGTGATCGACCTGTGCCTGTCGCTATACGACTGGGCCCAGTTCCGCTGCACCAAGGGAGCGGTCAAGCTGCACCTGGTGCTCGACCACGATGGTTACCTGCCGTGCTTCGGCATCATCACCGATGGCAAGGTGGCCGACGTCAAGGCTGCCCATCAAATGTACTTCGGGCCCAACACCATCGCCGTCGATGATCGTGGCTACAACAACTACCGGCTGTTCACCAAATGGACGGAGGCCGCATAGCATCTCTTCAGATCGCCCGGGCAAGACCTTCCAAAGCATCGACCACATAGCGCACCGAGCGCGTAATGCTTCCAACATACGACGAATCACGGCATTGAAGTTTGAAATCCATTCTGGGGAAAATTGTTTGTCGCAAGCATTCACTTCAGCTATCGCGCGCAAAATTGACCGTGACTGGCCGCGATCACGATGTTTGAGGGTCACGGCCTCAAATGCATCGACAATGGCGAGAATCTTCGCCCCCGCACAAATACCTGCCCCCGTAAGCCCTTTTGGATATCCCAGGCCGTCAGGCATTTCGTGATGTTGCGCAACCATCAACGCGGCAGATTGCCAACCCTCCATGCGTTCCAGCAAGCCTGCCGCCAGCAAAGGGTGTTCATGCAGCAGTTGCTTTTCTGCTTCAGACAGCTTGCCGATCTTCAGCCATACTGTCTCGGGAACAAACATCATGCCAATATCGTGCAAATAGACCGCAGCTTCCAATTGAATCGGATTGACCGGCTTGCCGGCAACCTGATTCGTATCAAGCGCAAGCTGCAGCAAGCGCTGGGCGCGCCCCTTGAACAATGGCGAACGCATTTCGAACTGCTGCGACAACATGCGGAAAAACCGCAGATCAGCCGCCACTTGCTCCCTGCTACGTCCAATGGCAGAAGCACGTGGCTTGATCGTGACTTCCACATGGGAAGGACGAAATCCAGTCACGGCCTCAATGAGTGTGACAGCCTGCGCATCAAGATCCTCACCGGGGATATTCGAGCATCTCTCCAAGCCGCCGACCAACTCAACGAGCTTCAGGTGTGCCAGCGAACGATTTGCAATCAGAGCTTCGACGGCCAGCTCCAGTCGATCCATAGCCAACAGGATCACTTCAGCGAACAGGGGCGAAAATTCGATTTCACCGCCTCGCAAACGGGTCAATAAGGATTCAATCGGATGCGCAATCAATGCACCGATGTCGACCTGACAAATTGAAGCATCACCTTTAATGTTATGCAAAGCACGGAATAAATTGGCGATGAGCGCCTTGTCATTGGGTGCTCGCCTGAGTCGCGCAATATCGCGCTCGATGTTTGGAATCTGATCGGCGAGATTCTCGAAGAACTCTTGCAAAAGTTTGCGATCAGCCACATAAGGCTGAAGCAACGCAGCGATATTCATGGACAGTGTTTTTCAGACGATGTTGGCTGAACCATACGTGAGGACTACGCAACCTGCAAGCCTGCTCCGGCTAAATCAGATCAAATGGCGCAAAACCGATCACTTACAATACGCGCATGCCCACGTACATCATCGCCATCGCCTGGATCTACGTCACACTGCTCATGGCGCTGACCGAAGAAAGCGTGCTGGCAGGTGTGTTGACGTTAAGTCTCTACGGCATCGCGCCACTTTTGCTGACGCTCTGGCTATTTGGCGCGCCAGAACGGCGCCGCCGGCGCCTGCGGCGTGAAGCCGAAGAACAGCCTCAGACAACCGCAGTACCATGCTCAACCGCCAAAGAAGTGCTCGACGAAGTGGTGAGCAAAACCGATGGTCGCAATCCCCGCAATGATCAACACCACCTGCTGTAGGGTGGCGCGCAGCTCGGTGCGTTTGTGCAACCCGGGAATCAAGTCCGCCACGGCAACATAAATCATGCTCGCGGCAGCCAGTGCAAGAATGACCGGCACGACATTCTGCATGGTCGATAATGCGTAATATGCCAGCAATCCGCCCACCAATGTCGCAAATGTCGATACCACATTGAAAATCAGCGCCTTGGCACGCGAATAGCCGGAATGCAGCAGGATCACAAAATCACCGACTTCCTGGGGAATCTCGTGAGCGATGATGGCGACCGAGGTGACGATGCCAAGCTGGATGCTTTCCATGAACGCGGCGGCGATCAACACACCATCGACAAAATTGTGAAAAGTATCGCCGACCATGATCAACAGGCCGCTGCGCCCGCCATCGTGTCCGCCATGTGCAGCATGGCCATGATGATGTGTATGGAGTTCATGCCCCTCGCACGATTCGGTATGGCAATGACGCCATAACACCAGCTTTTCGAGAATGAAAAACCCCAGGATGCCTGCCAGAACAATGGCCGAGGAAGAAGTCGCGTCACCGCTGGCGATAATCGCATGCGGCAAAACCTCAAGGAAAGCGGCGCCGAGCAATGCCCCAATCGCGTAACTAACCAGCATGGAGACCCAGGCTGGGGTTGCCGTCAGCGCAAATACGGCTGCGGCCAGCACCGAGAAGATGCCGCCGGCAAGCGACATGACAATGATCCAGAGCGGTACGGACATGGAATAAACGGCAAGGCGGCAAAAGCCGAATTATACGGGATGCTTTGCCCGATCCCCCTCACTCCGCCGGTCCGCGCAACGAAATCGCGCCTCAGGCACCGGGCTCAAGCCAGATCAGCGCAGCCATGCGCCCCGTCACACCGTCACGACGAAACGAGTAAAACCGCTGCTTGTCGCTGTAAGTGCAACAGGCTCCACCGGTAATACGCACCACACCCTGCGTGACCAGACGTTGACGTGCCAGCCGGTACAGATCGCAAAACCATTTGCGTTCTTTATCCGCCCCCTCTCCCTGGACAACAAACGCCCGGGCTGCCTGCGGATCATGCACACAAAAGGCGTCACGCACATCCACCCCGACCTCGAATGCGCCCGGCCCGATCGCCGGACCAAGCCAGGCCAACAGTCGCGCTGGCGCAATCCCCATGGCGGTCACGGCGGATTCGATCACGCCGTCGGCCAAACCGCGCCAGCCGGCATGTACCGCCGCGACGACCGAACCATCGTCCGCACACAGCAGCAGCGGCAGACAATCGGCCGTCAGGACGGCGCAAACCTGCCCTGGCAGACGCGTGAAACTGCCATCGGCATCCGGCGGCGGCTGTGGCTGTGGCGAGCATGGCCCATCGGACCGCGCGCCAGCAGCGGCATCAAGGACCAGCGTGCCATGCACCTGATTGAGCCAGAACGGCTCTCCCGGCAGGATCAGTGAAGCCGCAGATCCGGGCTGAACAATTTGCGTCTGCCGCAATAGCGAACGATTCGCCGCCACCTTGTGAGGTGCATCGCCAACATGCATGGCCAGATTGAACTGCGCGTATGGGCTATCGTCGTCAGCGTGTGTTGCGGCCAGTGTCCCGGCAGTCGGCCGCTGACGCGTCGTGACGCAAGCCCGCACCGCAGCCGGCGCGTCCCAGTCGGGAATCAGCCAGTCGGCACAAAACGGGCGCGCAACCGGGACAACCGCCGCCAACGGGGCATCAGTCATCGTCATCCGGCCAATCCTCGCCCCAGGCTTCATCCCAATCCTCACCGTCATCCTCCATGTCGTCAGCGGCAGCCAGACGGGCATTGCGTTTGGCCATGACCAAGGCCTGGTTTTCGCGCAGCGCCTGCAACAGCGCCGAAAAATCTTCTGGCAACGGCGCCTCCCAACTCATTTCCCGCTGTGTGCGCGGATGCAACAGTGCGAGCCGCCAGGCATGCAGGGCCTGGCGCGGAAACGCCGTGAGCAAGGGCGTGGCGCCGCTGCGTTTGCCATACACGGGATCGCCAACCAGCGGATGCTTGATCGCGGCCATATGCACACGGATCTGATGGGTGCGGCCGGTTTCCAGACGGCACTCAACGAGCGTCGCATCGGCGAAGCCTTCGAGCGCCGCGTAATGGGTGCGGGCCTCCTTGCCGCTACCGCCGATGGCGACCACGGCCATCTTGGTACGCTGCGTCGGATGCCGACCGATTGGCGCGTCCACCAGCCCAGGACGCCGCACAACGCCATGCACCAACGCCAGATAATGGCGTTTGACGCTACGCGCCTGCAGCTGACGCACCAGATCGGTCTGTGCCTCCAGGGTTCGCGCCACCACCAGCAGGCCGCTGGTTTCCTTGTCGAGACGATGCACGATGCCCGCGCGTGGCACCCCGGCCAACGCCGGCGCATGATGCAGCAGGGCGTTCATGAGCGTGCCCTGCCAGTTGCCGCTGCCGGGATGCACGACGAGGCCGGCAGGTTTGTCGATCACGAGGATGTCGGCATCCTCGTGGACGATATTTAGGGCAATGTCCTCAGCCGCGGCAGGCGCCGCACGCGGATCGGCAATGGCATCGATCTCGATGCGTTCGCCGCCCCACATCTTGCGCTTGGCATCGGCATGCGCTGCGCCATCGATCCGGATGCGCCCGTCGCGCAACCAGGACTGCAAGCGGCTGCGCGAATGCTGCGGCAGCAAACGCGCCAGCGCCTGATCGAGGCGCAATCCGGCACACTCGGCCGGGACTTCCATGCGCTCGACGCTACACCCGGGGCGGGTGGAACAGCTTGCGCTATAATCATCGGGATTCATTTGCGGGATATTATTCATCATGCGTAGTGTAGCGACTGCCGCGGTTATTTCCGCGCTCCTATTGTCATCCCTGCTTGGCGGCTGCAGTTCGTTGCCCGACAAAATCGACGAAACTGCGGCCTGGTCGGCGCAAAAGCTGTACACCGAAGCCAAGGACTCCATGAACAGCGGCGCCTATGACAAGGCCATCAAACTGTATGAGAAACTGGAATCCCGCTACCCGTATGGCCGCTACGCTCAGCAAGCGCAGCTTGAAATTGCCTACGCCTATTATAAGCAGTCGGAACCTGCTTCCGCGATCGCCGCCTGCGACCGTTTCATCCGCCTGCATCCGAACCACCCGCATGTCGACTATGCCTACTATCTCAAAGGCCTCGTCAATTTCAACGAAGACCTGGGCTTCTTCGGCCACATCAGCATGCAGGATCTGACCGAGCGCGACCCCAAGGCCGCACGTGAATCCTTCTATGCATTCAAGGAGCTGGTGACCAAGCTGCCGGAAAGCAAATACACGCCGGATTCGCTGGCGCGCATGAAATATCTTGTCAATGCGCTGGCTTCGCACGAGGTGCATGTTGCACGCTACTATCTCAAGCGCGGCGCCTATCTGGCCGCCGTAAATCGCGCCCAGGGTGCAATCAAGACCTATCCTGATACACCGGCCAGCGAAGACGCCTTGTTCATCATGGTCAAGGGCTATGACTCGCTGGGAATGAAGGATCTGCGCGACGATGCCGAACGTGTGATGCGCAAGAACTTCCCCAAGAGCGAATACTTCAGTCCGGCAGCCACCTCAGAAGAACCTTGGTGGAAGCTGTGGTAAAACGCAAATTTTGTTCTCCTGAGGGCTAGAGACTAGCTGCCCGCCCTGTGACAGCGCTACAGCAGCCTGACCAGCTGCTTGCCAACGTTCTGCCCCTTCAGCAAACCGATGAAGGCCGCCGGGGCCTGCTCCAGTCCGTGCGCCATGGTCTCGCGATAACGAATTTTACCGTCCGCAACGTAGCGGGACAGTTCCGCCAACGCCACCGGCCAGCGCTCGGCTTGCTCGGTAATGATGAAACCCTGCAGCTTGATGCGATTGATCAACAGCGAAGCCGAATTCTTCAACGGCACGGGGGCGCTGTTGTACTGCGAGATCAGTCCGCACAGTGCAATACGCGCATGGGCGTTCATGCGCCCGAGCAAGGCATCAAATATCTCGCCACCGACATTCTCGAACAGGCAGTCGACTCCCTGCGGCACATGGTGCGTAAGATCCTCGCGCAGTTGACCGTTTTTGTAGTCGATGCAGGCATCGAAACCCAGATCCTCGACCACATGCCGGCATTTCTCCGGCCCGCCTGCAATCCCCACGGCGCGACAGCCGTGAATTTTCGCCAGCTGACCAACCACGCTGCCCACCGCACCCGCCGCCGCAGTGACCACCACGGTTTCACCGTGCTGCGGCGCGCAGATGTCCATCAGCCCATGCCAGGCTGTCACGCCCGTCATGCCCAGCACCCCGAGATAACTCGTCAACGGATGAATGCGCGCATCCACCTTGCGTAAGCCCGCACCGTCGCTGACGGCATACAGTTGCCAACCGAGCCGCCCCACCACCCTGTCGCCCACCGCGAAATCAGGATGCCTAGAGTGCAACACCTCGCCGGCCGTGGCGCCGATCATGACCTCATCCAGAACCGCAGGCGGCGCATACGAGCGTGCCGCATTCATGCGTCCGCGCATGTAGGGATCGAGCGACAGATAGTGGTTGCGAACCAGCACTTCACCTTCCCGCGGCGCGGGAATCGGCGTTTCGACCAGACGAAAATGCCGCTCCTCGACCCAGCCACTCGGCCGCCCTGCCAGCAATATCTGCAGGTTCTTATCACTCATTGCCGTTCATATCCTCTGCATGTGCCGCCAGCACCTATTGGTCAACAGATGCTTGCGCCGCCATCGACCACGAGATTCTGTCCCGTGACATGCCGCGCCGCCTCGGATGCCAGAAACACCACGGCGCCCTTCAGATCCTCCGCACCGCCCAAGCGGTGCAATGGCGTGGCGGCGATCACCCGCTCCTCGATTCTGTCGAGCAGCCCCTGGGACATCTTCGAACGAAAAAAACCGGGACTGATCGCATTCACGTTAATGTTGTACTGTCCCCACTCCGCCGCCAGCGCACGCGTGAAATTGATCACCGCCCCCTTGCTGGTGTTGTAGGCGATCGTCTCGACACCCGACGGGTTACCCGCAAGCCCTGCGATCGAAGCAATATTGATGATCCGCCCCGAACGCTGAGGAATCATGCAGCGCCGCCCGACTTCGCGCGTCAGATAAAACAGCGCATCCACATTGAGACTCATGACCTTGCGCCAGGCCGCATCCGGATATTCCGCGGCTGGCGCCCCCCAGCTCGCACCGGCATTATTCACGAGGATGTCGATAGGTTTTGCACACCCCAGAACTGCATCGACCATGAGCGAAGCCGCGGCGCCGTCACCAAGATCCACCACGTGCGCCTGCACCTTGATGCCCTGCGCTTCGAGCTGGGCGACCGCCGCATCGAGTTCGTCCGATTTGCGCGCACAAATCGCCACGCTGGCGCCCATTTCACCAAGCGCCTCCGTCATCTGCAGGCCGAGGCCGCGTGACGCTCCGGTCACCAGCGCAAGTCTGCCCGTCAGATCAAACATGGCTTTGACACTCATCACCACTCCCGGCCCGGCTGGCCGGGCACAAATGCTCATCAATCGAACAAGAAAAATTGTCAGTGCCTGGGATCGGCCTCGGACGCAGCCGATTGAATGCGCTGCAAAGCCCGAACAGCCTGCGGATGCTCAGGCGCGCCGCACTTCCGTGACGCCTTGCACATCGCGCACCAGCATGAGGACGCGTTGCAACTGTGGCACACCGCCGAGTTCCAGAGTGAAAGACATCTGTGCCGCCCCCTGACGCGAGAAGGTCTTGACCGCGGTCACATTGATTTTCTCGCGCGAGAAGACTTCGGAGATGTCACGCAGTAACCCCTGCCGATCATCCGCACGCACCACGATATCGACCGAATACAGACCATGCGGTGCAGTCCCCGGCGTTTCTGCGTGTTTGCTGCCCCACTCGGCACTAATCACGCGCTCGGGGTTGCGCAATGCCATCTTTTTGTAATTTTGACACTCGACACGGTGAATCGACACGCCATTGCCACGCGTCACGAAACCGGAAATGGCATCCGGCGGCACCGGCTTGCAGCAGCGCGCCAGCTGGGTCATGATTTTTTCAACACCAACGATGCGGATGCCTCCATCCGCTTCGCTGGCCTTGCTGCGGCGAGTGAGGATTTCCGGCTCGACAAACGCCACTTCAGTTTCGCCACGCAACGCAAGCTGCAACGCACGTGCGCCGACCTCGCCGCGCCCGGCCGCCAGATACAGCTCTCCCGCATCCTTGAAACCAAGCTTCTGTGCCAGTGTTTCGATATTGGTCTGGGTCTGGCCTTCGCGCTGCAATTCGCGCATGATGAAAGCTCGCCCATGCGTCATGGTGACGCTTTCATCCTGTGCCGCAAACCATTGCTTGACCTTTTGCCGCGCACGCTGCGTCGCCAGATAGCCTTGAGCAGGGTTCAACCAGTCACGGGACGGCCCCCCCTGCTTGGCCGCCATGATCTCGACGCGCTGGCCATTCGCCAGCTGACTGTTCAAAGGCGCCATCTGTCCATCAACGCGCGCACCGCGACAACGATGGCCAAGATCCGTATGCACTCGATAGGCAAAGTCAACCGGAGTCGCACCGCGCGCGAGATCGATGACCCGCCCTTGCGGCGTCAGCACATAGATCGTATCGTCGAGTTCGGCACGCTTGAATTGCTCAACCCATTCAGAGCTGTCGGTGATTTCATCGCGCCAGGAAAGCAGCTGACGCAGCCAGGCGATCTTGTCGTCGTAGGCTGAATCGCTGCGACTGGCCGACTTGGATTGTGTACTCGATTCCTTGTAACGCCAATGTGCCGCAACACCGAGTTCGGAATGCTGATGCATCTCGTAGGTGCGAATCTGCACCTCAAAGGGCCGACCATCCTCGGCCAGCACTGCGGTATGCAAGGAACGGTAGTAATTGCCCTTCGGCTGGGCGATGTAATCGTCGAACTCACCCGGGATCGGTCGCCACTGATGATGCACGACACTCAACGCACGGTAGCAATCCTGAACATCCTCAACGAGCACGCGCAAGGCGCGCACGTCATAGACCTCCTCAAAATCGATGCGCTTGCCGCGCATCTTGTTCCAGATACTGTAGAGATGTTTCGGCCGCCCATACACCTCGGCCTCGATGCCGGCTTCGCGCAATTGCGCCTTGAGCTGCTCGATCGTCGTGGCGATGAACTGCTCTCGCTCGACGCGTTTCTCGTCGAGCTTGCGCGCGATGCTTTTATAGATTGCCGGCTCGATGAAGCGGAATGAAAGATCCTCAAGTTCCCATTTGAGCTGCCAGACCCCGAGACGATTCGCCAGTGGGGCGTAGATTTCCAGCGTCTCATGGGCCGTTTCCTCGCGCTGGGCACCGGGCTGATCCGTGAGAAAACGCAAGGTCTGCGTACGGCTCGCCAGACGCAGCAGCACGACGCGGACATCCTCGACCATCGCCAGCAGCATCTTGCGCAGGGTTTCTGCCTGCGCCCGGATCTCGACCGACGCGCCAGTGCGGGAAAGCGGCAACAGGCGCAAATGATTCAGGCGGCGCAAACCTTCGACCAGGCCTGAAACGTTCGCTCCGAACGCATCGCTCAGGGTTTCCTCGCTCACCTGACCATCACCGGTCAGCCCCATGTCCTCGTTGAGCATGAACAGGATGGCCGCCAGACGCGCATCAATATCCAGATTCAACGAAGCTGCAATCAACGCCATGCCACAAGCGTGCTCCAGAACAGATTCACCGGTGGACAACGTGGCATCGCCATACCATTCCCCGGCCAGCTTGAGCGCCCGCTCCAACAAGGCACAGCCAGCCGGGGTCTGACCGGCGCTAAGCAAGGCAAAGGATGCGGCATCGATGCCCTTTGCGACATCGGCCTGCTTCAAAGCGTGGAGCACGGAAACCATGGGAGCATTATCCCAGATTGCCGCACAGCGTGTTGCCCAACCGAATGCTCCGCCCCCAGTTCATCCAACCCATACGATCGGAACAGAATGCACGGCATAATTCGCCTGCTGCCGCTCACAATGCTTGAACCAACCGCACACGCCCCTCTCATGATCATGCACCGCTTGCGCCAATGGTTGCGCAAACAACGGATATCGAGCATCGAAATCAGCCCGTTACAGTGGCAACAAGCCGAAGCTCGGCTGCCGTTTCTCAGCCATCTGTCGAATGCGGAACGGCAAAAGTTGCGCCAACTGGTGCTGGAGTTTCTCGCCACCAAACAAATGAGCGGCGCTCAGGGACTCGAACTGCATCTCGAACATCAGCTCATCATAGCCCTGCAAGCCTGTCTGCTGATCCTCCAGCTCGGTCTCGAATGGTATTCAAGCTGGGTCGGCATCATCGTCTATCCAGGCGACTTCATTGTCCCGCGTCATGAAATGGATGCCGACGGTATCGTGCATGAATTCGACGATCCGGTTCTCGGTGAAACTTGGGAGTACGGACCGGTACTGCTATCCTGGAGCGATCCGGCACCAGCGATCCACCAGGACCGGGATACCGGATGCCCGGGCATCAACGTCGTGATTCACGAATTCGCGCACAAGCTTGACATGCTCACGGGGCATGCCGACGGACTGCCGCCGCTGCATGCCAACATGACACGTCAAGCCTGGCGCGCAGCCTTCCAGCCGGCCTATGAGAACTTTTGCCAACGCGTCGATGCGGGAGAGGATTCCCGCCTCGATCCCTATGCAGCCGACTCGCCGGCCGAGTTCTTCGCCGTGATGAGTGAGTCCTTCTTCGAAACCCCGCAGTTGTTGCGTGACACCTACCCCGACGTCTATCGGCAACTCAATCTGTTTTATCGCCAGCACCCGCTGGCATGCCCAGCCTGAATCCCGCGCCGGATTACACAGAAAGACTTTGCCACTCACGCCTGCACGGCGATCCGCTATAATTCCCCAGATCAATCCACTCAGGAACGAACCATGGGTTTTCTCGCTGGCAAACGCATTCTGATTACCGGTCTTCTGTCCAATCGCTCGATCGCCTACGGCATTGCCAAGGCAATGCATCGTGAAGGCGCGGAACTGGCCTTTACTTACCAGAACGAACGTGTTCAGGAACGTGTCGAAAAAATTGTTCAGGATTTCGGCAACCCACCGATCTTCGCCTGTGACGTGGCAGAAGATGCACAGATCGATGCACTGTTTTCCGACATCGGCAAACAATGGAGCAGCCTCGACGGTCTCGTGCATTCGATCGCCTTTGCACCGAACGAGGCGCTCGAAGGCGATTTTCTCGACGCCATTTCACGCGAAGCCTTCCGCATCGCCCACGAAGTCTCGGCCTACAGTTTCCCGGCGCTCGCCAAGGGAGCCCGCCCACTCATGCAGGGACGCAATGGCTCGATGCTGGCATTGAGCTATCTCGGCGCGGTACGTACCATGCCGAATTACAACGTCATGGGTTTGGCCAAGGCCAGTCTCGAAGCTTCGGTGCGCTACATGGCAGCCAGCATGGGACCGGAAGGCACGCGGGTGAATGCGATTTCAGCCGGCCCGATCAAGACACTTGCGGCCTCGGGAATCGGCAGTTTCGGCAAATTGCTCTCCTACAACGCACACCATGCACCGCTGCGTCGCAATGTGACGATCGAGGAAGTCGGCAATGCCGCGGCATTCCTGTGTTCCGATCTGGCAAGCGGCATCACTGGTGAGATCATGTATGTCGATGGCGGTTTCAATACCACGGCGCTAGGCAATGCCGCACCGCTGCCTGCCTGATCTGGGCACCAGATCCTCACGGCAATAAAAAAGGCCCGGTTGAACCCGGGCCTTTTTTTCCGCCAGCAAACCCTGCTGCCGATTACTTGTCCTTGGCTTCAAGAACAGTCTTGTTGATTTCAACCGGATACTGCAAGCGCAGAAACGCCAGCCAGGCCATGAGTTCCTCCTCAGCCACCACCCGCGCATATTGCTGACGCAGCGTCTTCGCGCGCGGCGTTTCCTCGGCGGCAGCGACATATGGTTTGACCTGTGAAATGCGATACAGCGCATAGCCGCCATCGGGCAATGCAATTCCGGCATACGCGGGCAATTTGGCGGTATCCGCCCTGAAAACCGCACGCAAGGCATCGGGCGCAAAGCCAGACGCCGCCGCAGCAGCACGCGACACGCTGCGCGCTGCGCCCCAACCCGCCTCGGCCATTTCGCCGCGCGTAAGTTTGGCCAACCTTGCTTCACCTTCCTTCACCGCAAGACTGGCAGCTTCCTGACGCACCAGCCGCGCCTCAATCGCGGCCTTGACGGCCTCAAACGGCTGCAAGGCTGCCGGCTTGTATTCGAGCACGCGCGCGGCAACCAGTGTGTTCGCTGCAACCTCAACAGCCTCGGTGTTGCGCTTATTCTTGACGGCGTCGTCGCTAAACAATGCCACAGCCAGCTTTGGATTGCCTAGTGGGCCTGCATTCGCCTGCCCCTTGACGATCCATGCGCTCTGCTGCAATGGCAGCTTGAACTTTTCGGCCGCCGCATTCAGGCTGTCAGCCTGCTCATACACCATATTGCTGAAAGACTCGGCAAGCTCGGCATATTTTTTCGCCGCAGCCTGGCGCTTGAGTTCATCCGCAATGTCGGCACGCACCTGATCCAGCGCCTTGACCTGCTCGGCCTTGATGCCCGTCAGCTTGAGTACATGAAAACCGAAGTCCGAACGCACTACGCCACTGGTTTCGTTTTCCTTCAGCGAAAAGGCAGCCTCTTCGAATGACTTGACCATCATGCCGCGACCAAACCAGTCGAGATCACCGCCCCTCTCTGCCGAGCCGGGATCCTGCGAATGCTGCTTGGCAAGTTTGGTGAAATCGGCAGGACTCTTCCTGACTTGCGCCAGAATCTCCTCGATCCTGACCTGCGCCGCCTTGACTTCAGCTTCTGGCGCCGACTTGTCGAGGCGAATCAGAATATGGCTGGCACGACGCTGTTCAGCCTGCTTGTAGCGATCGAGATGCCCCTGGTACCAAGCCTTGATTTCATCCTCACTCACGCTGACCTGCACCGCCAGCGTGTCCTGGCTCAGCTGCAGATATTCTGCACGCAACTGCTCGGGGGTTTCGAACTCCTTGCGATGGGCCTCATAATAATTTTTGCTGGCCTCAGCAGAAAGCTTTACCTGAGCAGAAAATTGGTCGGGTTTGATCTGAAACTCGCTGACTTCGCGCTCTTCCTGCTGCGCGGCAATCCAGCGATTTGCAGCCCCACCAACCAGGGAGGCATCACGCACGGCAGTCAGCGCCTGCTGCTGAATGAAATCCTGGCGCAGACGATGCTCGAAATATTCGGGACTCATTCCCTGAGAGGCAATCACCGCATCGTAGCGGGCGCGAGAAAATTTGCCATTATCCTGAAGACTCGGAATTGACTGAATGATCTGACTAAGCTGCACGTCATCAATCGTCAAGTGCGACTTGGTTGCATGCAGGGCAAGGATGCGCTGATTCAGCAATTTGTCCAGAACCGCCCGACGAACCTCCGGCCCATCGAGCATCGCCGGCGGAATTTCACGACCAAACTGCTGACGCAAACGATCCTGTTGCTCGCGTAATGCCTGTTGAAATTCCTGCGTGCTGATTTTACTTGGCCCGACAGAAGCGACCGAATCGCCATTGCCTGAATTTTGAACAAAAGACTCGATGCCAAAAAATGCAAATGGCAATGTAATCAGGGCCAGGAACAACTGGACAAGTCTGCGATTGTTTTGAATGTATTCAAACATGCTGATCTACCGAAAACGCACAGCGGAAGTAAAGACGAAATGCAGGAAAGCCGATGCATGAATCAAAGCATCAATTAGGCAACGAATGCATTTCCTTCCAGGAAAAGATGCAAAAAGGCGAACCAGTCATATCGGTTCGCCTCCTGACTACAACCAACGGCCCTGGATAGACCAAGGCCGTTGTAATTAGGTTCTGCTTACTTCTTGGCGGCCTTTTTCTTGCCAGCCACAGCAGCCTTGAAACCGGCGCCAGCCTTGAACTTGGGAACCGTGGTCGCGGCAATCTTGAGTTCCTTGCCGGTCTGCGGGTTGCGGCCGGTACGGGCAGCGCGCTTGGAAGAACCGAAAGTTCCGAAGCCGATCAGGGTCACGGTATCGCCCTTGGCAACTGCCTTGGTAATGGCGGCCACGATTGCATCCAGCACATTGCCTGCTGCAACTTTGCTGACATCAGCTTCTTTTGCCGCGACTTCGATGAGTTCAGATTTGTTCATGGATTTTCCTTTGGTTTGATATTGATTGCTTTGTAGGACGCCATTGTAACCACCGTTCTGGTGGTGGCGCGTTGATTCTACCCTCACGTTTATGAGTTTGACAATTAAATCCGCGCGATTTTGAACAATTCACAAAACAAAAAGAGCCCTGAACGGGCTCTGTTCGTACAACGAAAAACTGGGGTGACCGATGGGACTCGAACCCACGACGACTGGAATCACAATCCAGGACTCTACCAACTGAGCTACGGCCACCAATGAAATTGGCAAGTGCCAATTCAATACAAATCTCGCGACATTCACAATCTAGGCTTGGCTTCAGCGAAGCTGCATGCGCCGAGAGGTCGCGAATACTAAAGCGTTTAGCCTAGCAAGTCAATAACACTGCGTCGAACGAATCGGTGGCTGTAAAAACACATCCACAAGAAATGACAATAAACTTGAATTTGTCATAAGACGCTGCGACAGCGCAACGCAAACCGACTGAAAGCTGGCGCGGCAGGAGGGGCTCGAACCCCCGACCTACGGCTTAGAAGGCCGTTGCTCTATCCAGCTGAGCTACTGCCGCGTCGGAATCGAAGGAGCGATCCAAATAATGGTCGGGGCGAGAGGATTCGAACCTCCGACATCTTGCTCCCAAAGCAAGCGCGCTACCGGGCTGCGCTACGCCCCGAGAGCTCGGCACTATACGCTCACCACTCGGGCTGGTCAAATCTTGCACACTTCTGCGTCATGGTTTAACTTGCGACACCGACGCAATTGGTTTATAAAGCACCCTTTTTCGAAGACTGATCACCGACCCAGGATCAGAACCGTTCAACACTCCAACCGCCGAATGGCAGTGGCATAGACGGCATAGCAACAGCAACCGCGCGTGACAACCAATCGTCTGGCGTGTTGATGCGAGAGAAGCGACCGACGAACCACGCATCAAATCAACATTCCGTACCCGCACCCAACCAGGGCATGAAACATATGAACAACAAACAACAGACACACTTTCGCAAGATTCTCCAGACACTCAAGGAAGAGCTGCTGGGAGACGTCGAGCGGACTGTCCATACCATGCAGGAAGAGGCTACGGTATTTGCCGATCCGAATGACCGCGCCAGCCAGGAATCCGATATAGCGCTGGAGCTGCGCAACCGCGATCGCGAACGCAAACTCATCAAGAAAATTGACGAAGCGCTCGAACGCATAGAAAACGGCGAATACGGCCTGTGCGAAAGCTGCGGCGTGGAAATCGGGCTGCAGCGTCTCGAAGCCCGCCCCACCGCAACGCTCTGCATCGACTGCAAGACGCTGGAAGAAATGCGCGAAAAGCAGGTCGCAAAATAACCTCCTGGCTCATTCACCCGGCGCCATCGCGGCGTCAGATGCAGGAGTTTGCCCAGCAAAACGGGATGCCAAGGTTCTAGTGCGCTGCACCCAAAAATCGCAACGAACCGCAGCGACATGTAGCGCCGGATGAGCAACAAAAAAGGACGCCTGAGCGTCCTTTTTTGTTGCGTGCCCCCCGGAATTACTTGGGTGCAGCTTCCGCGGCAGGCTGCTCGGGAGCAGCGGCCTTCATCGACAGGCGCACACGCCCCTTGTCGTCGGTCTCGATGACCTTGACTTTGACGATCTGGCCTTCCTTCAGGTAATCGGCCACCGCATTCACGCGCTCGTTGGCGATCTGCGAGATATGCAGCAGACCATCCTTGCCCGGCAGCAGGCTGACAAGGGCACCGAAGTCCAGCAGGCGCAGCACCGTGCCTTCGTAGATGCGGCCGACTTCGACTTCCGCCGTGATGTCCTCGATGCGCTTCTTGGCGGCCTGAGCTGCGTCGGCGCTGACCGAAGCAATAGTAATCGTGCCGTCGTCCTCGATATCGATCACGGCGCCGGTTTCCTCGGTCAGCGCGCGAATCACCGCACCGCCCTTGCCGATCACGTCACGAATCTTCTCGGGGTTGATCTTCATGGTGATCATGCGCGGCGCGAACGTTGACACTTCCTCGCGATGACCCGACATCGATCCCTTCATGAGGCCCAGGATATGCAGACGCGCCTGCTGCGCCTGCGCCAAGGCAACCTGCATGATTTCCTTGGTGATGCCCTGAATCTTGATGTCCATCTGCAGTGCGGTCACACCGGTTTCGGTACCAGCCACCTTGAAGTCCATGTCGCCCAAGTGATCCTCATCACCCAGAATGTCGGTCAGCACGGCGAAACGGTTGCCTTCCTTGATCAAGCCCATGGCGATGCCGGCGACATGCGCTTTGAGCGGCACGCCAGCATCCATGAGCGCCAGCGAACCGGCGCACACCGAAGCCATCGAGCTCGAACCGTTCGACTCGGTGATTTCGGAAACCACGCGCATGCTGTAGCCGAATTCTTCCGGCGTCGGCAGCACGGCGATCAACGCACGCTTGGCCAGACGACCATGACCGATTTCGCGCCGCTTGGGCGTACCCACGCGCCCCGTTTCGCCCGTGGCGAAAGGCGGCATGTTGTAGTGAAGCATGAAGCGGTCGCGATATTCACCCTGCAGGGCATCAATGATCTGTTCGTCGCGCCCGGTACCCAGCGTGGCCACCACCAACGCCTGCGTTTCGCCGCGCGTGAACAGCGCCGAACCGTGAGTGCGCGGCAGGACGCCATTGCGAATCGCAATCGGGCGCACGGTGCGCGTATCACGACCGTCGATGCGAGGCTCGCCGTTGAGGATCTGATTGCGCACGATCTTGGCTTCGAGATCGAACAGGTGGTTCTTGACGGTATTCGCATCGGCGGCACCCTCGCCCGAGCACAACGCAGCCACCACCTTGCTGGTGATTTCGCGTGTCTTGAGCGTACGCGCCTGCTTCTGCGTGATGCGATAAGCATCGCGCAGTTCGGCTTCAGCGAGTTCGACGACCTTGGCGATCAGCGCCTCGTCCTTGGCAGGCGCCTGCCAGTCCCACTCGGGCTTGCCGGCAACTTCGACGAGTTCGTTGATCGCCTTGATGGCCACCTGCATCTGCTCGTGGCCATACACCACGGCGCCGAGCATGACTTCTTCGGACAGCTGCTGCGCTTCCGACTCGACCATCAGCACGGCGCCAGCGGTACCGGCGACGACGAGGTTCAGCTGGCTTTCCTTGACCTGCGACAGCGTCGGACACATCACATACTGGCCGTTGATATAGCCCACGCGCGCAGCGCCGATCGGGCCAGCAAATGGCACACCCGAAATGGCCAGCGCAGCCGAAGCGCCGATCAGCGCCGGAATATCCGGATCGACCTCCGGGTTACTCGACATCACGTGAACAATCACTTGCACTTCATTCATGAAGCCTTCGGGGAACAGGGGACGAATCGGCCTGTCAATCAAACGAGAGGTCAGCGTTTCCTTCTCGGAAGGACGTCCGTCGCGTTTGAAGAACCCCCCCGGAATACGACCGGCGGCATAAGTCTTTTCGACATAATCGACGGTCAGCGGAAAAAAATCCTGGCCGGGCTTGGGTTCAGTACGGGCCACCACAGTCGCCAGAACGGCAGTGTCGTCCATGGTCACCAGCACAGCGCCACCGGCCTGACGAGCAATCTCGCCGGTTTCCAGGGTGACCGTATGGGCGCCATAGGTAAAGCTTTTCTTGACAGGAGTAAGGTCGAGCAAGGGATTATCCTTTCATCATTAATTCATCGACCGTCGCACAACGAAACATATGGTGATGACATCGTTGCAGGGACGTTAAAACGACAAAGCCGGCGCAGCCTGTTTCTGGCTGACGCCGGCGATGGTTATGCCCGGATGGACGCCGCGTCCAGGATTCGGGCAAGCTGCGCGAACCGCATGCGACAACTACGCTGTGCGGTCACGCTGTACGCGCCATTGGTTTTACCAGCAATGGTATTGTCATGCCGCGTCGGCAGTAAAAATCTTACTTGCGCAGACCGAGGCGACCCAGCAACGAACGATAGCTGTCAGCATTCTTGCGCTTCAGGTAATCGAGCAGTTTGCGGCGCTGATTGACCATCATCAGCAGACCACGACGCGAGTGATGATCCTTGACGTTGGCCTTGAAATGACCGGTCAGGCCATTGATGCGCGCGGTCAGCAAAGCGATCTGAACTTCGGGAGATCCCGTGTCGCCTTGAGCGCGCTGGTAATCCGAAACAATTTTTGCTTTTTCAACGGTTGAAATTGCCATCTGGTTTCTCTTTGGGTTTCTTTGAAAACGAAGAATTATAGCTGGATACCACTCATCAACTCAAGTGCAAATCAAATATCGCAACGGGTATTTTCTCAAAGCCCGGCAATCAGGCGACGCGGTGTCAGTAGGCCAGCCTGATCAAGCACGCACAAGCCCAAAAACACCCCGTCAGTGTAAGCGCGCCAGCGTCCCGGCGCACCGCTCCAGCTCACCGACTGACCATGCAGCAGTCGTCCGGCGCGTTCGGCATCCAGATCGGCGCAGGGCAAGCCCTCAAGCAAGGCATCGACAGGCGCCAGTAAACCGTCGCGCTGTTCAAGCGCCCGGGCCTCAATCTGCGCGAGCGTCACGGCCTGACCCAGTTGCAGTCGGCCGATACGCGTGCGACGCAAGGAAATCAGATGCGCGCCGCAACCCAACATCTCGCCGATGTCCTCGGCCAGTGTGCGGATATACGTCCCCTTGCTGCAATCGACGCTGATCGACAACGTATCGGCTGTCTGCGCCTGCAACTGCAGTGCATGAATCGTGACCTGCCGTGGCTGGCGTTCGAGCACCAGGCCCTGACGCGCGTATTCATACAACGGCTTGCCGTCGCGCTTGAGCGCCGAGTGCATGGGTGGAATCTGTTCGATCGGCCCACGAAAGCGCTCCAAGGCAACCGCCAGCTGTTCGGCCGAGAAACTCACGGGCCGCACCTGCAGCACCTCGCCTTCGGCATCGGCGGTATTCGTCGTCACCCCGAGCTTGAGCACGGCATCGTAAGCCTTGTCGGCATCGAGCAATTCGCCGGCGAACTTGGTCGCTTCGCCAAAGCACAAGGGAAGCAGGCCCGTCGCCAGCGGATCGAGCGTACCGGTATGGCCGGCCTTGGCGGCATTAAACAGGCGGCGCGCCACCTGCAAGGCGGAATTCGAGGTCAGACCACAGGGTTTGTCGAGCAGCAATACGCCGTCGACACAACGCCGCGGCGGGCGTCTGGGAGCATTCATGCGATCACGACAGTCCTGCAGCGGGTGAAAAATCATTCCGCGCCGTCAGCCGGATCCGCGCTGCGACCGCTCTGCACGGCCTGATCAATCAGCTGCGAAAGACGCGTCCCATTCTCAACCGACGCGTCATACACGAAATGCAGTTCGGGCGTGTGGTGTATGCGTACGCGCCGACCCAGCTCGCGGCGCAGAAAGCTGCTCGCCCGGCGCAGGCCATTGGCGATCTCGGGCAGATGTTCGGCGCCGGCAAGCGTCGTATAGAAGACCTTGGCGTGGGCGTAGTCGGGCGTAATTTCAACGCCGGTTAAAGTCACCAGCCGCACGCGCGGGTCCTTGAGCTCAAGCTGGATCAGTTCGGCCAGCTCACGCTGGATCTGCTCGACGACGCGGTCGCTGCGTGAAAAATTTTTCATGAAGGCGTGGAATGCTATGCGGTCTCCGCTACGCGCAACAGCCGGAACTGCCGTCGCGCGTAGCGTTCAGCCAGTGAATCAGAGCGTACGGGCGACGTCCTGAATATCGAAGATTTCGAGCCGATCGCCCGGTTCGAGATCGTTGAAGTTCTTGAGCGACAAACCGCACTCGAAGCCATTCTTGACTTCCTTGACGTCGTCCTTGAAGCGCTTGAGCGAATCGAGCTCGCCCGTATGAATGATCTCGTCCTTGCGCATCACCCGCACACGCGAACCGCGCTTCACGACACCTTCAGTCACCATACAGCCGGCCACAGCGCCAATCTTCGAAATGCGGAACACCTGACGCACTTCGACCTGACCGATCACCTGCTCACGCTTCTCGGGCGACAGCATGCCCGACATCGCCGCCCGCACATCGTCGACCGCATCGTAAATGATCGAGTAATAACGGATATCCACGCCGAGACTCTCGGCCAGCTTGCGCGCTTGCGCATCGGCACGCGTATTGAAGCCGATCACCACGCCCTTCGAAGCCGCCGCGAGGTTGACGTCGGATTCGCTGATGCCGCCGACGGCGGCATGAATCACATTCACCTTGACCTCATTGGTCGACAGCTGATTCAAGGCATGAATCAACGCCTCCTGCGAGCCCTGCACGTCCGATTTGACGATCAGCGCCAACTGGCTGGCCTCGGCCTGCCCCATGTTCTCGAACATGTTTTCGAGCTTGGCGGCCTGCTGCTTGGCGAGCTTGACGTCGCGGAATTTGCCCTGGCGGAACAGGGCGATTTCGCGCGCACGGCGCTCGTCGGCCATCACGAAAGCTTCCGAACCTGCCGACGGCACGTCCGAAAGGCCCTGAATTTCGACCGGAATCGAAGGACCGGCCTCTTCGATAGGCAGACCGTTCTCGTCCAGCATGGCCCGCACACGGCCATACACGGCGCCCACCAGCAACGCATCGCCGCGGCGCAAAGTACCCGACTGCACGAGTACCGTTGCCACCGGCCCCTTGCCCTTGTCGAGACGCGCTTCGATGACCAATCCCTTGGCCGGCGCATCCTTGGGCGCCTTGAGTTCCATGACTTCGGCCTGCAGCAGCACATGCTCCAGAAGATCGTCGATACCGGCGCCCGTCTTGGCCGAAACCGCAACGAACGGCGACTCGCCGCCGTACTCTTCGGGCACCACGCCTTCGGCAATCAGTTCCTGCTTGAGGCGTTCCGGGTTCGCATCGGGCTTGTCGATCTTGTTCATCGCCACCACCAGCGCCACACCGCCCGCCTTGGCGTGCGCAATCGCCTCGCGCGTCTGCGGCATAACGCCGTCATCGGCAGCAACCACAAGGATCACCACGTCGGTCGCCTTGGCGCCGCGCGCCCGCATCGCCGTAAATGCTTCGTGACCCGGAGTGTCGAGGAAGGTCACCATGCCGCGCGGCGTCTCGACGTGATACGCGCCGATATGCTGCGTAATGCCCCCGGCTTCGCCGTGCGCCACGCGCGTCTTGCGGATGTAATCGAGCAACGAGGTCTTGCCGTGGTCGACGTGACCCATGACGGTGACCACGGGGGCTCGCGGCAGCAATTCGACTTCCTTGTGGCTGGCGTGCTCTTCCTCAAGGAAGGCATCCGGATCGTCAAGCTTGGCGGCAAACGGCCGATGGCCCATTTCCTCGACGAGAATCATCGCGGTTTCCTGATCCAGCACCTGATTGATGGTCACCATCGATCCCATTTTCATGAGCGCCTTGATGACTTCAGTCGCCTTGACCGACATCTTGTGCGCCAGGTCAGCCACCGAAATGGTCTCCGGCACATGCACATCGCGCACGATCTGCTCGGCCGGCTGCTGCACAGCCGCCTCTTCCTGGCCATGGCCGCCATGGCGACGCGACTTCGAGCCGCCCGCACCACGCCAGCCCGAGACGCCGGTATCACCGCGCGTCTTGATGCCGCGCTTCTTCGCCGCATCTTCCTTCCAGGTCGATGCCGGCTTCTTGGCGCCGGGTTTCTTGTCCTCCGGTTTGATGGCCGGCTTGTGCAGCGTACCGCTGACACCCGGCGCAGCCTTGCTTTCGGCTGGCGCAGGCTCGGCCGCCTTGCGCGCCGCCTCGATGGCAGCCTGCTGGGCAGCCAGGCGCTGCTCGGCTTCGAGGCGCACGCGCTCCTGCTTCTGCTTGAATTCGGCCTCCTGACGCGCACGCAATTCGGATTGACGCTGCGCTTCGCGCTGACGCAATTCGGCCTGTTCGGCGCCGATCACATGCCGCAGCACGCGCGTCGGCGCAGTGCCGGCTGGTGCAGCCGGCGCGGGCTTGGCTTCCGCCGCCGCGGGTTTCTTCGCTGCAACGGCAGGTTTTTCTGTCGCATCTGCGGTTTTGGTCGCCTTGGCGGCTTTGGCCGGCTTGGCAACTTCAACGGGCGCGGGCTCCGGCTCCGGCTCCGACTCCACCTTCGCCGCCGGCTCAACCTCGACCATAGCCGGGGCCTCGGCAACCGGTGCGACTTCGACAGCCTCCACGACCTCGATCACGGGTTCACTGACGGGCTGGACGGGAACCTGCTCCACGACAGGCTCGACCTTGACGACCGGCGCAGCCACAAGCTCGGGCGACGGCGCAGCAGGCACGACCGCCTCCGGAGTGTCACGACGCACCAGCACACGTTTCTTGCGCACCTCGACCTGAATCGTGCGCGATTTTCCGCTCGCATCGGCCGATTTGATCTCCGTGGTCTTCTTGCGCGTCAGCGTAATCTTGGCCTTGCTCTCGGTCTCGCCATGCGATTTGCGCAGATATTCAAGCAGCTTGGCCTTGTCCTGCTCGGTCAGCGTATCTTCGGCTGCCTGTTTGCTGACGCCAGCCTTCTGCAACTGCTCAAGCAGCGCAGTCGCGGGCATTTTCAGCTCGCTGGCGAATTGTGTAACGTTCATCTGTGACATATGGCAGGTCCCCTGCGATTATTCTGCTGCGAACCAGTGCGCACGCGCCTTGGTGATCAGAGTTTTGGCGCGATCTTCATCAATGCCGGTGTATTCCATGAGCTCGTCGGTCGCCAGATCGGCCAGATCGTCGCGCGAGCGCACCTGATTGCGCGACAGCTTGGCAGCCAGCGACTTGTCCATGCCATCGACTTCGAGCAGATCGGCAGAAACGTTCTCGAGCTGCTCCTCATCGACGATGGCTTCGGTCAGCAGCACATTGCGCGCCCGTTCACGCAGCTCATTCACTGTCGCTTCGTCAAAAGCCTCGATCTCCAACATTTCGTTGAGCGGCACGTAGGCAACTTCTTCGAGCGTCGACAGTCCTTCCTCGATCAGGATGTCGGCGACTTCCTCATCGACATCGAGTTTTTCCATGAACAGCTGGCGAATCGCACCATGCTCCTGTTCGGATTTCTGTTGCGACTCCTCGACCGTCATCAGATTGATGGTCCAGCCGGTGAGTTCCGAAGCCAGGCGCACGTTCTGGCCGCCACGACCGATGGCAATCGCCAGATTGTCCTCGCTCACGACAACATCCATCGCATGCTTCTCTTCATCGACGACGATGCTCGACACCTCGGCCGGCGCCAGCGCGCCGATGACGAACTGCGCCGGATCGGCGGACCACAGGATGATATCAACGCGCTCGCCGGCCAACTCGTTGGTCACCGCGGTAACGCGCGAACCACGCATGCCGACGCAGGTACCGATCGGATCGACGCGCGGATCGTTCGACTTGACGGCAATCTTGGCGCGCACACCGGGATCACGCGCGGCCGATTTGATTTCGAGCAGGCCGTCCTCGATCTCGGGCACTTCGAGTTCAAACAACTTCATGATGAATTCGGGCGCCGTGCGCGACAGGATCAGCTGCGGGCCGCGCGCGGTGCGGTCGATCTTCATGAGCCAGGCGCGCACGCGGTCACCGGGACGCAGATTCTCACGCGGAATCATCTGATCGCGCGGCAACATCGCTTCGATGCGCCCGGCCTCGATAATGGCGTTGCCGCGTTCCATGCGCTTCACGGTACCCGTGACCAAATGCTCCTTGCGCTCCAGGAAGTCATTCAGGATCTGCTCACGCTCGGCGTCGCGAATTTTCTGCATGATGACCTGCTTGGCGGCCTGCGCACCAATCCGGCCAAAATCCACCGGCTCCAGGGCTTCTTCGATGTAATCATCGAGCACAACATCGGGAATCTGCGCACGCGCATCTTCGAGACCGATCTGCTGCTCGGGGTTTTCGAGCAGATCGTCATCCACCACCAGCCAGCGGCGGAAAGCCTCGAAATCGCCGGTTTCGCGATCAATCTCCACACGCACATCGGCTTCCTCGTTCGTCTTCTTCTTGGTGGCCGACGCGAGCGCCAGCTCCAGAGCGGCGAAAACGATATCCTTCTGCACGTTCTTCTCGCGCGACAACGCATCGACCAGCAGCAACAATTCGCGACTCATTTAGCTATCTCCCCGCAATCTCTCTTAAATTCTGCTTAGAACTTCGGCACCAGGCGCGCCTTGTCGATCTGCTCCAACGGCAATTCGTAACGTGCCTCAGTACCCTGCACGAACAAAACCCCGTCCTTCACGCCATCCAGAACGCCAGCAAAATTACGCTGGCCATTCAACGGCATGCGCAAACGCAGCTGCACTTCCTGCCCGGTAAACCGCTCAAAATCCGCCGGTTTCTTCAACGGCCGATCAAGGCCCGGCGAAGAAATCTCAAGACGGTCGTAATCCACATTCTCAACCGCAAACAAACGTGTCAGGTGATTGCTGACCGTGGAACAATCATCCACGGTGATACCCTTCGGGGCATCAATGAATACGCGCAGCAAGCGCGCACGCGGACTCGACTCGAAATCCACGAGTTCATAGCCCAAACCGACGACGGCCTGTTCGATCATTTCAGCCAGCTGCATGACTGCCTCACCTTTTGACACAAACACCACGAAATCCAACACCACCCGCCGCATGCGACACTCGCCCGCAGATGACACAATCCGGCACTACAAATAAAAAATGGGCGCAATGCCCATCCCGGAACCTGCTATCTCTGGGCCCGTGCCTTCGCCCGTGCCAGATCATCCACATGCCCGACAGCGCATGCTGAAAAAACCACGGGTTAAAACGCGGGAAACGATGCGCGCCTGACTGCGGGGCGCCGAGTGCCTGCAAAAACACCGCACACGTCGCAAACATCCCGCCAAGGCCATGCCCACACCGCTAAACAGGCTGATTGTACAGAAAACCCCCTACCTAAGCAAGCCGCAGGGGGTCTCCGGATCTGTAATCAGTCCTCTTCGTCGTCCTGATTCTCGTTGTATTTCAGCGAGTCATGCGCGTCTTCGCGCGCCGGAGCGACGACCGGAATCGACTTCAGCATGGTCCTGACATCGCCCGGTTCGAGCTCCATCACCATGCCGCGCTTGAGGCGCGGCGGCATATTCACGGGGCCGTAGCGCACCCGCATCAGACGGCTCACCGTCACCCCGACCGCCTCGAACATGCGCCGCACCTCGCGGTTGCGCCCCTCGGCGATCGTCACGCGATACCAGCGATTGGTCCCCTCGCCACCGCCATCGACCAACCGGATGAAATGCGCCGGACCATCGCCGATCTCGACGCCGGTCGTCAATTCCTGACGCGCCGTCGGCGTAAGCTCGCCGACCACGCGCACCGCATACTCGCGTTCGAGTTCATTACGCGGATGCATCAGGCGATCGGCCAGCGCACCATCATTGGTGAACAGCAACAGGCCGCAGGAATTGAAATCCAGACGGCCGACCGCAATCCAGCGCCCGCCGCGGATCTTCGGCAGCTTGTCGAACACGCTCTCACGCCCCTGCGGGTCATTGCGCGAAACGATCTCGCCTTCGGGTTTGTGATACAGCAACACACGCTGGCGCAATTCGTCGGCAAAGCGCAAATGCGCCAAGCGGCCATTCACGCGCACCTTGTCGGCCGGCCCGATGCGCTGACCGACATGCGCCGGCTCGCCATTCACGCTCACGCGTCCGGCGGCAATCCAGGCCTCGATCTCGCGCCGCGAGCCCAGTCCTGCATCGGCCAGCGCCTTCTGCAATTTGATCGAAATCTCGGGCAGTGCAACCCGCCCGCCGCGACCGCCACGGCCCGCCGTACTACTGCGAGCGCCAAACGCCCCCGGTACGGCGGCACGCCGGGCCGCCGGCGCAACAGCGGGATGCCCGTCGATGTCGGCCGCCATCTCGGCGTCGCCCGGCGCGCCCGCCACCTCCAGCCCGGCAGCGGCGCGCTCGGCGACCTGCTGCGCCCGCGCCTTGCGCGAACCGCTGGCCGGACCGCTGGGCGGGCGGATCGGCGAAGCCTTGGCATTGCGTTTCTTGCGCACGGGCGCAGCTGCCGGCGTGCGCGTTTCGGCCTTGGCCCGAGCCTCGGCCTTGGCTCGGACCTCGGCGGCAGCGACTTCACCGGGTTTCGTGGCACGCGGGGGTTTCAACGTCCGGGCAGTCCCGGTCGAGCCGGGGCTGCGATTGATCCGGGAAGTTTTGGCGCCCGAAGGCTTAGATTTGCGGGAAGGCGGCATTGGGGTTCTCCATGACCCGCTCGACTTCCGTCAGCGGCGGCAATTCGGCGAGGCTGCGCAAGCCCAGATCGTCGAGAAATTTCTTGGTGGTGGCGTACAAGGCCGGGCGTCCCGGCGCATCGCGATGACCGACGACGTCGATCCATTCGCGTGCTTCGAGGGTTTTGAGAATGTTCGGCGAAACCGCCACGCCGCGAATTTCTTCGATATCGCCGCGCGTCACGGGCTGCCGGTAGGCGATGATGGCCAGCGTCTCCATCACGGCGCGCGAATATTTGGGCGGTTTCTCGTTCTTGAGTTTATCCAGATACGGCTGATACTCCGGCCGCGTCTGGAAGCGCCAACCGGTCGCCAACTGGGCCAGCTCGACGCCGCGTTGCGACCAGTCGCTACGCAGGTCGGCCAGCAAGGTGCGCAACGTATCGTCGTCGAACTCGTCGTCGAACAGGCGTTTCAACTCGCTGAGCGGCAACGGCTCGCTCGCCACGAGCAACGCGGCCTCCAGCACGCGTTTGAAATCTTCAGGCGTGTAAAGCGTCTGCATTTTCGGCAAGCCTCACATAAATCGGGGCGAGCGCCTCGCCCTGGGTCACTTCAATCAGATGTTCGCGCACCAGTTCGAGCATGGCGATGAAACTCACCACCAGGCCCGGCACGCCGAGACGCACATCGAACAAGCGTTCGAACGAATGAAAATTGCCGCCCTGCAACTGGCGCAGAATCAGTGTCATGTGCTCGCGCACCGAAAGCTCGTCGCGCTTGATCTTGTGATGCTGGGTCATGCGCGCCTGCTTGAGCAGGCCGAGCCAGGCCGTGCGCAGATCGCCCAGGCTCACCTCGGGCTGACGCTCGGCCACCTTGTCGGCCACCCACACCGTGATCCATTCATAATCGCGCCCGGCCTGCGGCATTTCGTCGAGCTTGGCGGCTGCGGCCTTCATCTGCTCATACTCGAGCAGACGACGCACGAGTTCGGCGCGCGGGTCTTCCGGCTCGCCCGTCTCGGCCTTGGGTGGGCGCGGCAGCAGCATGCGCGACTTGATCTCGATCAGCATCGCGGCCATGAGCAGATATTCCGCCGCCAGTTCGAGGTTGCGCTTGTGCATCGCATCCACATACTTCAGGTACTGCGCCGTCAGCGGCGCCATGGGAATGTCGAGCACATCCACATTCGCCTTGCGGATCAGGTACAGCAGCAGATCCAGCGGGCCTTCGAAGGATTCGAGGATGATCTCCAGCGCATCGGGCGGAATGTACAGATCCTTCGGCATTTCGAGCATGAACTCGCCGTAGATCTTCGGCTGATGCGCCAGCTCGGCATGAACCACCGCATCCTCGCGCGCAGCCAGGCCCGGCGACTCCAGCGGCAACTGAACCGCCAGCGACGCCTCCGGCGCAGCGCCAGACGCCGCCAGCTGGTCTTCCAGCGGCGTCGCCTCGGCAGCCTGATCGCCGGAATTGGAATTCATGAATAGTCCAGCCCCATCGACTCGCGCACATCACGCATGGTGTCCTGCGCCTGTTTACGCGCCTTCTCACAGCCGTCGGCAATGATGCTGCGCACCAGCTGCGGATCGTCGAGATACATCTGCGCCCGCTCGTGCATCGGCTCCTGCTCCTTGAGCACAGCGTCGATCACCGGCTGCTTGCATTCGATACAACCGATGCCCGCGCTCTTGCAGCCCTTCTGCACCCACTGCCTGGTATCCTCGTTCGAATACACGACATGGAACTGCCACACCGGGCATTTCTCCGGATCGCCCGCATCGCTGCGCCGCACGCGCTGCGGATCGGTCTGCATGGTGCGGATCTTTTTCGTCACGCTGTCACGATCCTCGCGCAGCGCGATGGTGTTGCCATAGGACTTCGACATCTTCTGGCCATCCAGGCCCGGCATGCGCGAAGCCTCGGTGAGCAGCGATTCCGGCTCGACGAGGATCATCTTGCCACTGCCTTCGAGATAGCCGAACAAACGCTCGCGGTCACCGTGCGACAGGCTCTGCGCCTCATCCAGCAAGGCATGCGCCTGCTCGATCGCCTCGGCCTCGCCGCGCTCCTGAAAGCGCGTGCGCAACTCGTCATACAGTTTGGCGCGCTTGCTGCCGAGCTTCTTGACGGCCTCCTTGGCCTTCTCCTCGAAACCCGGCTCGCGGCCGTAGAGGTGATTGAAGCGGCGCGCGATCTCGCGCGTGAATTCGATATGCGGCACCTGATCCTCGCCCACCGGCACGCGGTCGGCGCGATAGATCAGGATGTCGGCGGCCTGCAGCAGCGGATAACCCAGAAAGCCGTAGGTCGTCAGATCCTTGTGCGTCAGCTTCTCCTGCTGATCCTTGTAGGTCGGCACGCGCTCCAGCCAGCCCTGCGGCGTCATCATCGACAGCAGCAAATGCAGCTCGGCATGCTCCGGCACGCGCGACTGGATGAACAGCGTCGCCTGCGAAGGGTCGACCCCGGCGGCCAGCCAGTCGATCACCATCTCCCAGCAGTTATCGACGATGCTGCCCGGCTCGTCGTAATTCGTCGTCAACGCATGCCAGTCGGCGACGAAGAACAGGCAGGGATACTCATGCTGGAGTTTGACCCAGTTTTTGAGCACGCCATGATAGTGACCAAGGTGCAGACGCCCGGTCGGGCGCATGCCGGAAAGAACTTTTTCAGCGTACATATCAGATAGAGAAAATCAATTTAAGCAGCAAAATAAAACCAGCCATGAGCGGACCCAGGACGTAATCCAGCACATGAAAGAACAGCAGCGCCAGCAGGATCACGAAACCATACGGCTCCAGCCGCGCCACCATGACAGCCTGCCGGTACGGCAACAGACTCACGGCGATGCGTCCGCCGTCGAGCGGCGGAATCGGCAGCAGATTCAGCAGCATCAGCGCCGCATTGATGCGGATGCCAGCCGCTCCCGTGGCAACCAGATACGGCACATCAAATAGCAGGCCTAGCTTGAGCAACAACGCCCACACCAGGGCCATGAACAGATTCGCCGCCGGCCCCGCCACCGCCACCCAGAACATGTCCTTTTTGGGATTGCGCAAACGGCCGAAATCCACCGGCACCGGCTTGGCCCAGCCGAACAACATGCCGCTGCCCGTGAGCGCCTTGCTGGTCAGCAGAAACAAGGCCGGCACCAGCAGCGTCCCGACCGGATCGATATGGCGCAACGGATTCAGGCTCACCCGGCCCATGCGCCAGGCCGTCGGATCGCCGAAATGGCGCGCCACATAGCCGTGCGCGGCCTCGTGCAGGGTGATGGCAAAAATCACCGGCAAGGCCCAGATCGCCAGTGTTGCAAGCAGATTTTCCATGGAGGATCAGGATTCTACCAGAGCGGCCAAGGCCGCCCCAGCGCAAAAGGAATACCGAGGAAGAACAGTGTCCGCCCCATCAAGGATGCGGTGGATGCACGTAGCGCGCAACCACCTGATTTCACGCCCTCTCCCGCCAGCGGGAGAGGGCGACTTCTTTCATGGAGCGTCCCGCTCAATCAAAACCGAACGGCGCCAGATCACCGCGCCCGGCGCGCACCAGCTCGGGCGCGCCGTCGCTCAGATTCACCACGGTCGTCATCTCCACGCCGCAGTGACCGCCATCAATCACCAGATCCAGGCGCTTGCCGAGCCGATCACGAATTTCCTCGGCATCGCACAACGGCAACTCCTCATCGGGCAGGATCAACGTCGACGTCAGCAACGGCTCGCCGAGTTCGGCCAGCAGCGCCTGCACCACCGCATGCTCGGGAATCCGCAGGCCGATGGTTTTGCGCTTGGGATGCAGCACGCGGCGCGGCAACTCCTTGGTGCCTTCGAGAATGAAGGTATAGCTGCCCGGCGTGGTGGCCTTGAGCAAACGGAACTGAGTATTGTCAACGCGCGCATAGGTGGCGATTTCCGACAGATCGCGGCACATCAGCGTGAAGTGATGACGCTCATCAACGCCGCGAATCGCCCGAATCCGATCAAGCACAGCGGCATCGCCCAGATGGCCGACCAGCGCATACGCCGAATCGGTCGGCAAGGCCACGAGACCGCCGCCGCGAATGATCTCAGCCGCCTGCTTGAGCAGACGCGGCTGCGGATGTTCGGGATGAATCGAGAAAAACTGGGACATGGGAGTACGTAATCTATTGGAAAATCAAACCAATTTCTGCCAGATCGGCGTCAGCCCCTCGGGCAGCTCGGCCAGCATGCCGATATCGATGCGGCTCTCGCCCGGGCCGTGAAAATCCGAAGCGCGCGAGGCCAGAAAGCCGAATTCGCGCGCATAACGCGCCATCTCGCGCGTCTGGTCGTCGTTGTGCGAACCCGACAGCACCTCGATGCCCTCGCCGCCCAGGGCGCGAAACTCCGTCAACAGGCGACGCAACTCGCGGTTGCTGATGCGATAACGCCCCGGATGCGCGACCACCGCCAACCCGCCCGCCGCATGAATCCAGGCCAGCGCCTGTTCCAGCGTGGCCCACTGGTGGCCCACATAGCCCGGCTTGCCCTTGGCCAGCCAGTGATCGAACACCGACTTCACATCCTTGGCATGGCCCTGCGCCGCAATGTAACGCGCAAAATGCGAACGCCCCACCAGCGCCGGATTCTCCACATAGCGCAGCGCCCCCTCGTAGGAACCATGAATCCCCACCTTGTCCAGCTCGGCCGCCATGCGCAACGCCCGGCTGTCGCGCCCGCCGCGCAACTGCGCCAGCCCCGCCACGAGTTCGGGATGCTCCGGATCAACGCCCAGCGCAACGATGTGCACCGTCGTATCGTCGCCCCAGGACACCGAAATCTCCACGCCATCGACGAAATCCAGCCCCAGCGCCTGCGCCGTCGCGCGCGCCTCGGCCAGCCCCGCCAGCTCATCATGATCCGTCAGCGCCAGCAACTCCACGCCATTCGCATGCGCCCGGCGCACCACCTCGGCAGGCGCCAGCAAACCGTCGGATGCCGACGAATGGCAATGCAAATCGGCATTCAAACCACGGCTCATGCCAGAAACTCCTCAATCAATTGCGCCAGCCGCTCGGGCTGGTCGTGATGCAGATTATGGCCGGCGTCCTCGATGACGGCCGAGCGAAAATCGCCAAAGCAGGCGCAACGCGCCGGAAAATCCTCCGCGCCAAGGCTGTGATACATCTTCATCGCCGCCGAATCGCGCCCCTCCACCCACAGCACCGACGCCGTCACGCGCCGCCAGCAGGCCTTGGCCTCTTCGAGGCGAAACGGATACGGCGCCGACAGCTTGTGATGCGGATCGCTGGCCACCACCACCGAATCATCATCCCGCACGCCGAAATGCTCGGCCAGAAACGCCGCCCGCTCGTTCGACAGCCGCGGATTCAAACGCTGCAAGCGCAACGCCAGCGCCGCATGATCCACATAGCGCCGGTTCTCCGGCACCGCACGCAACTGATCCAGCCAGCGCGCATAGCGCTCGGGCGCCCCATCGGGATCGCTGGCCGGCAAACCGAAACCCTCCAGCGACACCAGCCGCGCCACCCGCTGCGGCCGCACGCCCGCATACACGCAAGCCGCGTTGCCGCCCATGCTGTGACCGATCAACGTCGCCGGTGCGGTGGGCGAATAGCGTTCGAGCAAGGCATCGAGATCCGCCACATAGTCCGGAAACCAGTAACAATCATCGTTCCACTGCGACAGCCCGAAACCGCGCCAGTCCGGCGCAATACAGCGCCAGTCATGCGCAAAAGCATCGACCAGAAACTGAAAGCTGGCCGAAAAATCCTGCCAGCCATGCAACAGGAACAACTGCGGCGCATCCACCGGCCCCCAGGCGCGCACATGCATGCGCAGGCCGCGTAACTCGACAAATTCTGAAGTGCTGGGTTTCATCGGGGGATTTTAGCATCGCACGTTGGGGAGGCTGGATTTAACTGGCGGCGTGCGGGGCTCTTACCGAGAAAGACTTGTCAATCAGAGAGCCCGTACTGTTTGTCTTCGCGACCTTTGGCAACCAGGCAACAATGTTAATTTGCCCGCTCGTATCCGATCGGATACGCTGCAAACATGAACACTGGACAAGAAGTAAACCATGACCAAATTTGCCGCTTTCGACGCCGCCGACTACCTCGATAACGAGGAAACCATCGCGGAATATATTTCTGCCGCGCTGGAAGACCCGAACCCCGACGTGTTTCTGGCTGCCGTTCGCGATGTGGCCCGCGCCCGTGGCATGGCGCAGCTCGCCAAGGATGCCGGAGTCGGCCGCGAAAGCCTCTACAAGGCCCTGACTCCCGGCGCCAAACCTCGCTATGACACCATGCTCAAACTGCTGCACGCACTGGGCGTGAAGCTTTCGGCTACGCCAGTTCACTCCTGAAAAAACGGTCGGGGCTGGCGATCCAGGAAATGTGGGAATGTTTGGCCGGCCCAACTTGGTCGGCTGAAGCTGTCAGACAGGAGGGATACGAGTCTGCAACCACCCCATTGCCGCCGGCCAAGCCGTCAGGGTTCAACGGCAGGTATCAGAGAAGACCAGCCACCCGGAGCGACCACCCAAGGACCGCACCTCGGCCAATGCGGCCTGCGGCGAAACGTGCACGAAAAACTTACCG
>JBPOIN010000201.1:0-6202 GCA_052034445.1 Pseudomonadota bacterium | reverse complement strand
CCTGGGAGCATTCGTATCAGTACCTGAATCCCGGCCTGCATGGCGAGATCGACGTCTTCAGCTATGGTGCGGATGGCCAGCCGGGCGGCGAAGGTTTCGACGCCGACGTCGGCAGCTGGATGCTCTGATCCGGCCTCTTTCTGCCCCGTTATCTTATTGCCATGCTCAGGCGGCCGCGCGGCTTCACGCTCATCGAGATGCTGGTCGTCGCGGCGATCCTCGGTATTCTCGTGACGGCCGCCGCCCTGAGCATGTCGGCGCCGCGCCAGCGTGATGTGCGGCAGGCCGTCGCGCATTTGGCGCTGCTGCTCGAAACCGCGCAGGCCGAAACCCAGGCCGGCCAGCGTCAACTGGCCTGGGCAGGGCAGGCGGGGGGCTATAGCTTCTGGCAGGCCGAGCCGACCAGTACGCAAAACGCGCCGCGCTGGCAGCCGCTGAGTGCTGACGAAGTGTTCCGATCGCAGACCTTGCCCGAGGGGCTGGCCATCACCCGCGTCGCTGTCGATGGCCAGCCGCTGCCGCCTGGTGAACTGCTGGTGATGCGGCGCGGCGATCCGTTGCTGTTCCGGATCGTGTTCGAAGCGCCCGCGGTTGCTGCACAACCCGCACGGCATTTCGAACTGCGCGGTTTTCCGGATGGCCGCGTTGCCGTTAGCCCGGCGGAGGGTTCATGAAAGCCTCCCACGGTTTTACTCTGCTCGAAGTGCTCGTCGCGTTGGCGATTCTGGCGCTGGCGCTGCTGGCGGCGCTGCGCGCCAGCGCCGTAGCGACGCAGAATGCCGAAGCCTTGCGCCTGCGTCAGCTGGCCAGCTGGGTGGCGCAGGACCGGCTCGAAGAACACCGCGCGCGCCGCCAGTGGTTGCCGGTCGGCAGCCAGAACGGCGCGGTTGAGCAGGGCGGCGAGCGTTTCCGCTGGGAAGAAAAGGTCGGCGCCACACCGAATTCGCAGTTTCGCCGCATCGAGATCCGCGTGCAGCATGTTGGCCAGAGCAGCGGCCAAAGTGGCGGATTGAGCAGCGTGGTCGAGTCGGACGGCGCGCTGGCGCAGATGACGGGTTTTCTGGTCAAGCAATGAGCGCCGCACTGCCGCCTGCTGTGATGCCAGCACGCCGCGCCCAGCGCGGCCTCACGTTGATAGAGTTGCTGGTGGCGGTACTGCTGCTGGCCGTGATTGCCAGCATGGCCTATCGCGGGCTCGACAGCATGACGCGCAGCAGCGAGCGCGTCGAGCTTGAGGTCGAGCGCTGGCAGAATCTGGCGCTGTTTTTCGAGCGTCTGGCGCGTGATGTCGTCCAGCCGGCGCGGCGTCCGGTACGCGTCACGGCGGCCGACGGCAGCGCGGGAAACCCGGTGGCATTCACCGAACTCGCCGCCTGGCGCGGTCAACCGCCGACGGACAGCGAGGCCTTCCTTGAATTCACGCGCAAGTCGCCGGATGGCCGCGACGAAGTGCGGATCGGCTACCGGCTGCGCGCCGCACAGCTGGAGCTGCTGATCTGGCCGATGCCCGACCGCACGACACAGACGCAGCCTGAGGTGTATCCGCTGCTCGACAACGTCGAACAGCTACGCCTGCGCCATCTTGACGCCGGCGGCGCCTGGCAGGACGCGTGGCCCGTGAGCAGCGACCTCACGGCGCTGCCGCGCGGCATCGAAATCGAACTCACCTTGCGCGACGGCCTGCATCTGCGGCGCGTCTTCGCTCTGCCGTCATGAGGCAGGCTCTGCCGTCTTGCGGCCGCCGCGTACAGCCGCCGCAGCGCGAGTACGGTGCTGCGCTCATCATGGCGCTGCTGATCGCGGCGCTGGCCACGGCGCTGGCGAGTTCGATGATCTGGCGCGAGAACCTTTGGCTGCGTCAGCTGGAAACCCGCCGCGATCTGGCGCAGAGCCGTCTGCTGCTGCGTGCCGGCATCGACTGGGCACGCGTCGTGCTGGCCGAGGATGCCCGCACGAGCGCCTACGATCATCCGGGTGAGACCTGGGCCACGCGCGTGCCGGCCATGCCGGCCGAAGGCGGCGAAATCAGCGGCGGCCTGCGCGACGAGCATGAGCGCTGGAATCTCAACAATCTCATGCGCGCCGGTGCGTCGAGCCCGGCCGACATCGCCGTGTTCAAGCGCTTGCTGCAGCAGCTGCAATTACCCGTCGAGCTGGCTACGGCCCTGGGCGACTGGCTGGCCGCCGGGCAGAAGCCCTCCACGGGCGAGCGCCCAGCGCCTGGTTTGCCGGCCTCAGTGCCAGCCACGGGGGCGGCTGCCGCGCGTCCGGATGGCGGGCGCGAGCTCAGCGATGTCGATAACCTGCTGCAGATATCAGGCTTCACCCCGGCCGTTGTGAGTCGCCTGCGCCCCTATGTCAGCGCCATCCCGGGCTATAATCCCATCAATATCAACAGCGCCAGCACCATGGTGATTGCGGCCGTGCTCGATCAGTGTTCGCCGGCCGAAGTTCAGCAGATGGTCGTCGAGCGTCAGCGTGTCCCGTATCTGGATCTCGGCGATTTTGAGAAGCGACTGCCGCGCGCCGCCATGGGGCGTTCCGAGAGCCTGACCGCCGCGCAGCGCAGCCAGCTCGACACGCGTAGCCGGTATTTCAGCGTCGCCCTGCAGGTGCGCCATGGTAACGCCGAGAGCGCCGCCGTGGCGTTGCTGGAGCGCAAAAACAACTGGCCGGACATCGTCTGGCAGAAATTCGAATGAGCCACATCCTTCGCCTTTTCATTTCCGCCGACTGGCCCACGCGCAGCACTGCCTGCGAGTGGGCGCTCACGAATGCCGCCGGGCAGGCGCTCCAGCGTGGCTGCAGCGAGCCGCGCCACTGGCCGGCGGCCGAACGTTGCGAAGTGATCCTCGATGCCGCGCAGACCCTGCTGCTGCAGGTGCAGCTGCCCAAGGGCGGGCGCGCGCGCAGCCAGGAAGTTATCGGCTATGCGCTTGAAGATCAGTTGCTCGGCGAGGCCGAGGCCGAACATTTTGTCGTCGGTGCGGTGGTCGAGCTGCCGGGTGCCGAAGGCGCCGCTCCGCTTGCCGCGACGCTGGTGTGGGTTGTCGCGCGTGCGCGTCTGCGCAGCCTGATCGCTGCCTTGCGTGGCGTCGGCCGCATTCCCGAACGCCTGATCAGCGAAATCCAGCTTGCGCCGCTCGCCGGCGGCTGGAGCATGTGTCTGCGCGAGACGGACGGGCGGCAATGGCAGGCCTGCGTGCGCACGGGCGGCGAGGCCGGTTTTGCCTGCAGCGCTGCCGTGCTCGATGCGCCGCCGCTCGAACTGCGTCTGGCCGTGCAGGCCGCGCAGCGGACGGGCGCGCCGCCGGCGCGCATTCAGCTGTATGCCCCCGCGGATGCCGCACCCGCCACCGATGCTTGGCAGGCGGCGCTCGGCGTGCCGGTGGTTCATGTCGGCGAGTACGCCTGGCGCGACTGGAACAGTGGTGTGGCGCGCAATCTGCTGAGTGGTGAATTCGCCGCGCCGCGCCGCGCGCAGGATGGCTGGGGCAGCTTCAAGCCGGCGCTGTGGCTCGGCGCACTTACGCTGTTGCGGTATGCCGGCTACAGTTGTGGCGAAGGGTTCTGGCGCGCGCAACAGGCGCGCCAGTTGCGCGGCCAGATGCAGGACGCCTTTCATGCCGCTGTGCCGCAGACTACGGCGGTTGTCGATGCGCCGCTGCAGATGCAGCGCCTCTACGATCAGGCGCGGCGCGAGCGCGGCCAGCTTGGCGCGACGGATTTCCTGCCCCTGCTGACGGCAGTCAGCGAAATCATCGCCGGTCAGGGCGCGCTGCGCAGCCTCGCCTACGAGGACGGCTGGCTCGAACTGACCCTGCAGGTCGCCAGCGCGCCGGCCGCCGAAAACCTGCGCGCCCTCATGCAACGGCGCGGTCTGGATGTCACGCTGCGCGACACGCGCGCGGCGGCTGGCGGTGTCGAAGCCGTGTTCGCCCTGCGAGGTCAGCCATGAAACAACAGCTCCTGATCCTGCAAGCCCTCTGGCAATCGCGCGCGCCGCGCGAACGCGTCTTCCTGCGTGCGCTGGCCGCCTTCGTCATCTGCGTGCTGCTGGCGCAGACGCTGTGGACGGCGCATGGCGCGCGTCAGCGCCTGCGCCAGCAGTTGCCGCAATTGCGTCAGCAGGCCGAAACCCTGCAGCGCCAAGCCAGCGAGCTGCGCCAGTTGCAAGGCCAGCCCACCAGCCCCGCCGCACTCGAAGGCGCGGCCTTGCTGACCGCAGCTAGAACCGCCGCGCAGGCGGCCGGCCTCGGCGACGCCGCGAATCAGCTTCAACTCGACGGACCGCGCCAGCTGCGGCTGCGTGCGCCGCTGCCGTTTGACCGCTGGCTGGAACTGGTCGCCGCGCTGCAGCGCGATGCGCGCCTGCGACTCGTGCAATGCCGCGTCCAGGCCGGCGCCGCTGCCCCGGCCGGCCAGGCGCAGATCGACGCGTTGTTCGCGTTGTCCGAGCCGGCCTGATTCATGCGTCTGCGCGTTGCCGGCCTGGTGTTGTTCCTGCTGTTGTTTCTGCTCGCCCTGCTGTTGCAGTGGCCGGCCGCCTGGCTTGCGCCCTGGCTCGACAGCGCCAGCGCCGGGCAATGGCGGCTGGCGGCGGCGCAGGGTACTCTATGGAATGGCAATGGCATGCTGTTGACGCGCGCCGGCGCCAACGAACCCTGGCGCGGCGTGCAGGGCATTGCCTGGCAATGGCGCTGGAACGAGCTGCTGGCCGGGCAGCTGCGCATCCGCGCCAGCCTCGAACGCGGGGCCGCGCAGATCGTTGTCGCACCGTCCGGGATCGCCGTCGAACAGCTCGACACCACGCTTCCCGCCGAAGCGCTGGCCGGCCTGCTGCCCGGTGCGCTGGGGCGCTATCACTGGCACGGCCTGTTGCAGGCGCGCAGCGCCGTCTATCGCTGTGACTGGCGGGCCCGCATGTGCAGCGGCCGCATCGAAATGCTATGGACCGACGCTGCGGTGAGCGAAGTCAGTGGGCCGGTGCTGGGCGATTATCGTATCGAACTGAATGCCGAAGGGAATGCGCTGCGCCTCGATCTTGCGACTGTGCGCGGTCGTCTACAGATCAACGGCCATGGGGAATTCAGCGCCGGCGCATTGCGCTTCAATGGCGAAGCGGCGGCATCCGGCGCGAATGGGGATAATGCGGGATTGAATTCGCTGCTGAATGCGCTCGGGCGGCCGACCGGCGTGGCGGGAAAATATCTGCTCGACTATCGCAGCTGAGCAGCAATGGCCTCGAACGGAACGATGAACCTGACCACGACGAATGTCTCCGGGACCACGGGCACTCTGCGTCCTGGTAATCCGGTTACCTTGGCGGGCGGCACGGTATCGCTGACACTGGATGACCTGGCAGGAGGCGTGAGACAGTTGAGCGTGGCGCTGGCGGCGATCAATCCGATGTAGTGTTTCAATGGGGCGAGGCGTAATGCCACGGCCAGATGACGGTCAATGCCAACCAGGCGCCGACGGTCAATTGACTGTTCTTCACCTCCGCTTAATCGTTGAGGCTGTAGAAAAACTCACTTTGAAAATTTCGTACATCCGATGATCGAAAATCGACCTCTCAAAACGCGCTGTATTCAACGATCACACTGTCCGTAAGGGTTTGATGACCCCAGAAAAATTACTTGTTCGACCCCTCAAGGGGTTTTTCTACAGCCTCGTTATGCCGACGCCAGCCCGATCGTGCAACAGCGTTTCTGGACTCAATCTTTCGCGCCGCTGGAAATCAGCAGGTCAACGATATCCTTGCGCCCATATTTTTTTGCCAGTTTCAAGGCTGTTTCGCCATCTTTCGAACGCGCATTCACATTTGCCCCATTGGCGATCAGAAACCGCGGTATCGACGCATCTGCTTCATCCATATGGGCACTGTAGATCCCAGAATTCAGCGGAAATAAACGACCCTCTCGAACCTCATGATCCGGGGGAAATGGATTCACCTTCGCGCCACCTGATTAGCCACAATGTTCAGCCGCCCTCAAGAACCGCTCCGGCCGCGGTGGCGTAATCACCGCCGCGACCAGCTAGCTCTACAGGATTGACGACAGATCGCAACGACGATTGAAACGATATTGGACCTCGGCAAGATACCGATGAGCGTATTTGGCAAAGTCGAAGGCATGGTAGGTGCCGGAGTAGGCGGTCTTCAGATTGCCGAGGAAGGTATTGACGGCGCGAAACTGCTCCA
>JBPOIN010000039.1:0-14541 GCA_052034445.1 Pseudomonadota bacterium | reverse complement strand
GCAAATCCGCCCATTGCAGATCATCCAGAAATACCACCAACGGATGCCCGGGTTCGCAAAAGACCAGGATGAAACTCTTGAACACCCGGTTGAAGCGATTCTGCGACTCGAGGTGCGGCAAATCAGCAATTACCGGCTGCGGGCCGATGATGTGCTCGACCTCGGGAATCACGCTGGTGATCACGCGCCCATCGTTGCCAACCGCAGCGAGGATGCGGCTGCGATAGCGCGCCAGGGTCTCCTCGCTGGAGGACAGCACCTGATCGACCAGCTCGCGAAACGCCGCAACCAGTGCGCTGTAGGGAATGTTTTTCTGCAACTGATCGAATTTACCGCTGATGAAAGCACCTCCCCCCATGGCCAGGGGTTTGTGGAGTTCGCGCACCAGAGAGGTTTTTCCGATACCTGAAGAGCCGGCGATGACCGCCAGTTCACGGCGCCCGCGGCTGACACCTTCAAACATGCCCAGCAAATCGGCAATCATGCTCTCCCGACCATACAGATGCTGGGAAATCTGGAAACGTTGCGGGACATCGAGGCGGCCGATCGCGAAATCATCGCGGAATTCGCCTTGCGCCAGTTGTTCCTGCAAGGACTCCAGATCGCTGCGCACCCCCCAGCAACTCTGATAACGATCCTCGGCATTCTTGGCCAGTAACTTGCACACGATTTCCGAGAGCGCGTGAGGAATTTCCGGATTGAGCAGACGCGGCGCAACCGGCCGCCGGGCGATATGGCTATGTACCAATTCGCTAGGGTTTTCGCCAACGAAAGGCGGCTGCCCCGTCAACAATTCATAGAAGGTTGCGCCCAACGAATACAGATCGGTGCGGTAATCCAGGGTACGATTCATGCGCCCGCTCTGCTCGGGTGACATGTAGGGCAAGGTGCCTTCAAGATATTCCGGGCGCAACAAGGGTGGATTGACGCGCGGCAACACCGTCGCAATGCCGAAATCGATGATTTTCAGCTGCCCCGTCGCGGCATCGAACACGAAGTTGGCGGGATTGATGTCCTTGTGAATGACATCCGCAGCATGAATATCCGCCAGCGCCGTGCAAGCCTGAATGGCCATGACGAAAAACTCTTCGAGGCCCGGCTTCCCGACGGCAAGAAGCTGTTTGAGCGAAATTCCAGTGCAATCCTCAAGCACCAGGAAACAGGCGTTCTTCTGCTGTTCGAAGCCCAGGCAACGCACCACGCCAGCCAGCGGCAGCGCAGCGAGAATCTCGTATTCATGCTGCAAGCGGGAGACCTTCTCCGGCGTGCGCAGGCTTTCGTCGAGGCATTTAAGCACGACGCGCTGTTGATCCGATTTGCGCAGCGTTCGATAGACGACGCTGCCATTGCCCTCATGCAGCAAGTGCAGAGGGCCATAGCCCTTGAAACCAAGCATCCATTGTCTCCCGCAGAAAGCGGTTCCGGCGACTCACGCCCATCGCCAGTGACAAGCGGCGCCCAGGGCGCTACGGACATGCAGAACGGGAACCGATATGCATGTTCAGTATGCTATGCATCCGGCACCCGGGTCAAACAAAAATTGGCAATACATGCATGGCCTGCATACCCGCCACGCATGCCTGACTGACGCGCCCTGCATTCAGTTGCGAGCGCGGCGCTGAAGCCCCTGTCGGTTACCCCTTGAAGGCGGGATTCGAGGGTTTGCCGGTCTCGTAATACTGCTTGAGGCCGAGTCCGACCTTCTTCATGTTGCTGCGAATGATCATGTTGAGCATCAGCTTGTCGAGCAGGCGCCCCAGCACGCCGAACTTGAGGGTATAGGTCATGGTCGGCTTGAACAGCGTCTTGCCTCCCGGCAGATCCTCGAAGATGTAATGAAAGCGTGCCTGGGTAAAGATCGGCGGCGGCGGACCATCGCCGTCATGCAGACGCAGCACCAGCCCCTGGCCTTCGTTCCATTCGATGACCGTCTCGTCCATCTCCATACCGGAGGTTGTGTACACTCGCCGGCTGGCGCCGGTGCCTTCCATCTGCTTGGTCGTCATGCGGCAATCCTTGAGGCCCGGCACATAGTAATGCCCCTTGGTCAGATCGCGCAGGCGCTGCCAGATCTCGGCGCGCGACATGTTGATGATCACTTCGGAACTTGCCTTGCTTTGGTCTTCCATACGTCACCTCTCGGAAAATCGGTCAAATTGGTCGAATCCGCATTCAGTCAGTCCAGCAAACGCTGGCGCAATTGTTCGCGGCGCGCAGGGGTCAGCCCCCCAGCCTGCGCAAGATAATGGTCGATGCTGCCATATGCGGCATTCAGGGCGGCGAGTGCGGCCTCAAGATAGGCGGCATCGACGCGCATGATGACATCAATCGCGGCAGGATCCGGGCAGCGTCCGAGAACCTGGCTGAGAAAATCGGCGAGCGAGTCGGCTACTGCGCTGTTGACAAGGACATCGCCCGTGCTCAGATAGTCGGCGTAAATCTGTGTGGAATCGACGCCCAGTGCGTGCAGCACCAGAGCGCAGGCGAAGCCTGTGCGATCCTTGCCGGCCGTGCAATGCACAAGCACGGGCGTGCCCTGCTCATCGAGCAGCGTGTCGAACAGCACACGCAGCTGCGATTCAAAACCTTGGGAAAAATTCCGGTAGGTATGCAGCATCATTTCGCGGGCACCCTGCGCGGATAAATTGCTCTGCAACAGATGCAGCAATCCCCCATGACCGCTGCGCACATCGGCATTCAAGTCGCATTCGAGCGTGAGCGCCGTACTGTAACTGCCCCAGGCACTCGGTTGTTTCTGGCGCTCGGCGGCACTGCGCAAGTCACAGACACGACGCAGGCCGAGGTTACGAATCCGGGCTTCGTCGGCACTGTCGGGCGAAAGCAGATGGCCGGCACGAAAGAATTGGCCGTATCGCACCTGACGTCCATCGGCGGTGGTAATGCCGCCCAGATCGCGAAAGGTTGGCGCGGCTTTGAGCTTGAGACTGGACATGAAGGATCAATGCGTGGAATGTCAGGCTTGAGGCGTTGCAAAAGCAGCCTGCATCACATTTTCGTCACGGCTGTTTCGGGAATCACGAGCATGCGCGGTGTCTGGGTATGGCCGACCGTGCGCGCCAGACGGATCACGGTATTGCGCGTCTGGTCGAAGGCATCGGCGAAATCGTGGATCTTGCGCAGCTGCACCACATAGGTCTGCGTGAAGGCGCCGCCGCCAAGATTCGGAGCTTCCATCGATTCCTCGTCTTCCGAAGCCGAAACGATCACGATGCGTGTGGTCTTCAAGTCCTTGGCCTGCTGCGCCAGCTCGCTGACGGCCTCCTGCGGCATCGAAGTCGTGTATTCGGCTTCCTTCTTGCGCACCGACAAGGTCCGCGTCCGCGTCGACAGATAACCCGGAATCGCCGCGAAGGTCTTGCCGCTGTAACAGGTATCCAGAACCAGCACGGTGCGCACATTCTTGAGCGTCAACTGGGAAGTGAATTTCTGGAAGTCGTCGTCGCTCAAGGCGGTCTTGCGATTGGCAACCACGAATTCGAAGCCCTGCTCCTTCGAGCCAGCCTTCTGGCGCGGGAATTCGGTGTCGTACAGAACGATGTCGAACTTGTTCATCGCATTCGGCAAGCCATGCGTTGCGGCGAAAAACACCACGGTGTCGTTGGCCTGGGTCTTGTCGAGCAGATCCTGCATCGCCGCCTTCACGGCCGTGGAGGTGGCCTGTTCCTGCACCAGCAGATGCACGGCGTCGCGCTGCATCCCCGCGCCGTCGGGCGCAACCAGCATGTTGTAGAAATCCTTGGCGTCCTTGTCGGCACCTTCAAGGGATTTCGAAACCGGCAGGTATTTGTATTTGCCGACGCCGATCACGAGCCCGAAACTCTGCGGAGCGCGATTCACAATCGGCGGTTTAACCGGCGCAGTAGAGAGAATGGGGTCTGCGGTGGCAACGGGTTTCGTGCCGGCTGCCGGCTGTTTCTGCATCATCTTGCCGATCGTCGCGGCGAATGCGCTGTCGAACCCTTTGAGACGATACTTGATGCTGGTCGGCGTGGTCGGCGCGACACGGCGCAGGCCGACGATGGCGCGCGTGGCCGAAAATGCGGTTTCGACCTCGTCACGATTCTCGTATTCACCGACCAGCGTGACTCTGCCATCGTCGCCAAGCGTCACATCGGCCTGGCGCAGGCCGATATCCTTGAACGCACTGCGAATTTCGCGCAACTCAGCGGGGGTAACGGTATCGACCGCGGGTTTTCCTGCGACGACAGTAGCGCTCAGGCAAACGGCAGCCAGCCCAACAAACACGGTCCGCAGCAATCTGCCACCCACCCCCAGGAAGTTCATAGCCTGCTCACTTGACTTCGGACAACTGGTTGGCCGGCAACCAGCCGCCAGCTCCCGAATCGGCCACCACCTTGACCCAGTCGACCGATTTGTTCTGCATCGTGACTTGCGCGCGCTCCTCGACGCGTACCTGCACGCCCTTGAGCAAGAAACCAACGGGCTTGCGCTTCGCCGTATTGTCGCTGAACAACTGCACGCGACGCTGGGTGATCATGGTCGCCTCCTTGGCAGAGGCGCCACCATCCGCAGCAGTCTGCGCGGATGCAGCCGATTTGGTGTTGCCCAGCGATACGGAAGAATGATAGTGCTTCGGCCGCTCGCTATTGCCGAGAATCGCGAAATCCACCATGCGAGCCGATTTCATGTTGCCGGCCTCAATGCCGAGCGTATAACGCATCGGCACCGGCAGCGGCAGCGGCAGTTTGTCGCGCGGCGGAACCTGCAGCTTGTGGCGGTAGGTCACGCGCTGCCCCTGCTGGATCACGACATCCTCGACATATTCATCTTTGCCTTCTTCGGCAATCGGCACCCACGACAGGCGCTCGCGCGGCATGCGCGCGGCGTTTTCGAGCGGAATTTCCCTGCCCGAAGCATCGCGCAACGCCTCGCCGCGCTCATCGGCCAGCACCAGCTTGTCGTTGGCACCGGCCTTGAAGCGCACGATCTCGACCTTGTGACGGAATTTTGCCTTGATGTCCTTGGCAGCCGAATCATCGGCAAAGAACGTGAAATCGAATTCGGGAATCGGCGGATCGTTTTCCGTGCCTTCGACGCGCACTTCGAGGCGATCCAGATTCAGACGCGCCTTCTGCGGAATGGCTGGCTGCTGCGCAAGTGCCGCAGCTTGCTGCTGACCGCCCTGCGGTTTGACCGGTTCGGACTTGCCATACACGGCGCCGCATTTGCGCCAGGCGGTCATGGCGATCATGGCTGCCGTGGCGATTCCTGCGGCGGTTCCGACGGTTTTACCGGCCGATTTGTTGCCGGTCAGATCGCCAACCAGCTGACTCCCCAATATGCCGATGGAAACACCGCCCACGGCGGCCAAACCGAGATTCGCGGCAAAACAGGTCTCGAAGCTGTCAAAAGCCTTCTCGCCGGTCGGCATGTGCGTACATGCCGCCGAATAGGCGATCATCACGATCATTGCCGTCAGACGCCAAAACCAATGCACGCCGCCGCTTCGTTCGCCAGTTTGTCCGCAAATCCATTTCATCGTTTTCGGTCCTCTTTTCAACCCATGAGCCATACGGAAAGAAATTTCCGCTGCAAGCCATCCGCCGCATTTGCAAATGCAATGCGCAAGAGGCCGTACTATAAGGGCTTGTCACTGACTCAGCAATATCCGCCGGCGCATGGCAGATTCATGTCAAAGCCATGCTCCACCAGCACCCGATCAACCTCCTGCGGCATGCGCAACGGGCGGATCGCCCGAAACAGGGAGTCGGCCGGCGCATAATTGCGCCGCAGCAGACCGAGCCATTGCTTGAGACGTCCGGGCGCATGACGCGCCTCCAGCTTGCGCTGGACCAGCAACCAGAATTCGACAATCAGCGGCTGCAAACCGCTCCATTCCTCCAATCCGGGCACCAGGTCTACCGCATCGGCCACCGGGCAGGCACGCGCCTGCAGTTGCCGAATACGCCGTGCCAGCAGCGGATCAGCAACCGCACCACGCCCGAGCATGACATCCGGGCACCCGGTTGCCGCCCGTATCGCCTGATAATCGGCCAGACTCCATACCTCGCCGTTCGCAATCACCGGCAAACGCACGGTCTCGCGAATCCGGGCTATCCACTCCCAGCGCGCTGGCGGGCGATAGCCATCAAGTTTGGTGCGCGCATGCACCGCGATTTCATCGACCCCGCCGGCTTCGAGCGCCAGCGCGCAATCGAGGGCGCGCGCCGTATCGGCGATACCGAGGCGCATCTTGGCGGTCACAGGAATCTGCGTCGGCACACTCGCGCGCACCGCCGCGGCGATGCGCAGCAGCAACTCGGGCTCGTCGAGCAAGGCAGCTCCGCCGCGATGCCGATTCACGAGAGGAGCCGGGCAGCCGAAATTCAGATCGATTCCCGCCGGGCCAATCTGCGCCAGACGTCCGGCATTCCTAGCCAGACAGTCGGGGTCGGCGCCCAGCAGTTGAATGCGCACGGGAGTTCCCGAAGTGGTGCGCGAGTCCTGCAGCAATTCCGGACAGCGGCGCAGATAACTCGCGCGCGGCAACAAGGTATTGGTCACGCGCATGAATTCGCTCACGCACCAATCGTAGTCACAACTGCGCGTCAGCACCTCGCGCAAGACATCATCGGCAAGGCCTTCCATCGGGGCGAGAATCAGTTTGCTCATGCGGCAGCGAAATGGGTGCGTTGGCGGTTCGGTCGGCGGCAGATTGACTGCAAGTGCGGTATTGTATGCGTCCGGAGCAATCTGCTGACGGCGCTGTGCTGCAAATTGCCTGCCGGATACAAAACTCACACATTCTGGTTTTGACCGTTCCATCGAAGCGGCCAAGCGTGCCAGCAGAGGAGCCCCTCATGATCATCGACCGGAATTTGCAGCGCCAGCTGCTCGAGAAAATTGCCGCGGCCTACCCGGATGCCTTGCCGATCGAACCGCTCGGCTTGCCCGAGCCGACCACGAGCGCCAATCTCAAGTACCTCGAAGAGCATGGCCTGCTGCGCCTGCTGTCGAGCGGCAACGAACTGGGCGGCCAGTCGTACCGCGTTTTTTCGGCCGAAATCAGCGCGGCCGGACTGGATTTTCTGGCCGACGATGGGGGGCTGCGCAGCATTCTCGCCTGAGAATTCTGATGCGATTTCCACGCGTCGCCGTACAGGGTTAAACTGCAGGTGCAATAGTTGCCGCCCTGCCGTACTGCGAAAGGAGGTCGCCATGCCTGTCCGGAATGTAACGCCTGCCGCACCGGATTCCGCCCCCCCTTTTTCTGCATCCGCCGATGCAACTGCTTATTTGCGCGAGAAGATCCGCGCACAGCAGCACCTCGACGAAGCCATCGCAATCGCCCGCTTGTTGCCGCTGGCGGAGTTTTCTGCCGCAGCCCGGTTGCGCATTGCGACCCGCTCCCACTCACTGGTCGAGGCGATCCGCGCGATACACGCCAAGAGCGCCGGCGTCGAAGCCTTCATGCACGAGTACGATCTGTCGACCCAGGAGGGGGTGGTGCTCATGTGCATGGCGGAAGCCTTGCTGCGCATCCCCGACAGTGCGACGGTCGATTTGCTGATCCGCGACAAGATCGGCGCCTCCGATTGGGCACAGCACATACCGCGTTCCGACAGTCTGTTCGTGAATGCTTCGACTTGGGCGTTGATGCTCACGGGACGCATCATCAATCTCGACGCGCATGCTGCGCACACTCGCCACGAACCCTTCAGCGAGGTGTTGCAGCACATGCTTGCGCGCGCCAGCGAACCCGTGATCCGTCAGGCCGTACTGGCTGCCATGCGGCTACTGGGCCAGCATTTCATCATGGGCAGGACGATCACCGAGGCCCTGCAACACGCCCAGGCCGCCGAACAACGCGGCTACCGCCATTCCTTCGACATGCTCGGCGAAGCTGCACGCAGCCAGGCGGATGCGCAAAAGTACTTTTCCGCCTACAGCCAGGCAATTGATGCACTCGGTAAGGCCAATTCGCACGCCGATGTGAATTCAGCAGCGGGAATTTCCGTCAAACTCTCGGCACTGCACCCGCGCTATGAGTTTTCCCAAAGCGCCCGTGTCATGTGCGAACTACTGCCGATCCTGCGCGAACTCGCGCTGCAGGCCAAGGCGGCTGGCATCGGCTTCACCATCGATGCCGAAGAAACCGAGCGGCTTGAACTTTCGCTCGACCTCATTGAGCCCCTGGCACTCGATCCGGCGCTGGCCGGCTGGCAAGGACTCGGACTGGCGCTTCAAGCCTATCAGAAACGCGCGCCAGCGCTGCTCGACTGGCTTGCCGATCTCGCCCGACGCAGCCAGCGGCGTCTCATGGTGCGCCTGGTCAAGGGCGCCTACTGGGACAGCGAAATCAAACTGGCCCAGGAACGTGGGCTGGACTCATATCCGGTATTCACGCGCAAGGCCGCCACGGACGTTTCCTATCTGGCGTGCGCGCGCCTGCTGCTCGACAATCCGCAGGCGTTTTTCCCACAGTTTGCCACGCACAATGCCCAGACCCTGGCAAGCATTCTCGAAATGACAGCAACCTGCGCCACGCCCGGCGATTTCGAATTCCAGCGGCTGCACGGCATGGGCGCCGAACTCTACGAGCAGATCGTCGGCAACGGCAACGGCCGATACCCCTGCCGGGTATATGCGCCGGTTGGCAGTCATGCGGATCTGCTGGCCTATCTGGTGCGCCGCCTGCTCGAAAACGGCGCCAACAGTTCCTTCGTGTATCAACTGGAAGACCGGCAAGTTCCCGTCGACGCGCTGATCGCCGACCCGGTCAACCTATGGTGCGGCAATGCAGCCAGGCACGATGGGCAAGCCACCGATCAAGCTGCCTCGACGCACCAATTGCCACTGCCGCGCCAGCTGTTTGGCGCCGAACGGCTGAACAGTCGTGGTCTGGATCTGGGCGACATCGACACACTGCAGCACCTCAAGGAGGCACTGGTCGCCTCGCGCCGCATCCAGCTGCGCGCTGCGCCGACCTGCGTGGCGCAGGAATCGCTCGACAACTGGCAGGCGGTCTTCGCTCCGGCGAACCAGAAGGAACTGCTCGGCGTGATTGCCAACGCCAGCGCCAGTCATATCGCCATGGCGCTCGACCAGGCCCAGGCGGCTTTCCCTGCCTGGGAGGCAACCTCCGCGTCGCTGCGCGCCGCCTGTCTCGAACGCGCCGCCGATGCCTTCGAGCACCGCACTGCGGAGCTCATGGCGCTCATCGTGCGCGAGGGCGGTCGCACACTGCCGGACGCGCTCTCCGAAGTGCGCGAAGCCATCGATTTCTGCCGTTATTACGCGGCGCGCGCGCGCACCGATTTCACCGCCCCGCACCCACTCCCCGGGCCAACCGGCGAACGCAACGAGCTCACGCTGCATGGGCGCGGGATTTTTGCCTGCATCAGCCCCTGGAATTTCCCGCTCGCCATTTTCATCGGCCAGATTGCCGCCGCACTCGTCGCCGGCAATACCGTGATCGCCAAGCCTGCCGCACAAACACCGCTCATCGCCGCCCTCGCTGTCGACATACTGCATGAAACCGGCATTCCCCCTGCGGCGCTGCAACTGCTACCGGGCGACGGCGCGGTCGGCGCGGCACTCGTCAATGATGCGCGCATCGCCGGTGTCGCCTTCACGGGATCGAACGCCAGCGCCCAGCACATCGCGCGCAGCCTCGTGGAGCGCGTCGATCCTCGACGCCCATTTGTCCCCCTGACGCCACTGATCGCCGAAACCGGCGGCCAGAATGTCATGATCGTCGACAGTTCGGCCCTGCCCGATCAGGTGGTGCGCGATGTACTGGCATCGGCCTTCAACAGCGCCGGCCAGCGATGCTCGGCGCTACGCGTGCTGTTCATTCAGAATGATATCGCCGACAAGGTGATCGGCATGCTGCAGGGGGCAATGCAGGAATTGAGCATCGGCGATCCGGCCCAGCTCGCTACCGATATCGGACCGCTCATCGATACCGCGGCGCAAGCCCGCCTCGCAGCCCATGTGCGCATCCTGGAAGACCATGGAAAACTGATCCAGCGTTGCGAATTGCCTGCGGAATGTGCAGGCGGCTGGTTCTTCGCGCCACAGGCCTGGGAAATCGACGACATGAGTCTGCTGACGCAGGAGGTGTTTGGCCCGATTCTGCATGTCATCCGCTGGCCGGCGCAGCAACTCGACCGGGTTCTTGCCGCCATCGACGCTTGCGGCTACGGCCTCACGCTTGGCATCCACAGCCGCCTCGACAGCACCATCGCCCACATCGTGAGCAAGGCGCGGGTCGGCAATATTTACGTGAACCGCAACATAATCGGTGCGGTCGTCGGCGTGCAGCCATTTGGCGGCGAACGACTGTCGGGGACCGGACCAAAGGCCGGCGGGCCGCACTATCTGTTGCGCTTTGCGAGTGAACGCTGCCTGAGCGTCAACACCACGGCAGCCGGCGGCAATGCCAGCCTGATGGCCTCCTCTGGAAAGTGAAAATCAAGCCAGCAAAGAAGTCCCGCTCGTGCTGTCACACACAAACGGGACAATGCGCAGAAACGCAGGAGTTACTGGGCAAGCGGCGCGGTCGTGCCCGTCGTGCCCGTCGTGCCTGTCGCCGATGAGTTGCTCGATGTCGCAGCGATCACACCAGCGGCAATGGCGCCGGCTGCCGCTGCCGCCCCCACGGAGAGCCCGCCCGTAGCTGCCGCAGTTGCTCCAGATGCACCTGCCGGGGTCCCGGAAATACCGCCCATGCCAGCCGCGCCAACCATCTGCAGACCGCTTAGTTGAGCAAACGAAGCGCTCACGCCTGCAGGCAGAGCGCCGGCTGCAATCCCCACGCCAAGTGCGGTCGGCGACGCAATCATGCCCGTGGAACCTGCCGCCCAACTCGCCATACCTGCCGCATTCGTGGCAGTAACGCCCCCGCCGATCACCGTGACATATACGGGATTCACGATGCCAACCATGAAATCAGTGCCACGAATGCCTATCGTGGCGTTCGGGGTCTGCAGTGCGAAATTACTGCGATTACGCTCACCGATCAAACCTGTAATCATGCGCAGCGCCCCTTTGAGCAAAGACACGGCGACACTGCCTTTCTCGGGCTTGGCAGCCTCGAACTGAAACTTGTCAATTTTGAAGGTCGAGTTGTTGGCAAGCGCAGCCACCTGACCGTCATCGAAACGCAGTACGGCCTGGCCATTCACACCTGTCAACACCGTCGAGCCGCTCTCGACACGTTGATTGGCCGTCAGTGCGTTGCTACGACCGGCCACCTCGACACGCACATCGCCCGACATCGACTGCACGATCGCCGCTGCCCATATCCCACTTGAAGCACCAAGCGTTACCAAGGCAAGTGCACAACGCAAAATCCAACGATTATTCATTTCTGCTACCCCTGTGAAATAAATCAACAAAAAAGACCTCGAAATCAGTTCTCGACATGACGCAACGACAGATCCACGGCGCGTACATCCTTGGTCAGACTGCCGATCGAGATGCGATGCACGCCGGTTTCGGCAATGGCGCGCACGCCATCGAGACTCACGCCGCCTGAAGCTTCAAGTTCGGCGCGTCCAGCATTGATCACCACGGCTTCGCGCATCTGTTCGAGCGTCATGTTGTCGAGCAACACCATCTGGGCGCCGCAATCGAGCGCTTCCTGCAGTTCCGCGAGTGTCTCGACTTCGATTTGCACAAACACATCGCCATGCGCCACCTGACTCGCCTGCGTCATGACGGGACGAATGCCGCCAGCGGCGAGAATGTGGTTCTCCTTGATCAGAATGCCGTCATACAGGCCAAGGCGATGATTCACACCGCCGCCACACTTGACCGCATATTTCTGCGCCAGGCGCAGGCCGGGCAGCGTCTTGCGCGTATCCACGATCTTTGCGTCGGTACCAGCCACCAGATCGACGAAACGTCGGGTTTGCGTCGCGACCCCGGAGAGCATCTGCAGAAAATTCAGCGCCGTGCGCTCGGCAGTCAGCAAGGCGCGCGTCTCGGCGCTGATTTCGCACAGTGTCTGCCCGGCATGCACACGCTCGCCATCCTTGGCTTGCCAGATGACGCGCGCCGCGGCATCGAGGCGCCGGAAGCTCGCATCGAACCAGGCAGTACCGCACAGCACGGCTTCTTCGCGGCTGATCACCAGACCGCGGCTCACATGCCCGCTCGGCACGAGTTGCGCGGTCAGATCGCCGGCGCCGATATCCTCGACCAGCGCTGCGAGCACATTGCGTTCGACTTCGGCAGCCAGTTGAATTGAAGTATCCATGATGTCCTATCTTCGCGGTGGAAGATTGATTCTATCAACATAAGACCTGGTCGAAACAAAAGTTTGAGCTAGCCGGCGTGTTGGGCGATGTAGTCCTTGACGGGCTGGACTTCCACCCCCATGGTCACCGAACGCTGCGGCAAATCCTCGATGCCGAGCAGTGCAACGGGACGCTCGGGCTCGCGGCTCAGGGCCTCCTGGATGGTTTCGGCAAATTTCACGGGCAGTGCAGTTTCGAGGCAGATCAGCGGCACACCGGCCTCGCGGTGTTCGAGACCGACCTTGAGGCCATCGGCGGTATGCGTATCGATCATGACCGAATACTTTTCCCAGGTCTGGCGGATCGTCGCGATGCGGTTCGCATGCGTGCTGCGCCCCGACTCGAAGCCGTAATCGGCGATGCGAGAAAAATACGGCGTCTGCGACAGGTCGAAGGCGCCACCGGCATCCACTTGCGCCCACAGCTCGCGTAGCGCCCTGGCGTCGCGGCCGAGCAGGTCGAAGACGAAGCGCTCGAAATTCGAGGCCTTGGAGATGTCCATCGACGGACTCGTGGTGTGGAAGGTCTGCGCCGTGGCGCGCGGCCGATACACGCCGGTGCGGAAGAACTCGTCGAGCACATCGTTCTCGTTGGTGGCGAGAATCAGTTTGCGGATTGGCAAGCCCATCATGCGCGCGATATGACCGGCGCAGATGTTGCCAAAATTGCCCGACGGCACACTGAAGCTGACCTGTTCGGCGTTGGACTTGGTCGCCGCGAAGTAACCCTTGAAGTAATACACGATCTGCGCCGCAACGCGCGCCCAGTTGATCGAATTGACCGTGCCGATCTGGTAACGCTGCTTGAAGGCGTGGTCGTTGCTGACCGCCTTGACGATGTCCTGACAATCGTCGAACACGCCCTTGACAGCAATATTGAAGATGTTTGCATCGGGCAGCGAGAACATCTGTGCGGTCTGAAAACGGCTCATCTTGCCGTAGGGCGACAGCATGAAGACGCGGATGCCGCGCTTGCCGCGCATCGCATATTCGGCCGACGAGCCCGTATCACCCGAGGTCGCGCCGAGGATGTTCAGATGCGCATTGGTCTTGGCCAGCGTGTATTCGAACAGATTGCCAAGCAACTGCATGGCCATGTCCTTGAAGGCCAGCGTCGGCCCGTTCGACAATTCGAGGATGTGCAGGTTTGGTTCCAGCGTGAGCAGCGGCGTGATGTCGCTAGCCTTGCCGCCCGGACGCACATTGCAATACACCGCCTCGGTGTAGGTGCGATCGATCAACGACTTGAGGTCAGCAGACGGGATATCGGTGATGAACTTACCGAGCACCTTGAATGCCAGATCGGCATACGACAGCGTGCGCCACTCGGCCAGCTCGGCGGCGCTCACGCGCGGGTAGGTTTCGGGCAGATACAGGCCGCCGTCGGGCGCGAGGCCGGCGAGCAGGATTTCACTGAAGGTTTTGCTCGGCGAATTGCCGCGCGTCGAGATGTATTGCATGCTGGAATCCAGGTTCAGGTTCGTGACAGAAGTTACTTGTCGTTACTTGTCGAGCTCTTCGAGACGCAGGCGCACGACCTTGCCGCGCACGACCGCCAATGCCTCGATGGCCGCCAGGGCCGCATCAATCTGCTTTTCGCGCGTCAGATGTGTGAGCATGATGATGTCGGTCTGCTGTTCGCCCTCGCTGGGCTCGCGCTGGATCATGGCATCGATCGAAATCGACTGATCGGCGAGGATGCGCGTGATCTCGGCCAGCACGCCGGGTTTGTCCTCGACACGCAGGCGCAGGTAATAGCTGGTCTCGACTTCGGCCAGCGGCAGGATCGGCGTATCGACCAGCGCGTCGGGCTGGAAAGCCAGGTGCGGCACGCGATTACCCGGATCGGCCGTATGCATGCGCGTCACGTCGACGAGATCGGCGATGACGGCCGAAGCCGTCGGCTCGGCGCCGGCGCCCTTGCCGTAATACAGCGTCGCGCCGACTGCATCGCCCTGCACCAGCACGGCATTCATGGCCCCCTCGACATTGGCAATCAGACGCTTGGCCGGAATCAGCGTCGGATGGACGCGCAGCTCGATGCCGTTTTCCTTGCGCTTGGTGATGCCAAGCAGTTTGATGCGATAGCCGAGTTGCTCGGCATACTTGATGTCGGCCGCTTCGAGCTTGCTGATGCCTTCGACATGCGCCTTGTCGAACTGCATCGGAATGCCGAAGGCGATCGCCGACATGATGGTCAGCTTGTGCGCTGCATCCACGCCTTCGATGTCGAAGGTCGGATCGGCTTCGGCATA
>JBPOIN010000154.1:0-2552 GCA_052034445.1 Pseudomonadota bacterium | reverse complement strand
TCGGGTGGCCGGCAGGGCAAAATCGACGCCGATGGGCGATCACCGAAATTCGCACCGCCCGCGAAACCCCGCCACTACTGGTCCTTCGCGGGCATGAGAAAGGCCAGAGCGAACTCTGGCCTTTTGAATTTGGTGGAGACAGGGAGGATCGAACTCCCGACCTTCTGATTGCGAACCAGACGCTCTCCCAGCTGAGCTATGCCCCCAAACGGCAGCCATTCTACAAACAGCGCCGGAGCGGGTCAAGATTGGGGCCGGTGCCGGGTTCAGGGGTTGAGGTCAGCTTCAGGCTGGATTCGAGCGGCACAAAATAGGGAAAAAGACCGCTGACATTCCTGAGAGCGCCGTCCTATACTTTTTATGCATTTGTCGAGCGGGCAGGCTGATACCGCAGTCTCGCGGTGGGTCTCGGAGTGATTGTGTCGTTGTTTGCCATTCAGTGGCTTGAATGGTGGCCGAGGTTGCGTCCCGCTTCATCTTACTGAAGGCACTGTTTGTGCAAACCCCGTTTGCCGGGCAGCTTTCGCTGCTGTCATCTTGATGAGGAGTGATGCAATGGTAATGACCACCAAGTCCGCGACCAAATCGGCAACCAAAGCAACCAAACCCAAGCGTGTGAATCATGCCGACCAGGCTGCGCCGGCCAGCAAGGCGACGCAAACGACTACAGTGCGACGCAAGCCTGCAGCGCGGGCAGTTGCGCAGACGCAGGTGTCGCCCGCGCTGCGACAGCACTATATCGAGGTGGCGGCGTATTATCTGGCCGAGCAGCGCGGTTTCGCAGGCGCCAGCACACTGGATGACTGGGTGCAAGCCGAATGCCAGATCGACCAGCTATTGCGCGAGAATCAGTTAACTTCCTGATGTTCAGGGGGGGGCGATGCTCGGTACGGTTCGCGGCCTGGCCGCGCAACCGCTGCGTCATGCGGGTTCGAGCATGATGCAGGCCAGCGGTGGCAGGTCAAATACCAGCGAGGCCGGACGATTCATGCACGGCGTGTGGCTGGCGTTTACTCCGCGACCATTGCCGAGATCGCTGCCGCCGTAATGGGTGGAATCGCTGTTGAAGATTTCGCGATAGGCGCCGGCTTGTGGCACGCCGATACGGTAGCCGCGGCGCGGCACGGGCGTGAAGTTGCAGGCAACGATGACGTAGCGGCCGTCGCGCGCCAGACGCAGCCAGCTGATCACCGACTGTTCGGCATCATTGCAGTCGAGCCAGGCAAAGCCGTGGGCTTCGAAGTCGAGATCGTGCAGCGCAGGGTTTTGCATGTGCAGGCGATTCAGATCGCGCACCAGTCGTTGCATGCCGCTGTGGCGTGAGTCTTGCAGCAGCCCCCAGGGGAGTTCCTCGTGGCAGCGCCATTCGTGTGGCTGGGCGATTTCGCCGCCCATGAAGCCGAGTTTCTTGCCGGGCATGCCGTATTGGTAGGCGAACAGCAGGCGCAGATTGGCGTGGCGTTGCCAGTCGTCGCCGGGCATCTTGCCGAGCAGTGAACGTTTGCCATGCACGACTTCGTCATGCGACAGCGGCAGGACGAAATTCTCGCTGTAGGCATACAGCTGGCCGAAAGTCAGGCGCTCGTGGTGAAAGCGCCGATGCACGGGGTCTTTCGTCATGTAGTCGAGCGTGTCGTTCATCCAGCCCATGTTCCATTTCATCGAGAAGCCCAGGCCGCCCAGATGTACCGGGCGCGACACCATGGGCCAGGCCGTCGATTCTTCGGCGATGGTGATGGCGCCCGGGAATTCGCGGTGCACCATCATGTTCATGGTCTGCAGGAATTCGATGGCATCGAGGTTTTCGCGTCCGCCGTGGCGGTTGGGCAGCCATTCGCCGGCCTTGCGCGAATAGTCGAGGTACAGCATCGAGGCCACGGCATCGACGCGTAGACCGTCGGCATGGAACTCGGACAGCCAGTAGTGCGCACTCGAAAGCAGGAAGCATTTGACTTCGTTGCGGCCGAAGTTGAAGACATGGGTTCCCCAGTCGGGTTGCAGCTTGAGGCGCGGGTCTTCGTGCTCGTAGAGCGGGCTGCCGTCGAAATGCGCGAGGGCGAATTCGTCGGTCGGGAAGTGGCCAGGCACCCAGTCGAGAATTACGCCGATGCCGGCCTGATGACAGGCGTCGATGAGGAAGCGCAGATCGTCGGGTGTGCCAAAGCGCGCGGTCGGTGCGAAGTGACCCGTGCATTGATAGCCCCAGGATTCGTCGAGCGGGTGCTCCATGAGCGGCATGAACTCGATGTGCGTGTAGCCGAGTTCGCTGACGTAGGGAATCAGGCGCGCGGCAAGTTCGCGGTAGCTGTAGAAGCGGCCATCGGCATGGCGCATCCAGGAGCCGGCATGCACTTCGTAGATCGACAGCGGGGCATGCAGCCAGTCGCGCATGGCGCGCCGGCCGAGCCAGGCGCCATCCTGCCAGTGGTGTGCGGCGTGATCGCAGACGCGCGCCGCCGTGGCCGGGCGCGCCGCGAAGCGGCGCGCATAGGGGTCGGGGTTGACAGCAATCGCGCCGCGATGGCGGGTGGGGGTTTGGTACGTGTAGAGCG
>JBPOIN010000102.1:0-27994 GCA_052034445.1 Pseudomonadota bacterium | reverse complement strand
AAGCCCGCTTCAATATGGTGGAACAGCAGATCCGCACCTGCCAGGTGCTCAGCGAGGATGCGCTGGATCTGCTGTACATCGTGAAGCGCGAAGACTTCGTGCCACCGGCCTACCGCGCGCTGGCGCTGGCGCAGACCGAAATTCCGCTCGGCCATGGGGCCAGCATGCTGATGCCGCAACATGAAGCCTACGCGCTGCATCATCTGCATGTGCGTCAGTCCGAGAAAGTGCTCGAAATCGGCACGGGTTCGGGTTACATGGCGGCACTGCTGGCTGTGCATGCGGCGCATGTGTGGTCCGTCGAAATCGAGCCGGCGCTGGCCGAGATGGCGCGCGACAACCTGCAGCGTCAGGGCGCCAACAATGTCAGCGTGGTGACTGGCAACGGCGCCGGCGGCTGGATCGCCCAGGCGCCTTACGATGTGATCATGGTGTCTGGCGCACTGCCAGTATTGCCGCAGGCGTTGCTGGCCCAGCTCAAGATCGGCGGCCGCCTGTTCGCCTTCGTCGGCGCAGCGCCGGTCATGGAGGCCGTATTCGTGACACGCACCGGTGAAAGCACTTACGAGAGCAAGGCCCTGTTCGAAACCCAGGTGCCCGCCCTGCGTGATGCGCCGCAGCCTGCACGCTTCAGTTTCTGATTTTCAGCCGCGGTCATGCAGCAGATCAGCGCGCAACAGCTCGATGCCTGGCTCCGGGATGCCGCGCGGACTCGGCCGCAGCTGATCGACGTGCGCGAGCCCTGGGAGTTCGATGTTTGTCACATCGCGGGTTCGACTGCGATGCCGTTGAACAGCCTCCCGGCGCGCTGGATGACGCTCGACAAGGAAGCCGATATCGTCATGGTCTGCCATCATGGCGCGCGCAGTTTTCAGGCCGGTCTGTTTCTTGAGCAGCAGGGTTTTTCGCGCATCATCAATCTGCATGGAGGGGTTGCCGCCTGGGCGCAACAGGTCGATCCCGCCATGCCCAGGTATTAAAGTCACATCGCAGAAAAGCGATTGCAGATCGAGGGGGTTGTGTCCGTGATGAAAAGAATGATTCCGTTGCTGTTGGCGAGCGTGTTTGCGGCTGGAGCCGCGCATGCCGCCGACCTGCTGAGCGTCTATCGCGACGCCAGCGATCACGACGCCCAGTATGCGATCGCCCGCGCCTCGCGCGATGCGGGTCTCGAAAAACTGCCGCAGGGCCTGGCTGGCTTGTTGCCGATGGTGAACCTGCAGGCCAGTTCGACCTGGAACGATGTCGATTTCCACCTGCGCAGTTCGCCGGCCATGGATACGCAGGCCAAGTACAACACCAACAGCTGGACACTGACGCTGACCCAGCCGCTGTTCCGCTGGCAGAACTGGAGCACCTATCAGCAGGCCGAACTGGCGACCATGATTGCCGAAAAGCAATACGATCTCGCCAAGCAGGACATGATCCTGCGCGTCACGCAGGCGTATTTCGACGTGCTGCTGGCGCAGGAAAATCTCGTCACTGCGCAGGCGCAAAAGAAGGCGATTGCCGAACAGCTCGGCGCCGCGAAACGCAATTTCGACGTCGGCAGCGCGACCATCACCGACACGCACGAAGCCCAGGCGCGTTTTGATCTGACCACGGCGCAGGAGATTGCCGCCGAGAACGATCTGCTGGTCAAGCGCCAGAGTCTCTCGATTCTGATCGGCAAGGATCCTGGCGAGCTCCGGCGCCTGAAGGGCGATGTGAAAATCGGCCAGCCGCAACCTGACGATGCGAGCAAGTGGGCCGACTCGGCCGAGAAGGACAATCTGAATGTCCAGATCGGTCGGACCAATGTTGAGATCGCCACACGCGAACAGGAAAAGCAGCGCGCCGGCCATCTGCCGACACTGGATCTGGTGGCTTCGCGCGCCAGCAGTTCAACCGGCAACAGCCTGATTCCGCCGCTCTACAGTGGGACCGACACCAAGGCCAGCACGATTGGCGTACAGCTGACGATTCCGATCTTCACGGGTGGCCTGACGGTTTCGCGCGACCGCGAAGCCCTCGCGCTGCGCGACAAGGCCGAAGCCGAACTCGGCAACGCGCGCCGCAGCGCCGCGCTGGCCGCGCGTCAGGCCTATCTGGGCGTGACCTCGGGGCTGGCGCAGATCCGCGCGCTCGAACAGGCCGTGACGTCATCGCAATCCTCGCTGGATTCGAACAAGCTCGGTTATGAAGTCGGTGAGCGCATCAACATCGACGTGCTGAATGCCCAGCAGCAGCTGTTCTCAACCCGCCGCGATCTTGCCAAGGCGCGTCTTGAAACGCTGTCAGCCCAATTGCGCCTCAAGGCCACGGCCGGTTCGCTGAATCAGGAAGATGTCGCCGCCATCAACGGCATGCTCGAATAAGCGCGCGCCAGTGCTGCCGCCGCGTTCAGCGGCCGGCGCACGCTGGCGCCGCTAGCGAACTTCCTCGACCCTGAGCCACAACGCACGCTGTTCGCCCTGCGTGCTGCCCGAACCGCCCAGCAGCATGCTTTCGCGGCTCTGCTCCTGCCGGCTCACGCCACCGAGTTCGATCCATTCACCCAGACGTCCCGTGACGCTGCTGGCAAGACGTTCGACATTCACGCGCCCGGTCTCCGGGCCTGAGCGAAACTCGTCATCCTGCAGGCTGATGTCCAGGGTCACCTGATCGCCATGCAGACGCGGCCGGGCATAAAACCCCTGGCCGATATCGCGATACACCACACTCTCGCTGACCACCACGCCGCGCGGCCCACGCGTGATCTGGCGCATGGCAAGCGGCAGCGCCGTACCGACCTGAATCCAGGCGCGGCCGCCCTCGATGGTCTGCACCATGAGCTGCGCGCTGCTGCTGCGCGTCGTTTGCTGCTCGCGGAAGCGCGCATTCACGCTGGCGCGCGCGCCATTGCCGATCACCAGCTGACCATCCGCCCGGCCACCGCGCTGGGTCTCATCCCCCGCACGCGCCAGGCTGACCTGAATGGCGAGCCGTCTGGCCGGCACATCCAGCGCCGTCAGCACGCGCCGCAACTGCTCCAGATTGCGCGGCGTGGTGCGGATGAACAACTGGTCGTGCATGCCCGACAGCGAACCGCCCGATTCGACGAGCGGCTCCAGCGCCGGCAGAATCTGCTCGACGCTGCGATGGTGCAACGGAATGATCGTCACCTCCTGCTGGGCCTGCACGCAGGCAGCGAACAGCAACAGCAGGTACAGCAGCAGATGGCGCATGAACGACTCCAGAAGGAAAGCGATCCGACCAGTTTGCCACGATTCAGCAAGCCCCTGATCCAGACAAAGCCAATACCCGACAAAATTACTATGCTTTTATGGCAAAATGCCCCTCACCCCCACCCCGACGCTCCTGCCATGCGCTTTGCCTTCGACAATAGTTATGCCCACGAGCTCCAGGGTTTTTATGCACCATGCGCACCGGAGCCGGCGCCGCAGCCACGCCTGCTGTTCATGAATCACGGGCTGGCGCAGGAGCTCGGTCTGGATTTGGCGACCTGCGATGCGCCGGCCCGGGCGGCGATTTTCTCCGGCAACCGCTTGCCTGCCAACGCCACACCGATTGCGCAAGCCTACGCCGGCCATCAGTTTGGCCGTTTTTCAGGGCAACTCGGCGACGGCCGGGCCTTGCTGATCGGCGAGCTCATCGATCGCCACGGCCGCCGCCGCGATCTGGCCTTCAAGGGATCGGGCCGCACGCCGTTCTCGCGCGATGGCGATGGCAAGGCCGCCGTCGGCCCGATGCTGCGCGAAGTCTTGATCGGCGAAGCCATGCATGCGCTGGGCATTCCGACCACGCGCGCCCTGGCGGTGGTCGGCACCGGCGACACGGTGTATCGCCAGCAAGCATTGCCGGGCGCGGTATTGACCCGCGTGGCCGCCAGCCATGTCCGCGTCGGCACCTTCGAGCTGTTCGCCGCGCGCGGCGACTACGATCGCGTGCAACAGCTGGCCGACTACACCATCGCGCGCCACGACCCGGCGCTGCTGGATTCCCCGGCGCGCTATCTGGAGTTCCTGCGCGCCGTCAGCGCACGGCAGGCCGCGCTGATCGCGCAATGGATGGGCGTGGGCTTCATTCACGGCGTCATGAACACCGACAACATGAGCATTGCCGGCGAAACCATCGACTACGGCCCGTGCGCCTTCATGGAGGCCTACCACCCCGGGACAGTCTTCAGTTCGATCGATGAACACGGCCGCTATGCGTATGCCAATCAGCCCGCCATCGCACGCTGGAACCTGGCCCGTCTGGCCGGCACCCTGCTGCCGCTGCTCGCCGACGCCGAGCCACAGGCCATCGCCCTGGCGACCGAAGTCATCGATGCCTTTCCCGCGCTCTACCAGCAGCACTGGCTGGCCGTCATGCGCGCCAAGCTCGGGCTGCGCGGCCAGGTCGCGGATGGCGAGCGCATTGATACCGGGCTGACCGGGGATTGGCTGGCCCTGCTGCAGGTCAATACGGTCGATTTCACGCTGGCCTGGAGACACCTGGCAGATGCCGCAGAAGGGCGGCACGCACCCTTGCGCACGCTGTTTGCCGACCAGGCCGCGCGCTCCACCCTTGATGCCTGGCTCGCGCGCTGGCAGGCGCGCTGCACTGCCGAGGATGTCGTTTGCGCCGCCAGCGCGCCGGGCGACGCCGCGTCGGTGCGCGCGCAAGCCATGCGCACCGTCAACCCCTGGCTGATTCCGCGCAACCAGCGCGTCGAGGAAGCGCTGGCCGCCGCCTCCGCCGACGACAACCTGGCGCCTTTCGAGCAACTGCTGGATGCCCTGCACCAACCGTATGCAGAAGACCCGCAGCTTGCCCGTTTCGCCGCACCGGCTCCCGCTGCGTTTACAACGAATTACCGTACTTTTTGCGGCACATGAGGCGGTCAGATCAAAATTCGGGTCAACGTCCGGATCGGCTGCGGCGTTATTTGCTTGCCCCGCTCGCCCGGCGCCCACCGCTGTGCAAATTCTCAACCCATCGGCTTTGCAGTAAAATCAACAGGTTTTTCACCGTGAGCTCAGCAACATCAACCAACCCATCGAGGAATCCATGAAAACCATCGCCATCTCCGCGCTGCTTGCCACCATCGCCCTCTCCGCCGCCCCGGCCTTCGCCGCCGACAGCGCCGAACTCGCCCTGGCCAAGAAGAGCAACTGCATGTCCTGCCACGCCGTCGACAAGAAGGTCATCGGCCCGGCGCTCAAGGACGTCGCCAAGAAATACGCCGCCGACAAGGGCGCCGAAGCCAAGCTGTTCGACCGCGTCAAGAAGGGCACCGCTGCCACGGGCGGCGAAGTCTGGAAGCTCGGCATGCCGATGCCGGCCAACGCCGCCGTCAAGGACGAGGACATCAAGACCCTGGTCAAGTGGATTCTCGCCGGCGCCAAGTAATTCCGCCGCACATCAAAAACCAGCCTGCGGGCTGGTTTTTTTACGCCTGAAGATTGGTCGGGCGCTACCGTTAAGCAGCGAGTTGCCTTCCCCGCGAGGTGGAGCGCAAAAAAACAACACTCAATGCCAAACACATATCGCTTATCCACCCGACCAACCCGCAAACATTGCTGCCAGAGCGTTTCGTCAAAAAATATTTGACCGTTCAAAATTTTCAATCGCAACTCGCAGTGCTGGCAATGGTTGCCGAGGCGGTAAGGCAAAAACTGGCAGCCATCTCGCATAAGAAGATCCATACATTCATCCCGCGCGGCGTCCAACCCTGTGCGGCCGGCCTCCAGCCGCGGTTTTCACCCGTTTTTACCCCTGTGCTTTCTATTGACAACACCAGGGTCGAACGTGAGAATCGCCGGTTACTTCCATTCGCTCCAGGTCGCTATTCACGATGAATCTGTCTACCAAATCCCTGCCGCTGCTTGCTGCCCTGTCGTTGTTCGCCTGCAGCCAATCCTCTCCGCCGCCCCAGCCGCAGGCTGGCGCACCCGCAGCAACCCAGACGGTGATCCGCATCGGCCAGGTCTCGCCGTTGACGGGGGGCATCGCACACCTGGGCAAGGACAACGAGAATGGCGTGCGCCTGGCGCTTGAGGAAGCCAATGCGAAGGGCATCGATATCGGCGGTCAGAAGGTGGAGTTCGAACTGCTCAGCGAGGACGATCAAGGCGATCCGAAGATCGGCACTACCGTGGCGCAGAAGCTCATCGATGCAAAAATCGCCGGTGTGGTCGGCCATCTGAATTCGGGCACCACGGTGCCGGCTTCGGCGCTGTATGAACAGGCCGGCATGCCGATGGTTTCGGGTTCGGCGACCAATCCCAAGCTCACCGAGCAGGGCTTCAAACATGTGTTCCGCATCGTCGGCCGCGACGATCAGCAAGGCCCGGTGGTGGCGAACTATCTGCTCAGCGAACTCAAGCCGAAGACCGTGGCGGTAATCGACGATGCCACCGCCTACGGCGAAGGCCTGGCCAACGAAGTCGAAAAAACCCTCAAGGCAGCCGGCGTGCAGGTGCTGGCGCGCGAGAAGGGCACCGACAAGACGACCGACTGGAAGGCCATCCTGACCAAGCTCAAGGGCAAGAAACCCGATGCGGTGTTCTACGGCGGCATGGACGCCACGGCCGGCCCGCTGGTCAGACAAGCCGGTGAACTCGGGTTCAAGGTGCCGTTCGCCTTTGGCGATGGCGCGTGTACCGACAAGATGGCCGAACTCGCCGGTGCGGCGGCCGAAGGGCTGCTGTGTTCGCAGGCTGGCATTCCCGTGCAGGCGGCGAACCCCAAATTCCTCACCGCTTACAAAACCCGCTTCAAGATCGATCCGATCCTGTATTCGCCGTTCACCTATGACGCGACGAACCTGCTGATCGCAGCGATGCAGAAAGCCGCTTCAAGCGAGCCGGCGAAATATCTGCCCGAACTCACGAAGCTCGGCCACGACGGCGCCACGGGGCATATCGAATTCGACGCCAAGGGCGACCGCAAGGACGCCGAGATGACGATCTTCACCATGCGGCAGGGCAAGGTCACGCCGCTGGCGATCGCCAAATCCGGCAAGCTCACGGCGTATGCCGATTTCATCAAGCAGAGTGCGCCCGCCAAGTAACGCGCGAAAGCTTCTACCCTCACCCGACCCGGCACGACGGCTCCCAAGGCAACCTGGGAGCCGTCGGCGCAACCGAGTACAAAAAACCAATCCGTGGACATCCTGCTGCAACAGCTCATCAACGGCCTGACGCTCGGCAGCCTGTATGCCATCGTCGCGCTCGGCTACACGATGGTCTACGGCATCATCCAGCTGATCAATTTCGCCCACGGGGAAGTGCTGATGTTCGGCGCCATGATCGCGTTGACGGTGATCGGCGCGGCCAGCGCCACCGGTGCGCCGCCGGCGCTGGCAGTGGCGGCAGGTCTGCTCGCGGCCACCCCCTGCTGCATGCTTTTGGGATACCTGCTGGAGCGCGTGGCCTACCGCCCGTTGCGCAAGGCGCCGCGCCTCGCGCCGCTCATCACGGCCATCGGCATGTCGATCATCCTGCAACAGCTCGCCATGCTGTTCTGGAGCCGCAACACGCTGGCCTTCCCGCAGATCCTGCCCGTGCGGGTGTATGAGATCGGCGGCGCGAGCATCAGCCTGCTGCAGATCGCCATCATCGTGCTGTGCGCCGCCATGATGGCCGGCTTGGCATTCGTCGTGTATCGCACACGTCTTGGCGCAGCCATGCGCGCCACGGCCGAGAATCCCGACATGGCGCGCCTGATGGGCATGGATGTCGATCGGGTGATCGCCACGACCTTCGTGCTCGGCGCGGCGCTGGCCGCCGTAGCGGGCGTGATGGTCGGCCTGTATTACGGCGTGGCGCATTACACCATGGGCGCCACGCTGGGCATGAAGGCCTTCTCGGCCGCCGTGCTCGGCGGCATCGGCAACATCCCCGGGGCCATGGTCGGCGGCGTGCTGCTGGGCCTGGTCGAGGCGCTCGGCGCCGGCTACATCGGCGATATCAGTGACCTGTGCCAGTATGCCTGGCTTGCCGGCCTGTGGCCCGAGCGTTGCGCCAACGGCGGCAACCTGGTGCTGTTCGGCAGCAATTACCAGGATGTGTTCGCCTTCGTGGTGCTGATCCTGGTGCTGGTCTTCCGCCCCTCGGGGCTGCTCGGCGAACGCGTCGCCGACCGCGCCTGAGCGCCAAACAGGAACCTGTCATGCTGCCAACCGCCTGCACCCGACTCTTCGCCCAGCGCCGCCCGGCGGCCGTGATCGGCGTGCTGCTGGTGGCGCTGGCGCTGCTCGCCTTGCCATTCGCGCTTGCCACTGCCGGCACGGCCTGGGTGCGCATCACGAACCTGGCGATCCTGTTCGTGCTGCTGTCGCTGGGTCTCAACATCGTGGTCGGCTTCGCCGGCCTGCTCGATCTCGGCTACATCGCCTTCTACGGTGTCGGCGCGTATGTGTATGCCTTGCTGGCGTCGCCGCACTTCGGCCTGCATCTGCCGTTCTGGGTCATCCTGCCGATCGGCGCGTTGGTCGCGGCGCTGTTCGGCGTGCTGCTCGGCGCGCCGACGCTCAAGCTGCGCGGCGACTACCTGGCCATCGTGACGCTGGGCTTCGGCGAGATCGTGCGCATCTTCCTCAACAATCTGTCGCAACCGCTCAATCTCACCAACGGCCCGCAAGGCATCGCCCTGATCGACCCGGTGCGTATCGGCGGCGTGAGTTTCAACGCCAGCGATACGCTGTACGGCCTCACGCTGAACGGGCCGATGAAGTACTACTACCTGTTGCTGGCGCTGCTGCTGCTGGTGATCGTCGCCAACCTGCGCCTGCAGAATTCGCGCATCGGCCGAGCCTGGGAAGCCATCCGCGAGGACGAAACCGCCGCGCGCGCCATCGGCATCGACACCACGCGCATCAAGCTCACGGCCTTCGCCATGGGCGCCTCGTTCGGCGGTCTGGCGGGCGGCATGTTCGCGGCAATCCAGAGCTTCATCAGCCCCGAGAGTTTCGTGCTGACCGAGTCGGTCATGATTCTGGCCATGGTGGTGCTCGGCGGCATGGGCAACATTTTCGGCGTCATCGTCGGTGCGCTGCTGCTGTCGTTCATGCCCGAGATGCTGCGCTACACGGTCGAGCCCATGCAGCTGGCGGTGTTCGGCCGCCTGCTGATCGAGCCCGAAGTCATCCGCATGCTGTTGTTCGGCCTCGCCCTGGTGCTCATGATGCGTTTCCGCCCGGCCGGTCTGTGGCCGCTCGGCGCGCGCCAGCGCGAATTCGCGCCGCTCGAACCGGCGCCGGAAGAACGCCCATGAGCGAAATCTTGCTCGAAGCCCACGGCATCGGCAAGCAGTTCGGCGGCGTGCGCGCGCTGCAGAATGTCTCGCTGACCATCCGCACGGGCGAAATCTACGGTTTGATCGGCCCGAACGGCGCCGGCAAGACGAGTTTCTTCAACGTGCTCACGGGCCTGTACCGCGCCGACAGCGGCGAATTCCGCTGCGCCGGCCCGGATGGCAAGCGGCTGACGCTCGACACCTCGGCGCCGCACCGCGTTGCGGCGGCGGGCATCGCGCGCACCTTCCAGAACATCCGCCTGTTCGCCAACATGACGGCGCTGGAAAACGTCATGGTCGGCCGTCATCTGCGCAGTCGTACCGGCGTGCTGGGCGCGCTGTTGCGCACGCGCGCCGCGCGCGCCGAAGAAGCCGCCATCGAACGCCGCGCCGTCGAGCTGCTGCACTACGTCGGCATCGGCGCGCGCGCCAACGAACTGGCGCGCAACCTGCCCTATGGCGATCAGCGGCGTCTCGAAATCGCCCGCGCGCTGGCCAGCGAACCGCGTCTGCTGGCGCTCGACGAGCCCGCCGCCGGCATGAATGCCACCGAGACCGCCGCGTTGCGCACGTTGATCCAGGGCCTGCGTGACGACGGCCTGACGGTGCTGCTGATCGAGCATGACGTGAAGCTGGTCATGGGCCTGTGCGACCGCGTCGCGGTACTCGATTACGGCGAAAAGATTGCCGAGGATGTGCCGGCAGTCGTGCAGCGCAATCCCAAGGTCATCGAAGCCTATCTGGGCGGCGCGCCCGAAGACCTGCCACCAGCAGAGGCCGCCGATGCTTGAGGTCAGCCATCTCGAAGTGCATTACGGCGGCATCCAGGCCGTCAAAGGCATCAGCCTGCAGGTTGGCGCCGGCGAGACCGTGGCGCTGATCGGCGCCAATGGCGCGGGCAAGACCAGCACCCTCAAGGCGCTCGCCCGCCTGCTGCCGGCCGCGGATTGCCGCGGCAGCATCGCGCTGGCCGGCGTGCCGATCACGCAACTGCCGGCGCACATGCTGATCGGCCAGGGGCTGGCGCTGGTGCCCGAAGGACGCGGCATTTTCGCCCGCCTGAGTGTGGCCGAAAACCTGCAACTGGGCGCCTACGCGCGCACCGACCGTAGCGCCAGCGCTGCCGACCTGGAAAAAATCTACGCCATACTGCCGCGCCTCGGGGAGCGTCAGCGCCAGCTGGCTGGCACGCTCTCGGGCGGCGAACAGCAGATGCTGGCGCTGGGACGCGCGCTCATGGGTCGCCCGCGCCTGTTGCTGCTCGACGAACCCTCGATGGGACTCGCGCCGCTGATGGTGCAAAAGATTTTTGAAGTCATCCGCGATGTGGCCGCCACCGGCGTGAGCATTCTGCTCGTCGAACAGAATGCGCGCCTCGCGCTGCAGACCGCCAGCCGCGCGTATGTCATGGAAAGCGGCCGTGTCACGCTGGCAGCGCCGTGCGCCGAGCTGCTGGCCGATCCGCGCGTGCGCGCCGCCTATCTGGGCGAATGAAAGCGCCGCCCCGCGCGCTGTTCGTCGACATGGAAAATCGGCGCGACCCGGCTTATGATGTGCAACTACCCATGTGAAGGAGTCTGAAATGTCGTTTTGCAAAAATCACCCCCTCGTCGCCGCCCTCGGCCTCGCACTGCTCGCCACGACCGTGACCGCAGCCAGCGCCGCCGACATGCCCAAGCGCAAGGCCGGCCTGTGGGAAATCAAGTCGCAGATGGAAGGCATGCCGAGCGCCCCGTCAATGCAGATGTGCGTCGATCAGGCCACCGACAACCTGCTGCAGGAACGCGCCAAGGAAAAACCGAACTGCAGCACCATGGACTTCAAGACCAGCGGCAATCGCTCGACGCTGCACGCCGTCTGCAAGATGGATAACTCGACCGTGACCATGGATGGTGTATACACGGGGAATTTCGAGACCGGCTACAAGAGCGACATGAAGATGCAGTACAACCCACCCGTGCACGGCATGAGCACCATGCGCATGACTCAGGAAGCCAAATGGCTTGGCCCCTGCAAGGCCGGCCAGAAACCCGGCGATGTGATCATGTCGAACATGCCTGGCCACATGGGCAGCGTCAACGTCAACGAGATGATGAACGATCCGCGCATCAAGGAAATGATGAAACGCCAGAAAGTTTCCGGGCAATAGTTCTTACGGGAGGGGTTCCATGCGTTTCCCCATGACTCAAACCAGCCGCTGGCTCAAACCTGTTGCGCGTGCGACGGCAAATCTCGCCATCGCGACCTGCTTCATCGCACATGCCGCACTGTGCACTGCGGCGCCGTCGCCCCAAAACGCTTCGACAGCCGCGTCCGGCAAGCCGGAACTGGGGCAACTGCTGATTTCGAGTCCCTGGTGTTTCTCCCGGCAAAACAAATCCACGGGTTATTCGTACAACACACGTTTCCGTTTTGCCAAAAATGGCACCTATGTGCAGGAAATCCGGAGCGAAGCTCCGGCAAGCAACGTCGTCGGCGGCAAGCAGGCGAAACCGGAAACCGTGCGAACGACCGGACGTTGGGCAGTCCGCAACGGCCAGCTGACGATCGCTTCTGGCAAGAGCGAAATGAAACCGGTGAACCTCACCGTCAAGCGCAATGTCAGCGGCGCGCCGATGATCGGCGCCGATAACATGGACTACACGGAATGTCCTTGAGGCACGCCCGCCGGACCGGCGGGTCAGTCCAGCAAACCATTCACCGCCACCAGATCCTCTTCGCTCAGGCTGCCGGCAGCGGCTTTGAGCTTGAGCTGCGCCATCAGCGTGTCGAGGCGCGCCTTGGCCAGATCACGGCGGGTTGAATACAGCGTCTGCTGCGCATTCAGTACGTCAATGTTGATGCGCACGCCGACGTCATAGGCCAGGCGATTCGAATCGAGCGAAACCTGCGTCGAGGCGAGCGCCTGTTCGAGCGCCTTGACCTGCGCAAGACCGGAAGCCACGCCGAGGTAAGCGGTGCGCGCGGCGAGGGAAGCGCTGCGCCGGGCGTTATCGAGATCGGCGCCGGCCTTCTCCTGCAAGGCAATGGCTTCCTCTTCTTTGGCCGTCACAGCGCCGCCGGCATAAATCGGGATCGCCAGTTGCAGGCCGATGGTGGTCGAATCGCTGTCGCTGCCAGACACCGTTGGCGCGCTATTGCTGTTGCCCTTGGAATTGCGGCCATGCGTCGCCACAAGATCGAGGGTTGGATAGTGTCCGGCTCCCTGCTTCTCGACTTCGCGATTCGCACTTTCGAGATTTGCCTGGCCAATCTGCACACTCAAGGCATCCTTCTCGGCGGCGACCACCCATTTGTTGATGTCATCCGGCTGCGGGCGACCCAGCTGCACGTTGGCCCGCAATGCCTTGAGCAGACCGACGTCCTTGCCGACCAACTGATTCAACGTCTGGCGCTTGACGAGCAGATCGTTGTCGGCCACCAGCTCCTGCGCCGTAGTCAGATCGTAGCGTGACTGGGCTTCATGCGTATCAACGACGGTCGCCGTGCCGACTTCGAAATTGCGTTGCGCCGAGGCCAGCTGTTCGGCAATCGCCTTCTTCTGCGCCTGGGCGGTCTGCAGGCTTTCTTCGGCCAGCAGCACATCAAAATAGGCCTGCGCGACACGCAGGATCAGATCCTGGCGCGCCTGCACATACTGGGTTTCGGCAATTGCCACGGCCAGTTCGGCCTGCTTGTAGCTGGTCCAGTTCTGCCAGCGGAACAGCGGCTGGGTGAGCGACAACGACCAGCCGTTGCTGTTGTACTTGAGCGGCGCATCGACAGGCGGCGAACTGCGCGATTGCATGTCGATATCGTTATGGGTGGTGCTCGCGCTCAGGCCGATGGTCGGCAGCAGGCCGGCGCGCCCCTGCGGCAGCTTCTGCCGTCCGGCATTCAACGCCGCGCGCGCCGAGGCGTATTGGGCATCGTAAGTGCTCGCATCGCGATACAGCCCGAGCAGATCGGCGGCCTGCGCTCCGGCCATCGTTCCCGCTGCACACACAACAGCCAACAGGCGCGGCAAGATTCTTTTCATGATTCAGCCATCCTTCTTCAAGCATTCCGTTTGGACACATCCCGTCCGGGACGGTCGATTATCCGGCAAAACGGGGCAGCACAGACATCGCGCAATGCAAGCGAATGTAAAATCTCACAGCCCTGCAAAATGCACACCCGTCAGGCGTTCCGAGGCTTCCCAAAGCCGCCGTGCATCGTCCGGATTCAGCGCCGCACGATGCGCCCTGGCAGGCGCCGGCGCGCCCTTCATTTCGCCAAAACCGTCCGGGCCGTAGAAGCCGCCCGGCTCGACGCTCGCCATCGTGGCGGCATACATCGTCGGCAAACCGCCCTCCTCTGCCGACTGACCGAACACTTTCATGACCATCGCCAGCACGCCGCTGACCACATGATCGATGACATTGTAATTCCCCATGGCCTTGCGCGCCGCGCCGATATTGGTGCGTGATACGCCCGGATGCACGGCCAGACTAAGCAGCGGCACGCCGGCAGCCGTCGCGCGGCGCTGCAGTTCGCGCGCGAAGATCAGATTCGCCAGCTTGGTCTGATTGTAGGGGCGCTGGGTGTTGTAATGCCGTTCCATCTGCAAGTCGTTCCAGTCGAACGAGCCGAGCTTGTGCACCACGCTGGAAACGGTGACGACGCGTGGCGCCGCCGACTTGCGCAACAACGGCAACAACAGTCCGGTCAGGGCGAAATGCCCGAGATGGCCGATGCCGAAGGTCAGTTCGAAACCGTCGGCCGTGGTGCGCCGCTCGGAGATCGGATTGATGCCGGCGTTGTTGATGAGCACGTCGAGCGGCAATCCGGTGGCCAACAGACGGGCGCAGAATTCACGCACCGTCTGCAGATTCGACAAATCGAGCGCCAGAAATTCCACCCCGGCATCCGGCCGCAGGGTGCGGATCTGCGCCACTGCGGCTTGTCCGGCCTGTTCGTTGCGATCAGCGATCAGCACATGGCCGCCATGCACGGCAATGGCGCGCGCCGCCGCCAGGCCGATGCCGCTGGCGCCACCGGTCACCAGCACGCGCTTGCCGCTCATGTCGGGAATATCGTTTTCAGTCCACTTGGCCATGCTGCATCCTTGTTGAAATGTAGGGTATGTACGCCTTCATGCTGGCGGAAAAATCTCTCAGATCGCGGTCTGCGCGCCATCGACGACGAGGCCGGCGCCCGTGACGAAACGCGCCTCGTCGGAAGCCAGATAGGCAATGCTCGCCGCGATATCCTCGGGCTGGCCATGATTCGGCGTCAGCGGCACCAGGCGTCCGAGCAGGTTGAAGTCGGCATCCTCGGGAGGCATGTAGCCGGCCACCAGCGGCGTCATGACAGAACCGGGGCAGACCGCATTCACGCGCACCTTGCGGGAAGCGAATTCGACCGCCAGCGCCTTGGTGAACATCAGCACGGCGCCCTTGGTGGCCGAGTACACGGCGCCATATGGCACGCCGACCAGACCGGCGATCGAGGCCACATTGACGATATTGCCCTTGCTGGCCAGCAGATGCGGAATGGCTGCCCGGCACATGAAGAACACGCCATTTACATTGATGGCCATCTGGCGCTGCCAGTCCTCGTCGGTGAGTTCCTCGAAATGCTTGACGAGCAGCGTGCCGGCGACATTGCACAGCACATCGAGGCGGCCGAACTGCGCCACGACGGCAGCCACTGCGGCGTTGCAGGCCGCCACGTCGGTCACATCGACGACGCGTGCCGTGACCCTGAGTCCCTGTGCGACGAGACCAGCGACTTCCGTTTCGAGCAATGCGGCATTCACGTCGCAGGCCAACACCTGGGCGCCCTCGCGCGCCAGACGTTCGGCCGTCGCCCGGCCGATGCCCGATGCGGCGCCTGTCACGAGGGCAATCTTGTGATCGAATCTTTGCATGTCCATGAGTCCGGATTGAGATATGTCGGGGCGTTAGGCGTCGGGCAGCGCAAAATGAATGCCCGTGAGTTGTTCGGAAATCTGCCACAGCCGCTGCGCCGTGGCCTCATCGAGCACCGCCGTATGCAGCCTTGCCGGCGCGGGAAAACCGCGCGTCTCGGCGATACCGTGCGGGCCATAGTAGCCGCCGCCCTGGGCGGCCGGATCGGTCGCCGCATACAGCAATGGCCAGGCGCCCTCGCGCGCCGATTGGCCGACGAAGAACATCAGCATCATGGCGACGCTGATGAGGTAATCGGCGAACTGGAATTCGCCGAGCTCGTGGCGCGCATCGGCGATATTGGTGCGCGCCATGCCCGGATGCACGCCAATGCTCAAGAGCGGCAGATGCGCGGCGCTGGCGCGGCGCTGCAACTCGCGCGCGAACATCAGGTTGGCGAGCTTGGTCTGGTTGTAGGCGCGCTGCGAACTGTAGTTGTGCTGAATCTGCAGATCGTCCCAGTCGAAGAAACCATACTGCTGGACGATGCTCGACACGGTCACGACGCGCGGCGCCGGCGTCTTGAGCAGCAGCGGCAGCAGCTGGCCCGTGAGGGCAAAGTGCCCCAGATGTCCGACGCCGAAACTCAGCTCGAAACCATCGCGGCTCAGATGCCGCACATTGAGCGGATTGAGACCCGAATTGTTGATGAGCAGATCGAGGCCGCGCCCTTCCGCCAACAGAGTGGCGCAGAATTCACGCACCTCCTGCAAGGAGCCCAGATCCAGGCGGCGGAACTCGACGCGCGCACCGGAACGCTGACTGCGGATGCGTTCAACGGCTTGCTCGCCATCGACGGCATTACGGCTCGCCATGATGACTTCGGCGCCGTGCAGCGCCAACGCCCGCGCCGTGGCGTAACCGATGCCGCGCGTGGCGCCCGTGATGAGCGCCCGCTTGCCGGTCAGATCCGGAAGATCGGCGTCAGTCCAGCAATGCATCGCCCATCCTCAGAAGAAAAGGGCCGCTGCAGCGCGCGATAAGGCGCGCCACAACGAACCCGTCATGCGGTGAAGCAACAAGCCGATTTTCCGCCCTGCAGGCGGTCCGCTTAGTGTCCGGCCGCCGGCGCCGGCACCTGATAGCCGCCCTGTTTGCGCTTCACCGGCTCAATGCCGGTCAGCTTGGCGAGGTTGAGGCCGAGAATCTTGGCCTTGTCTTCCTCGGTGACCTGCTGGTAGCCCCACTTTTCCTGCAACTCTTCCGGCATGTCGAGATTGACGATGTAGTCGACGACGCGGCCGAGGTCATCGAAGGGCAGATCGAAGCCCAGCACGATCTTGTCGGCCGGCATCCACTGCAGCGCGGTGCCGATGGCGTGGTAGCCGCGATACGGCGAGCGCTGATACCAGCCGATGATGCCCGACAGGCTCATGTACAGGTTGCGATGCTTGCCGCACAGGCCGATCAGCTCTTCCGACTGCGGCCAGCCAGCGTGATAGGCGATGATCTTGAGATCGGGGAAGGCGAGCAGCACGTCGTCGAGCTGGCCGACCTGGCAGTGGCTGCTCGGCTGCGGCACGACATAGCTGAAGCCGGTGTGCACCGTCAGCGTGATACCCAGTTCCTGCGCCTTCTCGTAGAACGGCCAGAGGCGCTTGTCGTTGAGCGGGCCGTCGTCTTCCGGCGTGTACAGCTTGCACAGCTTGGCGCCCTTTTCCTTGAACAGGAATTCGAGTTCCCAGTTGGCTTCCTTGATGCCGCGCTTGATGACCGGGCCGACGTTGGCTTCCAGGTACATGCGCTCGGGATACGGGGCGATCTGCTGCATCATGAAGCCGTTGGTCGACAGCGAGACCACGCCGCCGGTCACATCCATCATCGGCTCGCGCAGGCAGAAGGCGACATCGACGTTGGTCTGATCCATGTACTTGATGAGTTCGCTGGCGATCGGGTGCGGCCATTCGCCGGTCAGATCGCGGCCCGACCAGGCGCGCATCACGCCATCCACACTACCCCACCAGCGCTGCACGTTCGGATAGTAGGCAATCTCCGACATGGTCTGCGGGTTCATGAAGTGGAACTCGGTCATTGCAATGAAGTAGTCTTTACTGGTCTTGGCCATGCTGATTTGCTCCTCGGTTCAAAAAAACGACCGCCCGGCAGATACGGCCGGGGCAATCCCATCTGATTATTTTTTGCCGTTGTCGCAGCGCCCGATCTGCCTGCGGAACCACGGCGCGTGGTTTGATTATCAATCCGCCCTGCGGCGTGCACTTCGTCCAATCGGACTACGGATTGTCGCACAGAAATTGCGTGCCGCGCCTCTGAAAATGCCGGCGTGCATGGCTTGCCGGTCGCCCTTGCGGCAAACCATCCGTACTGACAACCCGCTCAGGCAGATATGCGCGCGCGGGCGGCCGCATGCAGGCCGGCCTGGCGGCCGAAGAAGCTGGCATCGCCGAGCGACAGCCCGGAACTGTAGCCTTCGCCCCAGCACGGCAGCCCGCTGGTGGTGCGGCCCGCGGCATACAGACCGGCGATCGGCTGGCCGTCGCTGTCGAGCACCTGGCCGGTCGGCAGCGTGGCCAGACCGCCAAGCGTGAAGCCGGCCGGCGGGTACGCGGTCTCGCCGTAGCTCAGCGCGGCGAATGGCGCTTCGACGAGGGGCTTCAGCCATTTCGTGGCCTTGTGCAGGAGTGGGTCCTCACCCTGTACGGCATGGCGATTGTATTGTTCGACGGTATGCACGAGTTCGCCGGCCGGCAGGCCGAGTTCGCTTTCGAGTTCTTCCCAGGTCTCGGCCACGGCAGCAATCTCGACGCCGGGAAACAGCAGCGGCCGCGCGAAGATCGCGTTATCCACCAGCAGCCAGGCGTTGCCGTGCGGCTGGTTCATGATGTATTTGGTCACCCGGCCGTGATAGGCATCCTCATTGATGAAGCGCTGGCCGCGCTCATTGACGAAGATGCCCTTGACGAGACACTCGGGCGGAAAAAAAGGTTTGGTCGCCATGTACTGATCCATGTGGATCGCCGCCGCCCCCACGGCGATGCCCATGCGGATCGCCGAACCGTCGTCGTTGCCGGCGCTGACCGGGATGTTGGTGACGCGTTCGGCATCGGGCGCATAGCGGCGGATCATCTCGGTATTGCAGATGAAGCCGCCCGCACACAGAATCACGCCCTTGCGCGCCTTGTAGAAACGCAGCACGCCGTCAATACGCACCACGAGGCCATGCACATGATTCCCGGCATCGGCAATCAGCGTCAGTACGCGTGCGTTGTAATGCACGGCGATGGAGCGTGTGGCGATCTGCGCCGCGAGCGCATCCATGATCACCTTACCGGCGCCCATGCCGGTCATCTGCGCGACATGACCGCGCGGCGCGGGCCTGGCCTGTGCGCTGAACGGCCAGGCGGCCTCGCTGCCGGACCACACCAGTGTGTCGTCGGTCAACGGCTCGACAACCTTCTCCGCCACATAGGTGCCCTTGAACGGAATCCCGCGCGCTTTGAGCCAGCCGTAATGCGCCAGTGCATTCTCGGCGTACAGGCGCACGCGCGCGGCGTTGGCATTCGGCCCGCCGGCCAGCATCAGGTAGGTATAAAAATCCTCGGTCGAGTCCTCGAAGCCGTTGGCGCGTTGCACATCGGTGCCGCCGCTGCCGCCAAGATAGATCTCGCCACCCGAAAGCGCCGAACTGCCGCCATAGCTCGCCGCCACTTCGAAAATCGCCGTCGCCGCCCCGGCGCAACTCGCCTCGTAAGCCGCACAAGCACCGGCAATGCCAAAACCGACCACCAGCACATCGAGTTCGCCGTCCCAATGCGGCACATCGGCGAGCCGGCAGGGACGCGATGGGGAGTAATGTAGTTCATTCATGCTCAGACTCCGTAGCCGCCCGACACCGACAATGTCTGGCCGGTCACATACTCCGCCGTCGCCAGATACAGCACGGCGTCGGCGACATCCTGCGGTTTGCCGAAGCGCTTGAGGCACAGGTTGTGCAGCACCGCCTTGCGCCAGTTCTCGTCGAACACCCCGTCCTCCCAGAGGCGCAGGAAAATGCCGGATTCGATCACGCCGATGGCGATGGAATTGGCGCGAATGCCATGTCGCCCCTCTTCGCGCGCCACGCCGCGCAGCAACGTGTCGATACAGGCCTTGGGCGCCACCGAAAGCGCGTCGCCATCGGGCCAGCGCTGCAGACCCGCCGAGCTCAGATGCACATACGAACCGCCGCAACCAGATTTCATATACGGTAACGTGGCATGCAGAACATGAAAGAACCCCATGGCATCGGCATCAAGCACGGCGCGCAAGGCAGCCGGACTCAGGTCGCGGATCATCGGCTGCTTGATGTCCGAGCCGCTGGCCATCACGACGGTATGTATCCGCTGCTGCATGGCGATTTCGGTGACGGTCGCGACGACCGCGTGTTCATCAGCGATATCGAGTGCATGCAGCGAGACATGGGCGCCCAGCGCCCGCACTTTCTCAACGACTTCTTCGGCCCCGTTACGATTGGTGCGATACGTCAGCGCAATGTCGCTGCCGTTGGCCGCCAGCGTTTCGCAAATCACCGAGCCCATGCCGCCGCTGCCGCCAATGACCAGCGCAACGCCCTTGGGAAAACGTTTGCCCGTCATGCCTGTTGCCATATCTTGCTCCTCGGTGGCGCGGCTTGCGGGCCGCGATTGCAGCGTCCCGGAGACGACTCAGTGACGCTCGCGTTGATCTTCGATGGCAAACCTCACCAGCTTGCGCCGCGCGCCGCCCGCCGCCTTGCCCGAGACGACAGTATTGACGACCGGCGCCAGTTCGGCGGCAACGCGTGCGGCCTGCTGGCGCTCGGCGCTGACTTCGCCATAGTCGGTGCTGCGTTGGCGCGGCTGCCGGCCGACGCGCTGAATCAGCTGTTCGAGTTCTTGCGGTGACTTACCTTCGCCATGGCTGGCGCCGGCCGAGCGTGTGATGGTCTCGTTCATGAGCGTGCCGCCCAGATCGTTGCAACCGACCGCCAGTGCCGCCGTCACGCCATCGTCACCGAGCTTGACCCATGACGCCTGGATGTTGTCGATCTGGCCATGCAGCGCCAGACGCGCCACGGCATGCATCAGCATGACTTCGCGGAAGGTCGGTCCCATGCGCGCACGGCCCTTGAGATACAGCGGTGCTTCCATGGGCACGAAGGGTAGCGGCACGAATTCGGTGAAGCCGTGCGTGCCGACCTGGATGTCGCGCACGCGGCGCAGATGGCGCGCCCAATGCTTGTAGCGGTCGACGTGGCCGAACATGATGGTGGCCGTGGTTTTCAGGCCGACGACGTGCGCCGTCTCGATCACCTGCATCCACTGCCGCGTGTTGATCTTGTCGGGGCACAGCACGGCGCGCACTTCGTCGTCGAGCACCTCGGCGGCCGTACCGGGCAGCGTGTTGAGGCCGCGCGCCTTGAGCAGACGCAGGTAGTCTTCGACCGGCTGTTCCAAAGTGAGCGCGCCCTGCCAGACTTCGAGCGGCGAGTAGGCATGGATATGCACATCGGGCGCCGCACCGCGCACGATGTCGAGGATGTCGAGATAAGTCTGCCCGGTGTAGTCGGGATGGATGCCGCCCTGCATGCAGACCTCGGTGGCGCCGCGCGCCCAGGCCTCGCGGCAGCGCCGCGCGATTTCGGTCTCGTCGAGGTCGTAGGGCTGACCGCGCAGATTCTCGCTCATCTTGCCTTTCGAGAAGGCGCAGAACTGGCACTTGAAGTAGCAGACGTTGGTGTAGTTGATGTTGCGCGTGACAACGAAGCTGACGACGTCGCCATTCACCTTCTGACGCAGATAATCCGCCGCACGGCAGACGTAAGCGAACTCGGGGCCGCGCGCCTGGAACAGCCGAACGATCTCGGCTTCGCCGAGTTCCTCACCGTCTGCGGCGCGCGCGACGATGGTGCGTAAATCCGGCGCAATGAGTTCCGCATCGACCGGGGTTCTCAACCAGCGCAAATCCTCGGCTGGCAACGGCTTGCCCTGCCCGGCCACCCACTCATCGGTGCGCGGCAAGCCTTCGCCGTCGATACGCTGCAACAGCGGTGTGCGCAGGCTTTCATCGACCCACTTGACGCCGTCGAGCGCGTACTCGGGATAGATGGTCAGGCGTTCCTGCAGATACTTGCCGGCCGCCGCCGTCTCGCGCGCCAACTGGTCGAGATGCGGCCAGGGTGCTTCGGGATTGACGAAGTCCGGTGTCAGCGGCGAAACGCCGCCCCAGTCGTTGATGCCGGCTGCGATGAGTTGTGGCAGCACGCCGGGGTTCAGGTTCGGCGGCGCCTGGATGCTCATGTCGGCGCCGAAGATCAGCCGTGTCACGGCGATGGTCCACAGCAGATCGTCGAGCGACGGTTCCGGCGCGTTGGCCATCAGCGTGTCGGCCTTGGCGCGGAAGTTCTGGACGATGATTTCCTGGATGTGGCCGTAGCGCTCGTGCAGGTAGCGCAGCGCCAGCAGTGATTCGATGCGCTCGCGGCGCGTCTCGCCGATGCCGATGAGGATGCCGGAGGTGAACGGCGCCCTGGCCTCGCCGGCCAGGCGCAGCGTCTCCAGCCGGCGCCCCGGTTCCTTGTCGGGCGAACCGTAATGCGGCATGCCCTTTTCGCACAGGCGCGGCGACGCCGATTCCAGCATCAGCCCCATCGACGGCGATACCTTGCGCAGCATCGCCAGCTCGGCCGCGTCCATGCAGCCGGGATTGACGTGCGGCAACAGCCCCGTCTGTTTGAAGATTTCGCCGGCGACATGGGCGACGTATTCCAGCGTCGTCGCGAAACCCATCTGCGCCAGCGCATCGCGCGCCGCCTGGTAGCGCAGCTCGGGCCGCTCGCCGAGCGTCAGCAGCGCTTCCTTGCAGCCCATTGCTGCGGCCTGGCGCGCGGCGTCCAGCACCTCGTCGAGCGACATGTAGGCGGAACCCACCTCGCGCGGCGTGCTGGCAAAAGTGCAGTAATGGCAGACATCGCGGCACAGCTTGGTGAGTGGCAAAAACACCTTGCGCGAATAGGTGACGATGTCGCGGAATCCGCGGTCGCGCAGCGGCGCGGCAAGCGCCATCAGTGCAGCCGTGTCGCGTGCGTCGGCCAGTGCGAGTGCCGCAGCGCGATCAAGTGGATGGCCAGCCTGGAGGGAATTCAGGAGCCCGGGGGCGATGAGGTCACCCATGGTCGCTTTCACCGGCTGCCGCGGGCAGCAGACTGCATTTCATAATTGAACCCCCACCCTGCGCAGCCAGGGCAACAGGACCAGGTAACTCGCCACGGTCGCCAGCGCCGCCAGCGTCAGGCTCAGCCAGAAACCCAGACCCTGCTTGAGCAGCAGCGGCAGGACCAGCAGCAACACCAGCGACGGCAACACCAGCCAGAAGATCTGTCCCGACAGCGCACCGATCGTCGCAGTGGGAGCCCCTTCGACATGCAGCCAGACAAAGGCCAGCACCGAGGTCAGCGGCAGCGAAGCCAGCAACGCCGCCGCACCCGAATTACGCTTGGCGATCTCGGAAACCGCCACGAGAATCATGGCGGACAGCGCGATCTTGAAGGCGTGATACAGCACGACGGCTAGCGGCTGGCAGTGGTTTACTCCAGGCCGGTGACGCGGATGCCGGCGTGGCAGTTGTACTGCTTGTTGATGAAGATCAGCAGCGAGGTCATGGCTTCAACAGCCGCCGCGTTGGCGATACTGCCGGCGTGGAAGCCGCGCAGGCCGGCGGCTTCGACCAGCTTGATGACTTCGGCGCGCGCGTCCTTGCTGTCGCCGCAGACCAGCACGTCGCAGTCGAAGCCGTAGCCTTCCTGCAGGTGATGGGCAGCGACGTTCTGGAACGCCGAGACGACCTTGACGTTCTCGCCAAGCAGGGCCTGGGCGATCTGGCCGGCCGAGCCTTCGGGCGGCAGCTGCACGCGCATGACCTTCGGTGGCACCAGCGGCACCGTGACGTCGATGAGGATCTTGCCCTGCAGCGCGTCCTTGACGGCTTCGAGCGTGCTGGCCTGATGGCTGAATGGCACGGTCATGGCGATGATGTCAGCGGCTTGGGCGGCGGCCAGGTTGTCGGCGGCGCGCACGTTGATGTTCTTGACGCCGCGCTCTTCCATGACCTTGCGCAGATCGGCAGCGGCGGTTTCGGCCTTGTCGATGGTGCGCGAGCCGATGATGACTTCATAGCCGGCCTGCGCCCAGCGGCGCGCGAGACCGGTGCCAAGATCGCCGGTGCCGCCGAGAATGGCCAGGGTGGGGAGTTTTTCGCTCATGAGAATTGGTCCAGTAAAGTTGATTCAGGAATTCGATGACGTGCATGCTGTTCGCCAGCCACGCCGGAAATTGTTGGCTGCATCACTCCCGCTTGCGCGGGAATGGCGACCTCTTTAGCACACAGAAGCCCAAGCGAAGCAGAAGCAAGGTAATCATCGCTGCGGCTCACAACCGGCTCAACGGCCGGTGAAGTTCGGCTTGCGCTTTTCGGCGAAGGCGCGCGGGCCTTCCTTGGCGTCTTCGGAGTTGAACACGCGCGGGGCGATGCTCTTTTCGAGGACGAACTTCGGCTCGTTGTTGAGCGCGCGCACGGCGATTTCCTTGGCGGTGCGCACGGCCAGCGGGCCGTTTTCGCAGATCTTCTCGGCCCAGGCCATGGCTTCTTCGAGCACCTTGTCGGCCGGCACGACCTTGTTGACCAGGCCGATGTCATAGGCGCGCTTGGCGTCGATGTTCTGGCCGGTGAGCAGCAGTTCCATCGCCACCGCCCAGGGGATCTGCTGCGGCAGGCGGATGTGCGAACCACCGGCAGGGATCACGCCCCACTTCACTTCGCCGAGGCCGAACTGCGCGTTCTCGGCGGCGATGCGGATGTCCATGCCTTGCAGGAACTCGAGACCGCCGGCGATGCAGAAGCCGTTCACGGCGGCGATGATGGGCTTGAAGATGTTCTGGAATGGGCGCTTGGCCGGGTCTTCATAACCCATCTGGTCGCCCGCGGCGATGGCCGGCAGCGCGTCCTTGATGTCCATGCCGGTGCAGAAGGCCTTGTTGCCGGCGCCGGTGATGACGGCCACCCACAGATTGGGGTCGGCATTGAAGTCGTCGAAGGCGGCGTCCATGCCGACCAGCATCTCGCGCGTGAACGAGTTGTAGGCGTCGGGCCGGTTGATGGTCATCAGGGCGATGCGGCCCTTCTTTTCATAGGTGAAGGTGGCGGGCAAATTCAGAGCCATGGTGGATTCCTCTTGAAGGTGATGAGTGGGCTATTCAGGCGCGCTTGAAATACGGCAACGTGACTTCCGGCGTGACGGCCTTGAAGTCGACCTGCACCGGCATGCCGATCTTCAACTCGGCGGGTGCAACGTCGGTCAGCTGCGTCAGCAGACGCACGCCGCCTTCGAGTTCGACGACGACCGGCGCGTAGGGCGTAGACTTGCCGAAGGCCGGATGCAGCGCGCGTTCGACGACGGTCCAGGTGTAGACCGTGCCGCGGCCGCTCGATGGCGCCCACTCCCAGTCGAAGGAGCTGCATTCGGCGCAGATCTCGCGCGGCACATGGCGCCAGGCGCCGCAGCACTTGCAACGCTGGAAGCGCAGCTCACCCTTGGCGCACCAGTCGTAAAATTCCTTGGTCATCCCTTCCAGCTTGGGCAGGGGCTTGTCGTACGATGTTTCGGTCATGTTCTTTCCCCTTGATTAACGGCGCAGGATGGCGATGCTGCCGTCGCCGAAGTCGCCCCAGCCGGTGACGACGCCGATCTCGGCATCCTTGACCTGGCGCGCGCCGCAGTCGCCGCGCAGTTGGCGCACGGCCTCGACGAGATGGCCGAGACCCAGCGAATGCGCATGCGACAACAGGCCGCCGTGCGTGTTGACCGGCAGGCGGCCGCCGAGTTCGATGCCGCCGTTCTCGACGAAGGCGCCGCCCTCGCCGCGCTTGCAGAAGCCGGCCTCTTCGAGCTGCTGGATGACCTCAAAGGTGAAGCAGTCGTAGATCTGCGCGAAGTCGACATCCGCATGCTGGATGCCGGCCGTGCGGAAGGCTTCCGGCGCGGCGATCGACAAGCCGACCTGGTGCATGTCCTTGCGGTTGGTGATCTCGTCGGCCGGATAGGGCTGGCCGGCGGCCGCGCCCATCACGTAGATCGGCTTCTGCTTGAGGTCGCGCGCGCGCTCGACGCTGGTGACGATGAAGGCCGCCGCGCCGTCGGTTTCGAGACAGCAATCCAGCAGCTTGTACGGATCGGCGATCATCATCGACGCCAGATAGTCTTCCATGGTCAGCGGCTTGCTGTGCATCAGCGCCGCCGGGTTGAGGTTGGCGTGCTTGCGCATCGCCAGCGCCACGGCGCCGAGCTGCTGGTGCGTGGTGCCGTATTCGTGCATGTGGCGGCGCGCCATCAGCGCGTACCACTGCGGCGGCGCGGTCAGGCCCATCGGCATGTAGAAGTCGCGAGCCGTCGCGCCGCCCGGGATCGAGTCGGTGTCCTGGGTCGTCGTCTCGCGCACACGTGCGCCGGAGAAGCCGTTCCAGCCGCCCGGAATCAGCACATAGTCGGCCGCGCCCGAGGTCACGGCCGAAGCCGCCATGCCCAGGCCGGCGACCGGCGAGGCGCCGCCCATGTGCAGCGTCGCGGCGAAGCGCAGGTTGGCACAGCCGAGGCTGGCCGCCAGCGACTCGGCCTTGCCGAGGTTGGGGAAGGGCAGGATGCCGTCGATCTGGCTGGCCTTCAGGCCGGCGTCCTCGATCGCGGCAACGGCCGCCTTGAGCTGGATCGCCATCTCCGAGAGGCCGGATCCCGGTTTGCGGCAATACGGGGTTTCCCCGATGCCGACGATACAGGCCTTGTCTTTCAACATGGATTCCCTCGTCATTTCGTTAGAACCGACTAATTCCCTCTCCCGCTTGCGGGAGAGGGGAGTGTGCTTACTTCCCTGCCTTGCGTTCTGCCTGCTGCTCTTCGTATTCCTTGAACAGCTGCTCGCGCGCTTCGGCTTCGCGTTGGCGCAGCGACCAGAATTCGGGCTTGCGCTTCTCGACGAAGGCGGCGCCGCCTTCCTTGCCTTCGGGACTGTCGAACCAGTCCGGATAGAAGTTGGAGGAGATGACGCAGGACTCCTTGTAGCCGTCCATCTCCTGGTCGAAGGCGGCCTTCAGCACTTCGAGGCAGCCGGGGCTCTTTTCCAGCATTTCCTCGCACCACTTGTCGACTTCGGCTTCGAGCTGGTCGAGCGGCACCACGGTGTTCACCAGGCCCATCGCCAGCGCCTCGGGCGCCTTGTATTTGCGGCACAGCATCCACATTTCGCGCGCCTTCTTGGTGCCGATGACCTTGGTCAGGTAGGGCACGAAGAAGCCGTCGGCCGGCGAGGACACGCGCGGGCCGGCCTGGCCGAACACGGCGTTGTCGGCGGCGATGGTGAAGTCGCAGCAGTAGGCCATGTGGTTGTGGCCGGCGATGCAGTAGCCCTGCACCTGCGCGATGATGGGCTTGCGCGACATGCGCATCAGGCGGTTGTGCGGATAGCGGTTGTAGAAGGCTTCGCGCAGGCCCCAGCGCTCCCAATCGACGTCGCCGCCGGCGCCGAAATGCTTGCCCTTGCCGGCGACGATGATGACGCCGACAGATGGGTCATGGTTGGCGTCGTAGAAGGCGCGGAACATTTCGTCGACCGTGGCCAGCGTCAGCGTGTTCATCTTGTCCGGCTTGTTCAGCGAGACGCGCGCGATGCCGCCGCCGAGCACCGAATGGTGCTTCTTTTCGTAAATGATTTCCTTGAAGTTATCGAGGCCGTCGCCTTCGACGATGCTCCAGTCGTTCCAGCTCATGTCGTTCCTTTGTCGGTTCTTTGTCAGTCCTGCTGAAGCGGGCGTGGTCAGAAGCACATCACCCTCTCCCCTAGCCCCTCTCTCCCACAGGGATTTCCTACGGTCACCACCGCGGGCGAGGGGAACTTCGCGCGCCGCCGCGGCGGTTATGGAATGGCGCCCTCGGCCTTCAACGCCTCGATCTCTTCCCACTCGTAGCCGAGCATGTCCATCAGCAGAATCTCGGTGTCCTGGCCGAGCTGCGGGCCGAGGCTGTTGATCTCGCCCGGCGTCTTCGACAGCGTGACCGGCAGGCCGCGCACGTCGACCTCGCGCTGCACTTCCTCGCAGTAGGCCTTCATGAAGTAGTTGTTCTGCCAGGCCTGCTCGTCGCGGATCACGTCGGCGAGATTGTTGATCGGCTGGGCGACGATACCGGCGGCCTTCAGTGCAGCCATCAAGCCGGTGTGGTCGAACTTCTGCGTGTGCGCCTCGATGACTTCGATCAGCGCCTCGTTGTGCTGGCTGCGCAACTCGGCGGTCTTGAAGCGCGGATCAGCCAGCATGTCGTTGCCGCCGATGGCCCGGCACAGCGCCTCGAAGCGCACGTCGTGATTGGGCTCGCAGACATAGACCCACTTGCCGCTGGTCGGGTAGAGGTTCCACAGCGGATTCTCGACCTGCTTGCGTGACTGCTGCAACGCGGCGCCCTTGTCGCCGGCGAGGAAGGCCTGCAGGTAGGGCGCCGCGAGATAGAGCTGCGCGCCATACAGCGAGGCATCGAGACACTGACCCTTGCCAGTGCGCTTGCGTTGATAGATCGCCAGCATGATGCCGAGCGCCGACATGATGCCGCCATAGGCGTCGCCGGAGCCCATGCCGATGTAGATCGGCGGCTGGCCGGGTTCGCCGAGGCGCGCCATGACGCCGGTGAGCGCCTGCACGGTCATGTCGAAAGAAGGCTTGGAGGCGCCGCCGTAGCGGCCGTAGCCGGTGTTGGTGGCGTAGATCAGCTTGGGGTTGATCGCGGA
>JBPOIN010000152.1:0-5749 GCA_052034445.1 Pseudomonadota bacterium | reverse complement strand
ATCCTGGCCGAGACGCTCGGGCCGCGCCGCATCCTGTGCGTCCGCGGCGTGGTGGCAGGGGCCGGCTCGCTGCTGTTCGGCCTAGCGCCGGGCTTCGAGCTCGCTGTGCTCGGCCGGGCGCTGATAGCGCTGGGCGTCTCGGTGGTGTTCATCGCCATGCTCAAGCTGGTCGCCGTCTGGTACGACGACAGCCGCTTCGCCACCATGACCGGGCTGTGCATGCTGATCGGCAATTTCGGTTCGATCCTTGCTGGTGCGCCGCTCGCCGCGCTGGTGCAGCTGGTCTCGTGGCGCTGGGTGTTTGCGCTGGTCGGCGGGCTGTCGCTGCTGATCGGCGTGGCCAGCCTGTTTCTGGTGCGTGACGGCCCGGCGGCCAGCGTCCACGCCGGCCGGCGCATCGACCGCACCGCCTGGCTCGGCAGCGTGCTCATGGTGCTGCGCAACCGCGCCACCTGGCCCGGATTCTTCGTCAATCTGGGCATGGCGGCGAGCTTCTTTTCCTTCGCGGGACTCTGGGCCGCACCCTATTTCACGCAGGTGCATGGCATGACGCGTGCCGTGGCGGCGAATCACATCAGCATGTATTTCATCGGCTATGCGCTGGGCGCGGCGCTCATCGGCAAGCTTTCCGACGCGCTCGGCAAACGCAAACCGATCCTGTTTGCCGGCAGCCTGCTGCATGCGCTGGGCTGGCTGGTGTGGCTGTCGAATTCGCCGCTGTCAGCGGCAGCGAGCTATGGCCTGTGCCTGCTGATGGGCCTGTGCACGGCCAGCTTCACGCTGTCCTGGGCGTGTGCCAAGGAGGTCAATCCGCCGCTGCTGTCGGGCATGGCAACCAGTGTCGTGAATGTCGGGGTGTTCCTCGGCCCGGCGATTCTGCAACCGCTGGTTGGTTGGGTCATGGACCGCAGCTGGCAGGCTGCGGGCGGCCTCATGGCGCAGGGTGCGCGGGTGTATACGCCAGCCGACTTTCATCAGGGCCTGCTGCTCATGGCCATTGCCGCGGCCTGCGGCTGTCTCGCCACCTTGCTGGTCAAGGAGACCGGCTGTCGCAATATCTGGAAGGAAGCATCCACATGAAAGCCACGATCCTGTTTGCCCATGGCGCGCGCAATCCCGAATGGGCGCAGCCGATTCTTGCCATCCGCGCGGCGATGCTGGTGCGCGATCCGGCGGCGCGCGTCGAGACCGCATATCTCGAATTCATCGCGCCGACGCTCGGCGAGGCCATCGATGCGCTGGTCGCCGACGGTTACACCGACATCGTCATCGTGCCGATGTTCATGGCGCAAAGCGGTCACACCAAGCGCGACCTGCCGGCCCTGCTGGACGCCGCGCGCACGCGCCATGCCGGCCTGCAGGTGCGCGTGGCGACGCCGATCGGCGAGGCCGCGTCAGTGGTGGCGGCGATTGCCGAGTATGCGTTGCAGGCCGGCTAGAATTTTCACTACTTCTTTCTGAATTGAATCGATGGATGCATTTCTGATCGCCATGGGCATCGTGGCGCTGGCCGAAATCGGCGACAAGACCCAGTTGCTGGCGTTGCTGCTGGCGGCCAAGTTCCGCCGGCCCGTGCCGATTGTGTTCGGCATCCTGGTCGCCACGCTGGCCAATCACGGCTTCGCCGGCGCGCTGGGCGTCTGGATTACCGCGCTGGCCTCGCCGCAGATCATGCGCTGGGTGCTGGGCGCCTCATTCATCGCCATGGCGGTATGGACGCTGATCCCGGACCAGCTCGATGACGACGAGGACGCCTCCGGGTTCATGCGCTTCGGCGTGTTCGGTACCACCGTCGTGGCGTTCTTTCTCGCCGAGATGGGCGACAAGACCCAGGTGGCGACCGTGGCGCTGGCCGCGCAATATCAGTCCGTGGTGACGGTGGTGGCGGGCACCACGCTGGGCATGCTGCTGGCCAATGTGCCGGCGGTGTTTCTCGGCGATCGCATGGCGCATGCGCTGCCGGTCAAGCTCGTCCATCGCATCGCCGCCGCGATCTTTGCCCTGCTCGGCGTCGCCACACTGCTCGGTGCCGGGGCGGGGTTCGGGTTTTGAAGTAATGCAATTGACATTTCAGTTTTGATGCTGGCCGGGCTGTAGCCCTTGCGGCGCCCGCATCCGCTGTTCAAAAATACAAGGCGTCGAATATTTCTCTGTCACAAGCCCGTCCCGCAAGGGCTGCCAGCCAATGGCTGGCGATTCGACAATCCAATTGGCATGGATTGCGGTTGGTAGGGTGGGTAGATTTTCTGCCCACGCGGTGACGGCATGTTGTCGCCAGCAGGCCGGTTTCGCGTTTGGGCGGCGTGGGCACACGGCGGCGCCCACCCTACCGCTACTGCCCTAGCCCCTCAGCGGCCCCTTGCACATCCGGAATATAAGGATATACTAATACTTATTCCAGCCACTACAAGCCGATCGCCATGCAAATGCTTCCATTTTCAGCGCCATTGCGCCGATGCTTCGTGACCTTGAGTCTGTGCGCAGCCGCGTGCCTGACCGGCGCGCTGGCGCAGGCTGCGGAGGGCGCGGCGGTGAGTCCGGCCGCCCTGACGAGCGCGGTTGTGGCGCAGCGTGAGGTCGAACTGAGCTATCCGGCCGAAGCCGTGGTCGAGGCGGTCAAGCAGGCGACGCTGGCCGCCCAGGTGCAGGGCCGCATCAGCGAGGTTTTCGTCGATGCCGGGGCGCGCGTGAAGGCCGGCGAGGTGCTGATGCGCATCGATGCGCGCGAGGCCGCCGAGGGCCTGCGCGGCGCGCAGGCTGTATTGACGAATGCCAAGGCGCAGCTGGAGCGCACGCGTAGCCTGTATGCGCAGAAGTTCATCAGTCAGGCGGCGCTCGATAAGGCCGAAGCCGATTACAAGGCGGCCGCCGCGACCAGCGGTCAGGCCGGTGCGCTGCATGGTTTTGCCACCATCACGGCGCCGTTTGCCGGCATCGTCGCCCAGCGCCATGCTGAACTCGGCGAGATGGCGGCGCCCGGTAAACCCCTGCTGACGCTGTTCGAACCCCAGGGATTGCGCGTGCTGGCGAGCATTCCGCAATACAAGCTGGCGGAGATTCGTCAGCTGCAGTCCGGACAGGCCAATTTGCGGGCGCGCGTCGAGTTCCCCGCGAGCGGCAAATGGCTTGACGGTGTGCGGGTCGAATTGTTGCCGACGGTCGATGCGAACGCCCATGTGATGCGTGCACGCGTGTATTTGCCGGATGCCGCGGCAGCAAGCAGTGGCGCTGTGCCGGGCATGTTTGCGCGTGCGCATTTCATTATCGGCAAGGCCAGCAAGCTGCTGGTGCCTGCGGCTGCCGTGGTTCGGCGTGGCGAGCTGACCGGTGTGTATGTCCTGGGAGCGCAAATCCAGCCGCAGTTGCGCCAAGTGCGCCTCGGCGAAGCCGTGGTAGGCGGAGATCTTGAGGTGCTCGCGGGCCTCGCGGCCGGCGAGCAGGTAGCCTTGGATCCGCTGAAGGCCGGCATGGCGCTCAAGCGGGGCGGAAAATGAATCCGCAGAATCCGCTGCATGCGCAACCCGCGCGGCTGGGGCTTTCCGGGCGCATCGCGGCATTTTTCCTCGGCAATTCGCTGACGCCGCTGATCGCCCTGGTCGCGCTGCTGCTCGGGATTTTCGCGGTGCTGGTGACGCCGCGCGAGGAAGAGCCGCAAATCAATGTGACCATGGCCAATGTGTTCATCCCGTTTCCGGGCGCCTCGGCAAACGATGTCGAAGCGCTCGTGGCGCGGCCTGCCGAGCAGGTGCTGGCGCGTATCGCCGGCATCGAGCATGTGTATTCGGTGTCGCGGCCCGGCATGGCGATCATCACCGTGCAGTACGTGGTGGGCGCCGAGCCGATCCAGGCGCTGGTGCGCCTGTACGACACCATCAACTCGCATCGCGACTGGCTGGCGCCGAATCTCGGCGTGCTGGACCCCATCATCAAGCCCAAGGGCATCGACGATGTGCCGATCGTCACGCTGACCCTGTGGAGCCATCACAGCGACAAATCAGCCTTCGAGCTGCAGCAGGTAGCACGCGCGGCCGAGAGCGAACTCAAGCGCATTGCCGGCACGCGCGATGTCGAAACCATCGGTGGCCCGGGGCATGTGGTGCGTGTGCTGATGGATGTCGGGCGCATGAATGCGTATGGCGTCACGGTGGCCGATCTGAAGGCGGCGCTGCAACTGACGAATGTCTCGCAACCGGCCGGCAGCCTGGTCGGCGGCGGCCAGGAGGTGCTGGTGCAGACCGGCGCCTATCTTGAATCGGCGGCCGATGTGAAGCGCCTGGTGGTCGGCGTGCATGCCGGCCAGCCGGTGTTCATGAGCGATGTGACGCAGGTAATCGATGGCCCCGGGCAGGCTACCCGCTATGTGTGGTTCGGCAGCGGCGCCGCAGCGGCAGGGGCAGACCAGGTGGACGCTGTGAAGGAGGCCACGGCGCCGGCCGGATCGCTGAGCGAGCGGCCGGCCGTAACCCTGTCGATCTCGAAGAAGCCCGGCGTGAATGCGGCCGATGTCGCGGCGGCCGTCATCGCGCGCGCCGAGGCGCTGAAGGGCACGGTGATTCCCGCCGATGTCGAATTCACGGTGACGCGCAACTACGGCCAGACGGCCACCGACAAGGCGCAGAAACTGATCGGCAAGCTGGTGTTCGCCACGGCCTTTGTGGTGCTGCTGGTACTGGTCGCCCTTGGCCGGCGCGAGGCGGTGATTGTCGGCCTGGCCGTCACGCTGACGCTGGCAGCGACCCTGTTTGCCACCTGGGCTTGGGGTTTCACGCTGAATCGCGTGTCGCTGTTTGCGCTGATCTTCTCGATCGGCATCCTCGTCGACGACGCCATTGTGGTGGTCGAGAACATCCACCGCTGGCATGTGCGCGAACCCGGCAAGTCGTTGCGCGAAATCATTCCGGGCGCGGTCGATGAAGTCGGTGGACCGACCATCCTGGCCACTTTCACCGTGATTGCCGCCTTGTTGCCGATGGCCTTCGTCTCGGGACTGATGGGGCCGTACATGAGCCCGATTCCGATCAACGCCTCGATGGGCATGTTCATCTCGCTGGCGATCGCCTTCGTGATCACGCCCTGGCTGGCACTCAAGATGCTCGGCGGCGCACATGCTGCTGCCGGTACAGGCGCTGAAACGACGCCAGAGCCGCGCATGGCCCGCGGGTTCCGGCGCATTCTGACGCCCTTCCTCGATGCAACGCACGGCAAGCGGGCACGGCGCAAGCTGTGGATCGCGGTGTTTGCTGCGATCCTCGGTTCGGTGTCGCTGGCCGGCGTCAAGCTGGTGGTGCTCAAGATGCTGCCGTTCGACAACAAGAGTGAGTTCCAGGTGGTGCTCGACATGCCGGTCGGCACGCCGCTCGAACAGACGGCGCGCGTGTTGCGCGAGATCGGCGGCTATCTCGCCACGGTCAAGGAAGTCAGTGATTACCAGGTGTATGCGGGGACCGCGAGCCCGATCAATTTCAACGGCCTGGTGCGTCAGTACTATCTGCGCAGCAATCCCGAGATGGGCGATATCCAGGTGAATCTGGTCGACAAGCATCATCGCCAGCGCCAGAGCCACGAGATTGCCGTGGCCGTGCGTCCTGGCGTGATGTCCATCGCGCGTACATTCGGCGGCAATGCCACGGTGGTCGAAGTCCCGCCCGGTCCTCCCGTGCTGTCGCCGATCGTCGCCGAGGTGTATGGCCCGGATTACGCCGGCCAGATCGCCGTGGCCAAGGCCGTACGCCAGCAGTTCGAGGCCACT
>JBPOIN010000009.1:0-6954 GCA_052034445.1 Pseudomonadota bacterium | reverse complement strand
GGTCTGCACGAGCGACTCCAGATCAATGGGTTTGGTCAGCAAATCAACCATGCCGGCGCCGAGGCAGAGTTCACGTTCCTCGGCCATGGCATGTGCGGTCAGGGCAATGATTGGCAGCTCGGGCTCGTTCCTGACAATACGACGCGCCGCGTCATAACCATTGAGAATCGGCATTTGAATATCCATGAGCACCACGTCGAAGGCCGTGGTCCCGGCACTGCTGCATTGATCCACGGCTTCCTGACCGTTATTCACCAACACGACTTTCCCGCCCTCCTGAGCCAGCATGGTCTCGATGACATACTGGTTCAATTCATTGTCCTCGGCGACCAGAATGCGAATGCCTGTCAGACGCTGACCGCAGCCATCCGAGGTTGTCGGTTTGGCGCTGACGGCCGCCAGCCGTTCGACAGGGACTTCGACGAGTGGTAATTGAACCCGAAAGCAGCTGCCCCTGCCGAACTGACTTTCGACGCCAATTTCGCCATTCATGAGTTCGACCAACCGGCGTGTGATGGTCAACCCCAATCCCGTGCCGCCAAAGCGTCGCGTCGTGGAACCATCAGCTTGCTCGAAAGGCTCGAACACCTTGGCGACATGCGCGGCATCCATGCCGATCCCCGTATCATGCACCTCGATCAGCAGGTGTGTCCCGGAACGCGTGATTTTCAGCACCACACTGCCGGATTCAGTGAATTTGATGGCGTTGGAAAGCAAATTCAACAGGATCTGTTCCAGGCGCAAGGAATCAATCAGGCAAGCCGGCGGCAGATCCGCCGCCAATTCGGCATGCAGATCGATATTCTTGCTCACGGCACGTTCCTGCAGCAGCCCCAGACAGCGATCGACACAATCCGCAAGGCGCACCGGACACGGGTCGAGTGTGAGCTTGCCAGCTTCAATCTTCGAAAAATCAAGAATGTCGTTGATGATGCCAACCAGCAAACGTCCCGACTCGATGATGCGCGTGAACACCTTGCGCGTCTCCTCCACAGAATCGTTGCCGCGCAAACCGATGTGCGCCAGACCCAGAACGCCATTCAGCGGCGTGCGGATTTCATGACTCATATTGGCCAGAAACTCGCTCTTGACCTGCGCCAGTCGCTCGGCTTCATTCAAGGCCTTTTCCCGCGCCGCCTCGGCTTCGTGGCGCAGGGTCATGTCGAAGAAGCTCACGACCGCGCCGATATGCACACCGCCGACGATCATCGGGTGCACGGCCAGAGAAACGGGCATCGTGCAACCATTGGCGCAAATCAGCAGATCGCCATCCTTGCGCACGGATTCTCCGCGCGTCACGGCCTCCATGATGGTTGCGGCGAGCGGGGCATCGCCAGCTGCCTCGGCGTTCTGACTGCTTTCGTCGGGCAGGCAAGTCGCCTGCTGCGCTACCGGAATCAGCATCCGGACATTACGTTGCAGCAAATCCTCGGCGGCATAGCCCAGCATCGCACTGGCGGCCGGATTGACGAAAGTCACCGCGCCGTCGCGATCGACACCGATCAAACCATCGGCGCTCGATTCGAGAATCAAGCGGGTATTCGCTTCCGCCGTCGCCAGATCATTGGTACGTTCAATGATGAGTTCTTCCAGATGGCTGCGATGCTGTTCGAGTTCTGCCTCAACATGTTGCCGCGTCTCCACCATGGCGTTGAATTCCGCGGCCACATCGGCCAGTTCCGAGGGGCCTGAAGCTTCGGCGCGCACCCCGCGCTCGCCACGCGCCACGGCGCGTGCGGCGTTCGCCAGCGAGTGGATCGGCCGCTCGATGCGTTGTGCGAGCCTGAGCGCCAGCCAGGCCAGACCGATCAGACCGAGCAAGCTGCTGATCGTCACCACAATGGCGCGCTCGCGCGCCTTGCCATAAATAACCTTGCCGGGAACGCCGATATAGGCATGCCAGCCGACCTCGGGGACCATGATCACCGAGTAATAGCGTAGTTGCCCGTTGGCATCCGCGCTTTCAAATTCGCCATTCCGGATAGTGATGATCTTTTTTGCATACTCCTCATGCAACCGGGTGCCGATCAATTGCTCCGGATCTTCGTTGCGCCAGATCAACACGCCATCGGCGTCGAAATAACCAAAACGGCTCTCGTCAGGCACCAGATGCTGCGGAATACCGGGATCGAATGCCAGCAGATCGAGCGGCAGATGCACGGAACCGACCATTGCCCCACCCTCATCGAGAATCGGCATGCTCAAGACCGTGATCCAGGTATCCGAATTCGGCGCGATATCCAGCTTGCCGATCGTAAAGCGTTTGGCGGCGATGGCCTTCTTGAACCATTCGGTCTGACCGACATTCACGGGCGGCGAATCCGGCCGTGACAATGCCGAACAGACTGCGCGTCCCTGCATGTCGGTGTAAACGATGTTGGAATAGCCCGGATTCAGGGCGTGCAAATCCTTGAGCACGCTATCGCAATTAGTTTCGTCAACCGATTTCACCAACGGCCGCGAGGCCAACCAGGCCAGCAGGTCGCGCGCCGACTGGATTTTGCGCGCCGCCGTGGTGGCCATGATATTGGCCAGAATCCGTTGCGACGCTTTCGCCTGAGTCACAGCCTCAAGCGTATCGACATAAATGTTGTAGACGACCACCCCGGCCAGTGGAATGGCGAGCGCTACGACCAAAAGCCGCAGGTAAGTCCGGATGGATAATTTCATCTGAAATTCGTATTGTTGCTGCATCTCAAAAGCGGCGTCATGCATCAAACCGCCGCGAGTCAGGCAAAAAGAGAGGCCAACATACTTTTCCGGCATGAATTCCGCAAGCGGCATTTACCTTAATCCGCGGCCCGGAACAACCTGACCGGCAGGCAGTAGCCCCGAGTTTCATGCGCCGTTCTGCGGCGGCGCCAGCACCTGCTCGGCGAGCGCTTCGTCGAGCGCCGAGCCCTGCGCCAGCAACTGGCGCAGCTTGATGAAGTCGATGGTGTCGCGGCCGGTGAGTTTCTTGCTGTTGAAGGCATTGAAGCCGAGCCAGGCCTCGTTGTTCATGTTGGCCTGCAGCCAGTGGCGATTCATGTGCTTGGATGCATCCCAGAAGAACTTTTTCTTGGCGCGCATGCTGTCGATCGAGGTCTGCAGGCAGTTCGGAAACAGGTTGGCAAAGTTCCAGATCAGCGCATTGATCTCCGCATCCAGCTTGCTGAAATCGGTCACGCACTCGGCGATCAGCGCACGCGCCGCCGCCTGCTGCGCTGCCGGGATCAGCTCGCCATACACAATCTCGCCGTCTTCGAGCCAGGTATCGGTGCGCACCAGCGGATTGCGCAGCCATTCACCCTCGGCGCCACCCTTCCTGAGCACCGGCACGACCTTGCTGATCATGCCCTTGTGCTTCATTTTGTAGGCGCTCCACAGCTCGCAGGACACGCAGTTGTAGATGGCGTCCTCGATGCTCAGGAACCACGGCAGGAAGTCCGTCGAACCGCCGACCGGCGACGAACCGTGGCGCGGCCCGGCCTGGCCATACATCGCCAGGTCGGACGACACCGTGAGGTCCGCCGCCAGGCCGATCTCCTGCCCGCCGGCGACGCGCATGCCGTTGGCGCGGCAGATCACCGGCTTGCGGCATTCGAGGATGCCGTCGATCATGCGATTGAACAGGTCGATGTACTCGCCGTACTCGTGCGGCCGGCGCGAATAGTAGGCGGCATATTCCGCTGTGTTGCCGCCGCTGCTCCAGGCCTTGTCGCCGACCGCGGCGAACACCGCCGCGACCACCGAGCGATCGCCCGAAGCGCGCTGGAAGCCACTGATGACGCCCTTGACCATCTCCGTCGTGTAGGCGTTGTGCTGCGCCGGATTATTGAGCCAGATCCAGGCGGAATACAGGCCATCGACCGGATTGCCGGTGGCATCCAGCAACGGGCGCTTCTCGAAGATCACGCCGGGCGCATCATTGGACAAATGCTCGTCGCCGAACAGCGAGTGATCCTTCAGCGCATTGTCGCGCGGCAGCCAATCGAGGGACATGGGAGTTCCTTGGATAAGTGAGGAGTAAGGGGGGAGGAGTCGGTGGGCAATCAGAAATCCGGGGTCAGTATCACGCGCTTCTTGAGTTCGCCGTGGTGGGCGGCGGTGAAGACTTCGGCGATTCGGCTCATCGGCTGGACGTCGACGAAAGGCGCGAGCGCGATGCGGCCGTCGAGACACAGGTCGAGCACGGCCGGGTAGGCCTCGGGAGCGCAACCCCAGGTACCGATGATCTCCGCATCGAAAGCCATCAACCGCGACAGATTGAACGGCAATTCAGCCGCACCATAGCCGACCACCACCAGCGTACCGACGAAGGACAGCAACGCCAGCGCGAATTCCTGGCCGGCGCGGCTGCCGCTGACTTCGAAGATTTTCCAGCCGACGTTGGCCGGCAGTTGCCGCGCCTGACAGCAGGCCTTGAAGGCTTCCTTCACCTGCGCCGCGTTCATGCCGCCCGCATGAATGGCGTCGTCCAGCCCGTGCCCCTGCATGGCCGCCAGGCGTTCCGCATCGATGTCGATGCCGACCACCACCGCGGCGCCGAGCGCCTTGGCCATCTGCACCATGTAGCCGCCGACGCCACCGCCGGCGCCGATGACGATGACGCGGTCGCCCGCCGCCAGCCCGGCACGCTGCGCGGCCTGATACGGCGTGCTCACCGCATCGGCGACCACAGCCAGATGTTCGAGCGGCGTGTTGCGACGCTCACTCACCACGCACAGATCGCGCCCCGGCACGGGAATGTGGCTGGCGAAACCGCCGTAGCTGCCGAGCGAATTGCCCGGCATCTTCTGCGCCAGACAGCGGTTCGGTCGCCCCATGCGGCAGATCGCGCAGGCGCGGCAAGGCAATACCGCCGGCACGATGACCTCGCACCCGAGCAAAGGCGAATCGCCCTCGGCCGCCGCAACCACGACGCCGGCAATCTCGTGGCCCAGCGTCAACGGCGGCTTCTGCAACGTCGGCACGCCGTCGTAGAAATACGACAAGTCCGTATGGCAGACGCCGCAGCCACGCACCTCGACCAGCACCTCGCCCGCCGCGAGCACAGGCAGCGGCAGCGTCGCGCGGCGCAACTCGCCCGGCGCGACCATCAGCCACGCCTCGATCACCTCAGCCCTCACACCTCAGCCCTCACACCTCACGCGTGCCGCCACAGCGCCACCCGTTTCTCCAAAAACGCCGCGATGCCTTCCTGCGCATCCGCCGTCGCCATGAGTTCGTGCAGATAACGCCGCTCCAGCAAGGCCAAGGCCGCGTCGAACGACTGGCTGTCCGCCTCGCGCAACGCCCGCTTGTTCTGCACCTGTGCCGCGCGCGACAGCTGCAGATAAGGCTGCACAAAGGCCGCCACAGCGGCGGCAAAGCCCGCGCGCGGCAACACCCGGTTCAGCAGACCGTAACGCAAGGCCGCCGCCGCATCGAGCGAGGCACCGCCCAGCAGCATCTCGTGCGCCACGGCCGGCGGCAGCAGGCGCGGCAGCAGGATCGTCGCCACGGGGGCGAACACGCCCAGGCGGATCTCCGGTTGGCCGAGCTGCACACCCTCGGCCGCCAAGCGCATGTCGCAGGCCAGCGCCAGCTCCAGGCCGCCGCCCAGCGCCGCGCCGTTCAGCGCCGCCAGCGTCGGCACGGGAAAGTCGCGCAAGCGCCGGATCACGCCATGAAACACCCGCAGCATTTCTTCCACACGCTCCGGCGTGTGATCGGCGACGTCGACGCCCGCCGAGAAGAACTTCTCGCCCTGCCCCGTCAGCAGCAGCACGCGCACCGACGCATCGGCCGCCGCCAGATCCAGCGCGCGGCCGAGTTCATCGAGCAGGGCGATGTCGAGCACATTGACCGGCGGACGCTTGAGCGTGAGCGTCAGCAGGCCGTCGGCACAGAGGTGGTCGAGGAATTGAAAATGCGTGTTGGTGTTCATGAGAATTTTAGAGCCGCGATGGCTTGCAAGCGTTGGGCGACCGTCGCTACGCGATCTGTGAGTGTTTCGTCCTGCGCCACCAAGCCCGGCAAGCAGTTCATGAAATTCGGTCGCGCCGGCAGATCTGCACACTGCATAGGCATTACTTGAAATAATCATCCAGCAAATCGCGCGCCGCATTGCGTTCGCGCGCCTGCCCCGCACGGAGCGCATCGAACAAAGTCAGCAGCGCATAGAGTTTGGCATCCTGCAGCGCAGCTTCCGGCACAGAGGGATACAGCGGCGCCAGACTGAGACCGCGCACCGCTCCCTTGGCGCAGGGCCAGACCGGCGCTGGATCGGACGACGGTGCGATGATGGCGTTCAGTGGCGGCGCCGCATAACCGGTGGGTACTCCGCGACTCATGCTGCCCCACACGGGTGGAAAAGCGTATTTCGCACCGATGACTAGAAATTCCTTGAGCTGTGGTTTCAGGATGATCGGACGACGCTCCTGAAACATCAACAGGCGCGCAACCACGGCGCGCTTGAGCGCGCCATGCACCGCAGACACCGCCAGACCCGTTTGCGCCGCCAGCTCAGGATAAGTTACGCAGCCTTCGCCACGACTGAGCAGCGCCAGCAGGACAAACAAATCCTGCGGCTTGAGAACCATCTGACGATTGGAAAGCCTGGCCATTTCTTGTTTCTTGAAATGAGAATAACTTAACAAATACTTTATTAAACAACACTATTGAAGTCAAGTTTCTTATTTCAAGAATCAAGAAAACAACCCGCAAACTGAATAATGCCCCATTCCTGGCCCAACACCTGGCGTGTAAACCCGCCATCGAGATCCGGGCTGCGAATCGGCTGAAGATTTCAACCTGGAAACCGCAGTTGGACTGCCTTCGCGTGTGCGCTTTTCGGGTCGTCTGGCAAGGCGCGATGGGCGCATGGCCGCCCCCTGCAACGAAGAGCAACGCGGTCAGGCGGCCCGAAAAGCGTGCAATCGACGGCGTCCCCCAAGGAGATTTCCTGCGGGGCATAGCGGTCTCACCCGC
>JBPOIN010000278.1:0-9869 GCA_052034445.1 Pseudomonadota bacterium | reverse complement strand
TGCGGCAAGCCAGCCAAGGATGAAGTTTCCAGGGAGGTTTGCCGTGCTCGTCACGCGTCTGCAAAATTCAGCGTACTTCGCATCCGCCAACGGCGTAGCGGCGCGTGCCCTGTCGTGGCGGGGGTGGGTGCGCGGCCGGTCCGCCCGTGGCGGGCAGCAGATCGACGACGCGCCGGGGCGGATAGCGCTGCCCAATCTGGTGCTGGTGGTGGTGCTGCACGCACTGCCGATCCTGCTGATCTGGCAGATGCCGGCCGTCACGCCCGTGAAAATCCTGCCGCAGGTTCTGCGCGTCACCCTGCTGCAGACGGCGCCGTCGGCGCAACCGGTCGAGCCGCCGCGTGCTCCGGCAACCGCCCCGGTGCGTGCGCAGCCCGATGTGCGGCCACTGGTGCGCCCGGCGCCGCGCGAGGCAGCGCCGCTCGCGGTAACCCAGCCGGCGGCGGAGGCGCCAAACCAGGTCGCGCCGGCGCCGGCCCAATCTTCCGCCACGCAAATGCCGGCGACAGCCGGTGCGGCAAGCAGCATGGCCAGCGCAAGCCAGCCGCGCTTTGACGCCGACTATCTCGATAATCCCAAGCCGCCGTACCCGGCCATTGCGCGCCGTCTTGGCGAACAGGGGCGCGTCATGTTGCGCGTGCGGGTGGATGCCGGCGGCCAGGCGCTCGATGTGCAGTTGCACGCCAGCAGCGGCTCGCCGCGTCTCGACCAGTCGGCGCTGGAAACCGTGCGGCGCTGGAAATTTGTCCCGGCCAGGCTGGGCAACGAGCCTGTCGCCGCCACCGTTCTCGTCCCCATTGCCTTTTCACTGAAAGACTGATTATGGAAAACTCACTTGGCTTTGCGCATTTTCTGACCCACGCCGACACTGTCGCGCGCTTCATCCTCGTGGTGATGTTGGCGATGTCGATCGGCTCCTGGTATCTGATCGTCACCAAGGGCATCCGGCTGTACTTTGCCCAGCGCAAAAGCGCGGCTTTCCTGCGCGCCTTCTGGCAAGCCGACAGCCTCGACGCGGTGGCCCACCGCCTGCGCGAAACCGGTGTCACGGAGGCGTTTGCGCATCTGGTGCATCACGGCTTTACGGCCATCGAACAGCACAAGGCCGGCCGCGATGGGCAGAAGTCGCGCGGCCTGATCGATGCCGGCACGCCCGACGAATTCCTCACCCGCGCGCTCAAGCGGGCGATTGCCCAGGACAAGGCGCGCATGGAATATGGCCAGACATTCCTGGCCACGGTCGCCTCGTCGGCGCCCTTCGTCGGCCTGTTCGGCACCGTCTGGGGCATTTACCATGCCTTGCTGGCGATCGGCGTCAGTGGTCAGGGCACGCTCGATCAGGTTGCCGGGCCGGTCGGCGAAGCGTTGATCATGACCGCGCTCGGACTGGCCGTGGCGATTCCCGCCGCCATCGCATACAACGCCTTCGCGCGGGCCAACCGCAACACGCTGGCCGAGCTCGACTCCTTCGCCCATGACGTGTTCACCTTCCTCGCCACCGGCCTGAAGACCATGCCCGACAGCAGCAATGGCGCGAATGTCGCCGCCACCTCGGAGCGCATCATCGCCCGTGTGGCCGCCCGCAACGCCCTGCCTTCGGCGGCCTGAGGAGAGCGACATGGCGTTTGGATCATTCTCCGAGAGCGGCGGCGACGAAGCTCTCGCCGAAATCAACATGATTCCGCTGATCGACGTGATGCTGGTGCTGCTGGTGATTTTCATCGTCGCGGCGCCGATGCTGACCCACGCCGTCAAGGTCGATCTGCCCAGGGTGGCGTCGACCGTCAATCAGCCCAAACCGGAAACCGTGCAGGTCAGCATTGACGCCGCCAGCCGCATCTACTGGAACAGCGAAGTCGTGACGCTGGCCGCGCTGGGCGAGCGGCTCGGCGTCGCCGCCGCACAGTCGCCGCAACCCGAACTGCAACTGCGCGCCGAGCGCCTCACGCCCTATGAAAAGGTTGCCGAAGTCATGGCCGCCGCGGCGCGCGCCGGCGTTACGCGCATCGGCTTCGTCACCGAGCCGGCCGCATCCAGTCAGTAATCCTCTCCCACCCAATCGTTCAAGCCAGCCAGTTCCTGCATTGCATGCTCAGCCAGCCAGAACTCTCAGCACCATCAAAGGAAACCGCAATGCAAGAACACCAGAAACGAAATCCGGCCACGACCCTGCTGCCGCTTGGCGCCATGATGCTGGCCGGTTTTTCCGGCCTCGCGCCGGCGCAGGAAAGCAGCGCTGAAAGGGTGCAGCAATTGCCCACCGTCAGTGTGCAGGCCGAGGCTGAAAAGCCGGATGGTTATCGCGCCACGAAAACCCGCGTCGGCAAGGTGCCGCAGGATCCGCACGATATTCCGCAGGCCGTCACCAGCATCACCAATACGCTCATGGAAGAGCAGCAGGTTGGCTCGCTGCGCGAAGCGCTGCGCAATGTCTCGGGCCTCAGCTTCAATGCCGCAGAAGGTGGTCGCTCGGGCGACAACATGAATCTGCGCAGCTTCTACACCTTCGGCGACATGTATCTCGATGGCATCCGCGACACGGCGCAGTACAACCGCGAGACTTTCAACCTTGAGCAGATCGACGTGCTGCGCGGCGCCGGAGCGATGCTGTTCGGCCGCGGCCAGGCCGGCGGCGTGATCAACCAGGTCAGCAAGACGCCGCTGCCCATTGAGCGCCACAAGCTGACCGGCAGCATCGGCAGCGACGGCTACCGGGAAGTCACGGCCGATCTCAACAAGCCGCTCAACAAGCACACGGCGTTGCGCGTCAATCTCATGCAGCGCGACGAAGGCAGCTGGCGCAGCAATCCCGCCACGGGCAGCGAGCCGGATCTCAAGCGCAAGGGCATCGGCATCAGCCTCGGCCTGAACCTCGAAACCGACAATCAGTTCTGGATCAATCACTACCGGCTGGATACGAACGACAACCCGGATTACGGTATTTCCTTCGATGCCGCGACACGCAAGCCGGGCACGAAATTCGACGCCAAGACCTTCTGGGGCACCAGCGCCACCTTCGACAAGAGCAAGACTGACATCACCACGCTGGTGAATGAATACCGCTTTGCTTCCGGTAGCCAGCTGCGCACGCAACTGCGCGTCGCCGACTACGAGCGCAGCTACTGGGCGCGCACGCCGAGCCTGACCCAGGCGCCGAATGCCCAGGCGCTGGTGCTCAACGGGGCGACCGCCAACGGCGGGCCGACGCGCGTCGCCGACTATGAAACCGTGACGCTGCAATCCGACTACAGCACCAAATTCGATGTGTTCGGCATGAAGCACGAGGCGCTGGCCGGCATCGAATACCTCAAGGAATTCAGCAACCGTCATTCCCTGCGCAATTTCGGCGGCGCCAGCGCCGCCAATCCGCCCTGGTATCGGCCCTACGAGGCCAGTCCCACGGGCACGCCGGTGCGCTTCAATGCCGATTCGTATGCCGTGTATGCGCAGGACAGCATCGAGTTCGTCCCCCAGTGGAAGGCGACCTTCGGCCTGCGTCGCGACCAGCTCGACGCGCAGTACAGCAGCCTCACCTCGCCGGCGCTCAAGTACGGCGAGAACAGCTATCGCAGTGCATTGTCCTATCAGCCCGGTGTCGAAAGCCACTATTACATCGGCTGGAGTGATTCCTTCAGCCCCACTGCCGACCTGTATCAGCTGACGGTCGCGCCGCTGCCGGCGGAGCGCAGCGAAGTGCTCGAAATCGGCGCCAAATGGCTGCTGTTCGACGATGCGCTGGCCGTGCGCGCCGCGTTGTATCAGGCCACCAAAAAATGGGAGCGCAGCGCCGACCTCGAATCGACGGCGGCGATCCTGACCAAAAAACGTCGCACCGACGGCCTGGAATTCGAAGTCACCGGCCACCTCACCGAGCGCTGGGAGATGTTCGCCGGTCTGGCCTTCATGGACGCCCGGATTCTCGAAGTCGCCGAGAACGTCAATGCCACCACCGGCCTGATTACCCGGGCCAATGCCGGGTATGCCGGCCAGCGCGCGCGCAACACGCCGCCGGCCACCCTGAATCTGTGGACCACCTATGCGCTTGATGGCGGCTGGAAAATCGGCGGCGGCGTCGAAGCCAAGGGCGAACGCTACGCGTATCAACCGAGCGGCGCCGGGGCGATTCCGACCCTGGCGGGCAGCAGCGGCTTCCATCCCAACACCGCGCCGGGCTATGCGCGCTGGGATGCGATGGTGTCCTACGATCAGAAACAGTGGGGACTGCGCCTGAACATCAAGAATCTGTTCGACCGGACCTATTACGACGCCGTCTATGACAACGGTGGCTTCGCCGTACCGGGGGCGCGGCGCGCCGCAATCCTGAGCGGCGAATACCGCTTCTGATGTTCAACTCTGCAAGGAAACGACCATGCTCATCACCATCGACAATCTGCTGACGGCCGATGAGCTGGCCGTCGCCCGCGATCTGCTGGCCCGCTCGACCTGGGGCAGCGGCCTCGCCACCGCCGGCACGCAGGCCGCGCAGGCCAAGAACAACCTGCAGCTCGCCGAGGACGCCGAATATCTGCCGGCCCTGCGCCGGCTGGTGCTCGACGCGCTGAACCGCAATGCACTGTTCTTCACCGCCGCCTTGCCGCTCAAGATCCTGCCGCCGTTCTTCAACCGCTATGCCGGGGCGACCAATACCTATGGCTTTCATACCGACAACGCCATGCGTCTGCTGCCGCAGCAGCCCGGCGCCTATGTGCGCGCCGATGTCTCGGCGACGCTGTTCCTTTCCGATCCCGAGGCATACGACGGCGGCGAGCTGACCATCGAAGACACTTTCGGCCGGCACAGCGTCAAGCTCAAGGCCGGCAGCCTGGTGGTGTATCCCTCCTCCTCGATCCACGCCGTGACGCCCGTCACGCGCGGCGAGCGCGTCGCCTGCTTCATGTTCATGCAGAGCATGGTGCGCGACGCCGGCCAGCGCCGTCTGCTCTACGACATGGACATGGCGCTGCTGGCGCTGCGCCAGGAGATCGGCGAAACCGATCCTGTGGTGCGTCTGACGGGGAGCTATCACAACCTGTTGCGCCGCTGGGCGGAAAACGCATGAACGAGCACCTTGCCGCGCCGTTGGCGCAGGTCAACAACTATCGCCAGGTCGCGGCGGCGCGCCTCGATGCGGCGATCTGGCGCTATCTCGAAGAGGGGGCGAGCGCGGCGGCGCTGCACGACAATCTGCAGGCTTTTGCCGCCCGGCGCCTGCTGCCGCGGCCGCTGGGTGATGTGCGCGGCGGCCACACGCGCCTGACTCTGTTCGGTCAGGAATTCGAGCACCCGCTGCTGCTCGCGCCGATCGCCTACCAGCGCCTGTTTCATGAGGCTGGCGAATGCGCCAGCGCCATGGCGGCCAGTGCGCAAGGCGGCACCCTGCTGATCAGCAGTCTGGCGAGCCAGCCGCTCGAAGCCATCGCCCAGGCCGGCCGGCTGGAAAATGGCGGTGCGCCGTGGTTTCAGCTGTACTGGCAGGGCGACCGCGCGCGCACCCTGCGTCTGTTACAGCGCGCCGAGGCGGCCGGCTGCACGGTCATGGTGTTCACCATCGATGCCCCCATCAAGCTGGCGACCTTGCAGTTGCCGGGCGATGTCCAGGCCGTGAACCTCGAAGCGCCGGCCGCGCCGAGCCAGCTCAGCAACGCCGGCAGTCGCGTGTTCGACGGCTGGATGGCGCAGGCGCCGACCTGGGACGACCTCGCCTGGCTGCGTCAGCAAACCACGCGACCGCTGCTGCTCAAAGGCATCCTGCATGCCGACGACGCGCGCCGCGCCATGACCATGGGCTGCGACGGTCTGGTGGTCTCGAATCATGGCGGCCGCGTGCTCGATGGCGCATCCGCCAGCATCGACGCGCTGCCCGGCATCGTGGCGGGCGTCGACGGCCGTATTCCGGTGCTGCTCGACAGCGGCATTCGCAGCGGCCGCGACGCCTTCCTGGCAATGGCGCTCGGCGCCAGCGCCGTGCTGATTGGCCGGCCGTACATCTGGGGTCTGGCGGCCAATGGCGCCATGGGCGTCGCGCATGTCATCCGCCTGCTGCGCGACGAACTCGAAATGACCATGGCGCTCACGGGCTGCGCCAGCCTCGCCGCGATCGGCCCGCAGTGTCTGAGCGCCGGTTAGGTATTGTGCAATGTTGTTTGCATTTATGTTTTTCTGCGCCATGGCCGCCAGCCCTTGCGGCGAATGTATCTTTTTGTGAGAAAAATCAGGGTGGCAAAATTTGTTTCAGTCGATGCCCTGCCAGCAATGGTTGCGGGCAGATCATGATAAAAACAGATATTCAAATGTATTTTGCATGCAGCGGCTGGCGATCCGTGAGCGGCTCGCGGCACTCCGTTCAGCGCAGCGGAAGGCCCCGGCTCGGGTATACTGCCCGGCCGTTTCGCCGCCTGGCGCCGCTGTTTGGCGCGGGCGCTGCCCTCTTCGCTCCATACGCATGAACTCTTCCGCGCATCTTCGTTCGCTGCTCCTGCTGTTGCTGCTTACCGTGGCGCAGCTGGGCGCGTTCTCGCACGCGCTTGGCCATCTCAAGGAGAACGGCCAGGATGGGCGCGTGCCGGAAACGGTTTGCGAGTGGTGCGCGGCGTATGCCGAGTGCGGCGCCGCGCTGCCGGCGCCGGCGGGTTTCCCGCCGCCTGACTTCACCACTGCGCCGGCCGCGCCGGCAGACGCCGCCGCGTCGTTGCGCGTTGTCGCGTTCTGCGCTTATCGGAGCCAGGGGCCGCCGGCTCTTTCCTGAAGTACGCAATTTTTGGTTCGTCGCAGCCGCTGTTGATGGCGGCTGCGGCGCATGCATGCGTTTTATTTCAAGGAAAGATCATGAAGCAATCCATAGCGACAGCCCGCGCGGCTGTTCTGCTGGCCGCATTGGCCATGCCCGGCGTCGCCTGCGCCGGCGCCGAAGTTGACCGGCAAGTCGAACAGCTCCGGGCCGAGTTCGAGCACAAGCTCAAGGCGCTGCAGCAAACTTACGAAACCCGCCTGCAGGAGATGGAGGCGCGACTGGCGCGCAGCGAAAACCAGGCCAAACCCGCGACCGCGGTGGTCGCAAGCGCGGCGCGCGCGCCGGCAACGCCGGTTGCGCCATCCGCTTTCAATCCGGAAATTTCGCTGGTGTTGCAGGGCGCCCTGGTCAAGCAGCAGGAGATCGAGGAACGCCATTTGACGGGTTTTCTGCCGGCCGGACACGCCCATGGCGGCGAACGCGGTTTGAGTCTGGGCCATACCGAGCTGCTGTTGTCGGCCAACATCGATGCAAATTTCCGCGGCCATGCGAATTTCGCCATCGTTGACGACGCGGTCGAGGTCGAGGAGGCCTGGTTTCAGTCGCTGGGTTTGGGCAACGGTTTAACCCTCAAGGGTGGCCGCTTCCTGTCCGGCATCGGTTATGCCAACGAGCAGCATCCGCATGCCTGGGATTTCTCCGATCAGAGTCTCATGTATCGCGCGCTGTTTGGCGCGCATCTGGTGCAGGATGGCGTGCAGCTCAAGTGGCTGGCGCCGACCGAGACCTGGCTGGAGTTCGGCCTCGAAGCGGGCCGCGGACAGAATTTCCCCGGGTCTGCGGCGGGCGGCAACCGCAACGGCCCCGGCGCCTGGGCGGCCTTCGCCAGGATCGGCGACGATGTCGGTGTTGCGCATAGCTGGCGCGCTGGCGTCAATTACCTGACGGCGCGGCCACGGGAGCGCGAGGCGCATCTGGACGATGTGGCTGGTGTCGAGGCGCTGACCACCTTCTCGGGCAAGTCGAAGACCTGGCTGGCGGATTTCGTCTGGAAATGGTCGCCCGAAGGCAACGCCCGGTCGCAGTCCTTCAAGTTTCAGACGGAGATCTTCCGCCGTGATGAAAGCGGTGCAATGGCGTGCGCCGACAACAGCGCGGACGGCGGCGTCTGCACGGGTCTGGCGGATGCCTATCGCGCCAGGCAGTCGGGCTGGTATGCGCAGGGCGTGTACCAGTTCCTGCCGGGCTGGCGCGCGGGCTATCGCTACGATCGCCTGAACCCGGGCCGCGTCAGTTTCAATACCCTGCCGTTCGCGAATGCCGATTACAAACCGGTCAGGCACAGCCTGATGGCGGATTATTCGCCGAGCGAGTTTTCCCGCTTCCGTCTGCAACTGGCGCGCGACCGATCCATGCAGGGCATCACCGACAATCAGGCGACGCTGCAATACATCCATAGCCTCGGCGCGCACGGCGCCCACAAGTTCTGAGGGAGCACATCATGAAACACTTTCTTGTCTTGCCGGCAGCATGGCTGCTGCTGTTATTTTCGGCCCCGGCGGCGGCCGCCCTCAACGTGCTGGCCTGCGAGCCGGAATGGGCGGCGCTGGTGCGCGAGCTGGCCGGCGACCGCGCCAGGGTGACTGCGGCCACCACCGCCATGCAGGACCCGCATCATGTCGAGGCGCGGCCGGCGTTGATCGCCCAGGCGCGCCGCGCCGATTTGCTGGTGTGCACGGGCGCCGAACTGGAAATGGGCTGGCTGCCGCTGTTGCAGCGCGAATCGGCCAATCCCGCGATCCAGGGCGGACAGCCGGGCTATTTCGAGGCCGCGCAGTTCGCCCGCCTGATCGAGAAGCCCGCTCAGGTCGATCGGGCGCTTGGCGATCTGCATGCCGCCGGCAATCCGCATCTGCATCTCGATCCGCGCAATCTGCTGCGCGTCGCCGAGGCCTTGGCGCAGCGGTTGAGCGAGATCGACCCGGCCGGCGCGGCGCACTATGCGGCGCGGCGCGCCGATTTCACGCAGCGCCTGCAGACGGCCATCGCGCGTTGGCAGCAGCAGGCCGTCGCGCTCAAGGGAACGCCGGTGGTCGTGCAGCACAAGACCTGGTCGTATCTGGTCGATTGGCTCGGCCTCAAGGTGGTTGCCGATCTGGAGCCGAAGCCGGGTATCGAGCCATCGGCAGCCCATCTGGCGCAGTTGCTTGAGCGTCTCGCGGCACAGCCGGCCAGGATGGTGTTGCGCAGCAGCTATCAGCCGGCCAGGGCCAGCGCGTGGATTGCCGGCAAGACCGGCATGCGCGCCGTGACCTTGCCGTATACCGTCGGCAGCACGGAGCGCGCCGGCGACTTGTTCGCCCTGTATGAGGAAATTCTCGGGCGTCTGGCGGAGGCGGCGCCATGAGCATCGACGGACTGCAGGCGGGCATCCTGCTGCCGGCCTTTGCGGCCGGCCTGCTGGTGCTGGCCAGTCATGTGCCGCTGGGCATCGAGGTGCTGCGGCGCGGCATCATTTTCATGGATCTGGCCATCGCCCAGTTCGCCGGGTTGGGCATCGTTGCGGCGCATGCGCTGGACATCGGCGCGGAGGCTGGCTGGCAGGTGCAGGCCGCAGCCATGGGCGCGGCCGTGCTCGGTGCGTTGTTTTTGCGCTGGACCGAGAAACGCATGCCGCAGCAACAGGAGGCGTTGATCGGCGTGGCGTTTGCCGTCGCCGCCTGCAGCGCGATCCTGCTGCTGGCCAAGGATCCGCATGGCGGCGAGCACATGCAGGAGCTGCTGGTCGGGCAGATTCTGTGGAGCACCTGGTCCGGGCTGTTGCCGCTTGCCGGCATCACCGTCGCCGTGCTGGCGCTCTGGTTCGGCTCGGGGCTGCGCCGCTCGCCGCTGGCGTTTTATCTGCTGTTTGCGCTGACCGTCACGGCTTCGGTGCAGGTGGTCGGTGTGTATCTGGTGTTCGCCAGCCTGATCGTGCCGGCGCTGGCCGTCGGCGCGCGCTTGTGGCGCGCCTATGCGGTCGGCGCGGCCGGCTATGCACTCGGTCTTGTCGCTTCGGCGCTGTTTGATGTGCCGGCCGGTGCGGCCATCGTGCTGGCGCTGGCAACCAGCGCCAGCCTGGCGGCGCTGGCGTTCAAGC
>JBPOIN010000233.1:0-3186 GCA_052034445.1 Pseudomonadota bacterium | reverse complement strand
GTGTACACCTGCCCGAGCGCCCAGGCTGCCGATCTCGCCGCCCTGCCCGATGCGGAATTCATTGCCCGGCTGGAAGCCGAATTCGCGCAGCGCCTCGCATTCACCGCAATCGGTGCGCGCCATGTGTTCCCGCTCGCCCTGCGCTACCGCAAATCGCCAGTTGACACGCGCGCCGTATGGCTCGGCAATGCCGCGCAAACCCTGCACCCGGTGGCCGGCCAGGGCTTCAATCTGGCGCTGCGCGACGCCTGGGAACTGGCGCGCACGCTCGGCAACGCCCGGGATGCCGAACATGACGCCGATCCGGGCGCTCCGCGATTGCTGCAGCAGTATGCCGCAGCACGTCGCCTCGACCGGCGCAGCATGATCGGCTTCACGGACGGTCTGATCCAGTTGTTCGGCAGCGACAACCCGGTCCTGCAACATGGCCGCGGGCTCGGCCTGCTGGCGCTCGACCTGGTGCCGCCGCTGCGCAGCTTCATCACCCGGCGCATGATGTTCGGCGCACGCGCCTGGCCATAATTCTGCTGCCTAATAAAGCAGCAACGTCCGCTTTACGGTAAAATTCCGCTTCTGCTTGCGACCTGCGTTCAAACCGCAGGACGGCAACGCCTGCAACGCCCAGTTCGGACTTCCCATCGACTTTCCTGCTGCCTTCATCCATGCAATTCGTCGGCTTCACACTGCGCAACAATCTTTTCGTCGCCCCGATGGCGGGCGTGACGGATCGACCTTTCCGCCAGTTGTGCAAGCAGCTCGGCGCCGGACTCGCAGTGTCGGAAATGGTGACGTCGAATTCGCTGCTGTACGGCAGCGCCAAGACGCTGCGGCGCGCCAATCACGACGGCGAGGTGGAGCCGATCTCAGTGCAGATCGCCGGCGCCGATCCGCGCATGATGGGCGAGGCGGCCCGGCACAATGTCGATCATGGCGCGCAAATCATCGACATCAACATGGGCTGCCCGGCCAAGAAGGTCTGCAATGTCATGGCCGGCTCGGCGCTGATGCAGGACGAGCTGCTCGTCGGACGCATTCTCGAAGCCGTGGTGGCCGCCGTGCCCGACACACCCGTGACGCTCAAGTTCCGCACCGGCTGGAACAGCGAGAACAAGAACGCGCCGAATATCGCGCGCATCGCCGAGCAGAGCGGCATCCGCGCAATCGCGATTCATGGCCGCACGCGCGCCGACCAATATCGCGGCGCAGCGGAGTACGACACCATCGCGCAGGTCAAGGCGCAGGTCGGCATCCCCGTGATCGCCAATGGCGACATCACGACGCCGCAAAAGGCGCGCTTCGTCCTCGATTACACCAAGGCTGACGGCCTCATGATCGGCCGCGCCGCGCAGGGCCGGCCGTGGATCTTCCGCGAGATCGAGCACTATCTGGCGACCGGCGAATTGCTGCCCGCGCCGCGCGTCAGCGAGATCCACACCATCCTGCGCAATCACCTGGCCGAGCTGTACGCCTTCTACGGCGAACATACCGGCGTGCGCATCGCCCGCAAACACATCTCGTGGTACACCAAGGGGCTCGTCGGTTCGGCACATTTCCGCCATGCCATGAACCAGCTCGACAGCGTCCGGGAACAACTCGACGCGACCGACGAATTCTTCAGCAACCATGCCACGGTTAACGATCAACTCACTTACGAGGAGGCGCTCGCCGCATGAGCACCAACGATATCGCCGAGTGCGTCCGCCGCTCGCTCAATCGCTACTTCCGCGATCTGGATGGCGAAAAGCCCACCGCCATCTACGACATGGTGTTGCGCAACGTCGAGCAATCGATGCTCGAAACCGTCATGAAACAGGCCGACGGCAATCAGACCGTGGCTGCGGAAATGCTCGGCATCAACCGCAACACGCTGCGCCGCAAGCTCACCGATTACAACCTGCTGTAAGCATCTGCAGCACCATCAGCACGCTCCAACCCTCACTTCTCCAGCGATCCGATCATGAAAATTACCCAGGCACTGATTAGCGTCTCCGACAAACAGGGTGCGGTTGACTTCGCCCGCGCGCTCAACACACTTGGCGTCAAGCTGCTGTCCACGGGCGGCTCCGCCAAGCTGTTGCGCGATGCCGGCCTGCCGGTCACCGAGGTTTCCGACTACACCGGCTTCCCCGAGATGCTCGACGGCCGCGTCAAGACGCTGCACCCGAAAGTGCATGGCGGCATCCTGGGCCGGCGCGATCTGCCCGAACATCTGAAGACCATGCAGGAACACGGCATCGAGCGCATCGACCTGGTAGTGGTGAATCTGTATCCGTTCCAGCAGACCGTCGCCAAGGCGGATTGCACACTCGACGACGCCATCGAGAACATCGACATCGGAGGCCCGACCATGGTGCGCGAGGCGGCCAAGAACCACGGCAACGCACAGGGCGGCGTCGGCATCGTGACCGACCCGGCCGATTACCCGGCGATCATCGCCGAACTGCAACAGAACGGCGCCGAGCTATCCTACGCCACGCGCTTCGCGCTGGCCAAGAAGGCCTTCACGCACACCGCCCGCTATGACAGCGCAATCTCCAACTGGCTCACCAGCCTGGACGCCGAAAACAAACCCGGCGTCTATCCGGAGCGCCTGCAACTGGCTTTCGACAAGGTCGATACCATGCGCTACGGCGAAAATCCGCACCAATCGGCAGCCTTCTACCGCGAGCCGATCGCCGCGCCCGGCACCATCGCCACCTACGAGCAATTGCAGGGCAAGGAGCTGTCCTACAACAATATCGCTGATTCCGATGCCGCCTGGGAGTGCGTCAAGGCCTTCAATGACGCCGGGGCTGCCACCACTGCAGCCTGCGTGATCGTCAAACATGCCAACCCGTGCGGCGTGGCTGTCGCCGCCAGCGCCGAGGAAGCCTACCGCAAGGCCTTCAAGACCGATCCGACCTCGGCCTTCGGCGGCATCATCGCCTTCAACGTCGCCATCGACAAGGCCACCGCCGAAGCGGTCGCCAGCCAGTTCGCCGAAGTCATCATCGCGCCCGAAATCACCGCCGAAGCGCGCGCCGTGTTCGCCGCCAAGCAGAATCTGCGCGTGCTGCGCGTACCGCTCGGCAAGGCCGCCGATGCCTTCGACTACAAGCGCGTCGGCGGCGGCCTGCTGGTGCAGACGGCCGATACGGCGCGCATCACGCATGCCGACATCAAGGTCGTCACCAAACGCGTGCCGAC
>JBPOIN010000035.1:0-9731 GCA_052034445.1 Pseudomonadota bacterium | reverse complement strand
CCCTTCGAGGAGACCCAGGACCAGGCGCGCGCGATCGAGGACGTGCTCGCCGACCTCGAGAAGCCGCAGCCGATGGACCGCCTGGTGTGCGGCGACGTGGGGTTCGGCAAGACCGAGGTCGCGCTGCGCGCCGCCTTCGTCGCCGTCGCCGGCGGCAAGCAGGTCGCCGTGCTGTGCCCGACCACGCTGCTCGCCGAGCAGCACTACCACACCTTCGCCGACCGCTTCGCCGACTGGCCGGTCAAGGTCGCCGAGCTGTCGCGCTTCCGCAGCGAGAAGGAGCAGACGCAGGCCATCGCCGATCTCGCCGCCGGCAAGATCGACATCCTGATCGGCACGCACCGCCTGCTCTCCAAGGACGTGCAATTCACGCGCCTGGGCCTGGTCATCCTCGACGAGGAGCACCGCTTCGGCGTGCGCCAGAAGGAGGCGCTGAAGGCGCTGCGCGCCGAGGTCGACGTGCTGACGCTGACGGCGACGCCGATCCCGCGCACACTGGGCCTGTCGCTCGAAGGCCTGCGCGACTTCTCGGTGATCGCCACCGCGCCGCAGCGCCGCCTGGCGATCAAGACCTTCGTCTCGCGCTGGTCGAACGGCCTGGTGCGCGAGGCGGTGCTGCGCGAATTCAAACGCGGCGGCCAGGTGTACTTCCTGCACAACGAGGTCGAGACCATCCACAACATGCAGGAGCGCCTGGAGAAACTGCTCCCCGAGGCGCGCATCGTCGTCGGCCACGGCCAGCTCCCCGAGCGCGAGCTGGAGCGCGTGATGCGCGAGTTCACCCAGCAGAAGCACAACCTGCTGCTGTGCTCGACCATCATCGAGACCGGCATCGACAACCCGCATGCCAATACCATCATCATCAACCGCGCCGACAAGTTCGGCCTCGCCCAGCTCCACCAGCTGCGTGGGCGCGTCGGCCGCTCGCACCACCAAGCCTATGCTTACCTGCTGACGCATGAAGACGCGAAGCCTTCGAAGCAAGCCGAGAAACGCCTCGAAGCCATCCAGATGATGGAAGAGCTCGGTTCCGGCTTCTTCCTCGCCATGCACGACCTGGAAATCCGCGGCGCCGGCGAAGTGCTCGGCGAGAACCAGAGCGGCGAGATCCACGAGATCGGCTTCGCGCTGTACACGACCATGCTGAATGCCGCCGTCAAGGCGTTGAAGGAAGGCAAGAAGGGCGACGAACTGGATCTCGCCCAGCCGCTCGGCGTCGTGTCGACCATCGACCTGCACACGCCGGCGCTGCTGCCCGACGCCTACGCGCCCGACGTGCACGAACGGCTGACGCTCTACAAGCGCCTGGCCAATGCCGAGAGTCTGGATGACGTCCAGGCGCTCCAGGAAGAGCTGATCGACCGCTTCGGCGAACTGCCGCCGCAGGCCCAGGCGCTGCTGGAAACCCATCGCCTGCGCATCAATGCGCGGCCGCTCGGCATCATCAAGATCGATGCCAGCCCGCACGCGATACAATTGCACTTTTCCGCCAACGCACCCGTCGATCCGGTTCGGCTCATCGAACTGATCCAGAAGGATCGCCACCTGAAGTTCGCCGGGCCGGAAAAGCTGAACTGGAAACGCGAAACCCCGAGCCTGCGCGAGCGCGCCCAGGCGATCCGGGAACTCTTGAAGAAACTGCAAGGCTAAGCCACCACCATGACCCACGCGAAACTCGAAAACCTCAACGTCGAATCCCTCACCAGCATGCCCACGCCGGAGGAGATCCACGCCCTGCTGCCGCTCTCCGACAAGGCCGCCGCCACCGTGGCGCAAGGCCGCGAGACCATGCAGCGCATCCTCGACCGCCAGGACCCGCGCCTGTTCGTCGTCGTCGGCCCGTGCTCGATCCACGATCCGGTGGCCGGCATGGACTATGCCAAGCGCCTCAAACAGCTCGCCGACGAAGTCGCCGAGACGCTGGTCGTCGTCATGCGCGTGTACTTCGAGAAGCCGCGCACCTCGACCGGCTGGAAGGGCTACATCAACGACCCGCGCATGGACGATTCCTTCCACATCGAGGAAGGCATGAAGAAGGCGCGCGAATTCCTGCTGCAAGTGAATGAACTGGGCCTGCCCGCCGGCACCGAGGCGCTCGACCCGATCTCGCCGCAATACCTCGGCGACCTGATCGCCTGGACCGCCATCGGCGCGCGCACCAGCGAATCGCAGACGCACCGCGAGATGTCGTCCGGCCTGTCGACGCCGGTCGGCTTCAAGAACGCCACCGACGGCGATCTCGACGTCGCCATCAACGCCATCATCTCGGCGGCCAACCCGCACAGCTTCCTCGGCATCAACGCCCAGGGCAAGACCTCCATCGTGCGCACGCGCGGCAACCGCTACGGCCACGTCGTCCTGCGCGGCGGCGGCGGCCGGCCGAACTACGATTCCGTCAGCATCTCGCTGGCCGAGCAGGCGCTGGCCAAGGCCAAACAGCCGCTGAATCTGGTCGTCGACTGCTCGCACGCCAACAGCTACAAGAAGCCCGAAATGCAGCCGCTGGTGCTCTCCGACTGCGCCCAGCAGATCGTGCACGGCAACCGCTCCATCGTCGGCGTGATGATCGAGAGCAATCTCGAAGCCGGCAACCAGCCCATCCCCGCCGACCTGACCAAGCTCAAGTATGGCTGCTCGGTCACCGACGCCTGCATCGACTGGAACACCACCGAAACCGCACTGCGCAATATGCACCAGCAACTGAAGAACGTGCTGCCGGGCCGCAACAAGTAAGGCCGATCCCTCTTCCGTTCGGACTGAGCCTGACCGCAGGAAATCCCTGTGGGATGTCGAAGCCCATGCCGCAACTGCCATGCCGGTGCGCGCATTTCGACAGGCTCGATGCGAACGGAGCTGATACCTGATTCCAACCAACGGAACCTCGCCATGCCCCTGATCAAACCCTTCGCCGGCCTGCGTCCCGCTGCCGGCCAGGCTGCCGCCGTCGCCGCGCCGCCCTACGACGTGCTGTCCACCGAAGAAGCGCGCGTGCGCGCCGCCGGCAAGCCGTGGAGCTTCCTGCACATTTCCAAGCCGGAGATCGACCTGCCGGCGGACACAGATCCCTACGCGCCGCAGGTGTATGCCAAGGCCATGGAGAACCTGCAAGCCATGCTGAAAGCCGGCATCCTCGCGCAGGACGCGCAGGACTGCTACTACGCCTATCGCCTGAAGATGGGCGACCACGTGCAAACCGGCCTCGTCGCCGCCGCCTCGGTCGCCGACTACGACACCAACCGCATCCGCAAGCACGAATTCACGCGCCCGGACAAGGAAGACGACCGCGTGCGCCAGATCGAGGCGCTCAACGGCCAGACCGGCCCGGTGCTGCTCGCCTACCCGTCCTCACCAGCCGCCGACGCACTGATCGCCCAGGCCAGCAGCGGCGCCCCGGATGCCGACGTGACCGCCGATGACGGCATTCAGCACACCCTCTGGGTGGTGCGCGATCGCGCCATCATCGACCAGATCAGCGCCGCCTTCGATGTCATGCCGGCGCTCTACATCGCCGACGGCCACCACCGCTCGGCCGCCGCCTCGCGCGTTGCCGCGGCGCGCAAGGCGGTTGGCGAATCCGCCTACTTCCTGTCCGTGATCTTCCCGCATCACCAGATGCGCATCATGGATTACAACCGCGTCGTCAAGGATCTCAACGGCCTCGGCGAAACCGACCTCATCGCCGCCATCGGCAAGAACTTCACCGTCGCCGAAAGCGACGCCCAAGTGCGCCCGGCCAGGCCCGGAGAATTCGGCATGTATCTCGGCAGTGGCAACAAGGGCCGCTGGCTGCGCCTGACCATCAAGCCCGAACTCATCCCGACACAGGACCCCGTCGCGCGCCTCGACGTCAGCCTGCTTTCCGATTACCTGCTCGGCCCGGTTCTCGGCATCGCCGACCTGCGCCGCGACAAGCGCATCGACTTCGTCGGCGGCATCCGCGGCCTTAACGAACTGGAGAAGCGCGTCAACAGCGGCGAGATGGCCGTCGCCTTCGCCCTGCACCCGACCCAGATGACCGACCTGATGGCCGTCGCCGACGCCGGCGAAGTGATGCCGCCGAAATCGACGTGGTTCGAGCCCAAGCTGGCCGATGGTCTTGTCTCGCACATGCTCGACTGAGATAACAAGCGCAGGCGGGGCGAAACCAGCCCCTCAATCGCACCGGGAGTCGCGCGCGAATATCCATCAGACGCGCCCCGCCAGCGCACTCAAGTTTTCGTACTGCTGCACCTGCTGCAACGAGCCGAGCGGCATGGTCAGGATGATGCCGATGACCAGCAGGATTATGCCGGCCATGCTCAGCAGATGACCGACGACAAAGACCGGCAGTCATTCGACGGGATTCGCCTGAATCGCCGCGAGGCTCCATTTGGCCGCATCGGTGGCGCAGAATTATCCATCGACGATGACGTACAGTCCGGACAGCGCGACAAAGCCCAAGACCATGGCTGTCAGGTGTCAGCGACCGGCATATTCGAGCCACTCCGGGTACTCGACAAGAAGGTTTTGAATACTCATGATTTCTGCCATTACCGGCGCGGGCCGATTCGCTGGCCTGCGCCTGCCCCCCCACCCGCGCCAGAAAACCGGAGGATGCCGATGACCGCGATACCCGACACCGATCGCCAGCAGTTGCAGCAGCTCGCCATCGAATACGCCAATGCCATTGACGCCCGCGACTGGGATCGGCTCGACCGGGTGTTCACGCCCGATGCGTGGATTGATTACACGGCAATGGGCGGCATTGCCGGCAACTATGCGGAAGTGAAGGCGTGGCTGCCGCGCTCGCTGCGCTTCTTCAAGAGCTACATGCATCTCGTAGGCAACTTTCAGTACCAGATCGGCGGTGCTGCTGACGGTGGCGGCGATGGTCACGATGGTGATAACGGCCGCGCCCGCGGTCAGGTGGCCTGCTTCAATCCGATGGTGCTGCCCGGGCTGCTGCCGGGCCTGCCGCGCACTGTCGCGCTCGGTCTCTGGTATGAGGATGAATATCTGCGCACCGCCGAGGGCTGGCGCATCAGCCGGCGCAGCGAGCGCAAATGCTATGCGCTTAACGAGCCGCTGTGGATGAAGCTCGGCGTCTGGTTCTACCGGCGCTGGGGCCGGCGTACGCAACGGATGAAAGACGCTGCGGCGGGTTAACACGGGTTGCACCATTCCCCCTCCCGTTGCGAAAATGCACGGGTTTTACTTCGCCCACCACCATGCCCTTGACACCCGTGCCATCAACCCACGCCGCTCCCGCCCTGCCCGATCTGGTGCCCAGTGCCTTTGCGCGGTTGCTGGCGGACTATCTGCAATCGAGAATCCTCGACCGGCCGGAGCTGGCCGAGTTGGTGCAGCAGGTGCCGCGCGGGCCGACGGCGCGCACGCGCTGGCTGAATCTGCTGGCGGAGCTGGCCGCGCGGCTCAACGAGCCGGATCTGCCGCTGAAGATCGGTGCGGCGTTGCAGGTGAGGCATCTGGGCATTGCCGGCCAGGTGCTGCTGTCCTGCGCCACGCTGGGCGAGGCGGCCGAGCAGTTCTGCCGTTACTGCCGTCTCGTCGATGACATGGGCTACACGCGCATCCAGCGCAGCAGCACGCTGGGCGAGGCGCGCTTTCACTGGGGCACGGGTGGCAGCGACATCCCGCCGCCGGCGATGGAACAGATCTGGGCCGGCGCGATGCTGGGCCTCAGCCAGTGGCTGACCGGACGCACGGACATCAGCGGAGAATTCCACTTTCATCAAGCGCGCCCCGCCGATCTGGCGCCCTTCACGCGCATGCTGGGCGCGCGCCTGCACTTCGGCCGGCATGAGACGCGCGCGGTGTTTCCGGCGTGGGCCATGGAATTGCCGGTATCCACGCATGTGCCGGAGATGCGCCCGATCGTCGCAGCGCAGGCCGAGGCGTCGTTGCGCGCACTGGCGCAGGAGGACGGTCAGCAACGCGATCCGGAGCAGGCGCTGGTGCGGCGCGTCAGCGAGCTGATCGCCGAACATCTGGCGCGCGGCACGGCGACAGTCGAATCCATCGCGCCGCAGCTGGCGCTATCGACGCGCACGCTGAACCGCCGGCTGGCCGCTGCCGATACCAGTTTCCGTCTGCTGTGCGAAAGCGTGCGCCGCGCGCGCGCCGAGAGCCTGTTACTGAATCCGGCGGTGTCGCTGGCCGAAATCAGCTTCATGCTCGGCTACCAGGAGCAGAGCGCCTTCCAGCGCGCCTTCAAGCGCTGGAGCGGCGTGACGCCCGGCGAATTCCGCGCGGCCCAAATCTCCCACACCGGAAGTATCCACGCCTCCTGAGACGTCTGCGAACCAGCGCTGGATTCCGCCACCGGAGCCGGCCGGCCTGGATTTCCGGCGCGCAAGGCGAATCAGGCCCGATCCGGCCTGCCACCCCGCCTCAGTGCTTCCGATACACCCCGATCAATTCGGCCCAGGCCAGCACATGGCCCTGCATGGCCTGTTCGAGCGCGACCTTGGTGGGCTGGCCGAGGTCGGGCAGCACGACATCCAGCGCATACAGTTTGTGGAAATAGCGATGCTGGCCGATCGGCGGGCACGGGCCGCCGTAGCCGGTGCGCTGCCAGTCGTTGAGGCCTTCGCGCGTGCCGGGCGGCAGATCGGGTGCAGCGATGCCTTCGGCGAGACCGGGCGTCTGCACCGGCAGGTTGTAGAGCAGCCAATGCACCCAGGTCATCTTGGGCGCGGCCGGATCGGGCGCATCGGGGTCGTCGACGATCAGCACCAGGCTTTTGGCGCCGGCCGGCACGCCGCTCCAGGCCAGCGCCGGCGAGACATTCGCGCCCTGGCAGGTGTACCGGGCGGGGATGCTGGCGCCGGCGGCAAAGGCTGGCGAATTCAATGTCAGGTTCATGAAGCTGCCTCCCTGGGCGACTGCAGCGAGGCCGGTCAGACACAAAGCGCCGGCCAGTAGAACGCGGCGCAGCGAACCTTGCTCTGGCACGATCACGCCGGCCCCGCCGGGTTAGAAGTAGAACTGCAGGCTGGCCTGGCCCTTCTTGCCGATTACAAAATTGCGCGTGAAGCGCTGGCCATTCATCTCGACCGTAACCCTGTAACGCCCGGCCGGCAGATTGGCGAGCAGCCAGGGGCCGGTCGAATCGGCGTCGATGAATTTTTCATTCTTGCTGTTCTCGATGAGCACGCGCACATCGGCGACATAGTTGCCGGCGCCCTTCTGCGCGAACATCAGCTTGAGGTTGTAATCCTTGGCCGCAGCGCGGATGCCGGCCATTTCCTCGACGCCGACGCCGCCCGTGATGTACGGCGTCAGGCGCACCGGGCGCGGGTCCTTGGCGGCCGGTTTGGCCTGGGCGCCATTTTCGGCATCGAGCACCACCAGCGGCGGATAGTGATAGAACATGGCATTCAGATAACGCGTGACGGCCAGCAAATCGGCGGCGCTCCAGTCGAGCTTGGCGTTGTCCTTCCAGCGCTCGACTTCGGCCTTGAGCTGCGACCAGTCGGCGGCCTGTTTCTTATCGCGCCAATGCACTTCGGTGGCGTGACAGGCGCTGCAATGCACCGAATACAGCATCTCGCCGCGCGATTCGGGCGCGGCGGGAAGCGCGGGCGCCGGCGGCTGCGCAACAGCCGGCAAAGCCAGCAGCGCCAATCCGGCCAGGCCGACACACAAACTTGATTTCATCGCGGGCATGAACATGGTGAATGCTCCAATCAAAGAGAGAAGGTCATCAGCCGGCGAGGCGGCCGATCAAGCCTGTAAGCATATACCTGAACAATCGCAGCGAACAGCACTGTGCTGGCTGAACAAGGATTGACTCCTCCCCTTCAGAGCTATCGTATGCACACAATTCAAATGCCACGTCATTCCCGCGTAAGCGGGAATCCATGAAGCAGCAGAGGAGCCCGCTATTGCTGGATTCCCGCTTACGCGGGAATGACGTTAATAGTTCGAAAGGCGTTCGTCATGTGACTGAAAATAAAAAACATTTCCACGGCCATGCCACGCCCGTGCTGTCACGCCAGCCGGCCGCCGGCGAGGCGCAGCGTGCGGCCGCAGCGTGCCGCGAGCGCTTCGTCGTGCGTGACGAGGATCAGCGTGGCGCCCTGCTCGGCATTCATGGCGAACATCAGGTCGATGATTTGCGCGCCCGTGGCGGCGTCAAGGTTGCCGGTCGGTTCGTCGGCGAGCAGCAATTGCGGCTTGACGGCAAAGGCACGCGCCAGGGCGACGCGCTGCTGTTCGCCGCCCGAGAGGTGCTTGGGGTAATGGTCGAGGCGTTCGCCGAGCCCGACGCGACCGAGCATTTCCTGCGCCACGCCCGCTGCATCGGCGCGCCCGGCGAGTTCGAGCGGCAGCATGACGTTTTCAAGCGCCGTCAGCGATGGCAGCAGCTGGAACGACTGGAACACGAACCCCAGCAGACGCCCGCGCAGCGCAGCGCGCCGATCCTCGTCGAGGGCAGCGAGATCCTGTCCGGCCAGATGCACGCTGCCGCTGCTTGGTAGATCGAGGCCGGCCAGCAACCCCAGTAGCGTCGATTTGCCCGAGCCGCTGGCGCCGACTATCGCCAAGGCTTCGCCGGCCGCGACTTCGAATTCGATCTGGTGCAAAATCCGCAGCGTGCCGCTGCCGCTGGCGACCTCCTTGCCGAGGCTGCGAACGGCGACGAGCGGCGCCGCCCGATTCTGGTTTCCATTTGCGGAGTTATTCATGCTGCAGTTTCTCCTGCGTGGTCTGCTGGCCATGCTGCTGTGTCTGGCCTGCGGCGTGAGCCGGGCCAGCGAAATTCCAACCAATGCGCCGACGATTCTCGTGCTGGGCGACAGTCTGTCGGCCGGCTATGGCATCGCGCGCGAACAAAGCTGGCCGGCGCTGCTTGAACAACGCCTGAAAACCTTGCCCGCCGGCGCGCCCTATCAGGTGCGCAATCTGAGCATCAGCGGCGAGACCAGCGCGGGTGGCCTGTCGCGCCTCGGCCCGGCCCTGCAGCAGCAGCCGGCGGCCATCGTGATTCTGGCGCTGGGCGCCAACGACGGCCTGCGCGGCCTGCCCGCCGCGCAGTTGCGCGCCAATCTGGCATCCATGCTCAAGCTGTGCGCCGCACACAAGGCGCGCGTGCTGTTGGTGAGCATGAAACTGCCGCCGAATTACGGGCCGGATTACGCGCGCCAGTTCGAGCAGGTGTATGTCGATCTGGCGCGCCAGCACCGGCTCGCCGCCCCGCCCTTTCTGCTCGACGGTCTGGCCGAGCAGCGCGACGCGTTCCAGGCCGATGGTCTGCATCCGACTGCCGCCGCCCAGCCGCGCCTGCTCGACAACGTCTGGCGCGGCCTGCAGCCGCTGCTGAAACCGGCCAGCCAAGCGCCGCTCAGAAAACACTGATACCGATACCGCTGCCAGCCGGGCGTTCGACCAACGTGCCGATCTGCGTTGGCGAAAAACCCTCGCGCACGAAGATTGCACTCACCTCGTCCGCGCATTCGGGCGCACAGGCAACCAGCAGACCGCCGCTGGTTTGCGGATCGGCAAGCAGTTTCTGCTGCCATTCCGGGGCCTGCGGCGGCAGGCTGACCTCATGGCCGTAGCCTTGCCAGTTGCGCGTCGAAGCGCCCGTCGCGACGCCGGCGCGCACGAAGTCGAGCGCCTCGGGAATCACCGGCAGGCCGGCGAATTCCAGCTGCGCCTGCAATTGCGCCGCGCGGCAGACTTCGAGCAGATGGCCGGCCAGACCGAAGCCGGGTACATCGGTCCTG
>JBPOIN010000159.1:0-9363 GCA_052034445.1 Pseudomonadota bacterium | reverse complement strand
CTGGGCGGCATTGTTGATGCCCAGCTTGTTCATGATGTTTGTGTGGTGTACGCGCACGGTCTTCGGACTGATGCCGAGGCTGTCGGCAATTTGTTGCACGGATTTGCCTTCGGCGAACAGATGAAACAGCTCGGTTTCGCGCTTTGAGAGCGCATCAAGGGGATTCCTGCTGCGCATGGTTACCTGGCGAGTGGCCAGTTCGCTGACATGCTGGGTATCGATGTAAGACTTTCCCTGAGCGACGCAACGCACCGCTTCGGCCATTTGCCCCATGCCGCCTTGCTTGGTCAGATAGCCGGTGGCGCCGGCTTCAAACGAGCGCATGACCAGGGTATCGCTGTCATGCATGGAAAAAATCAGCACGCGTACTGCCGGGTCGATGGCCTTGAGGCGCCGGATGGCTTCCAGACCGCCCATGCCGGGCATGCCAAGATCCAGTGTGACGACCGTGGGTTTGAATTTTGCGTAAAGCGAACAGGCGCTTTCGCCGTCGTCGGCCTCGGCCACAACCTGCATGTCTGCGGTGTTGTCGAGCAGGCGCCGATAGCTGTTGCGCACTACCGGGTGATCATCGACGAGCAGCACAGTGATCGGTTTTGTACCTTGTGCAGGTTTTTTGATGAGCTGGACGGGTTCCATGATCATGATTTGCTCCCTTGCGGATCGCATGGGGTAAAGGGCAGGGAGGCATCGCAGTGAATGCATGCTAATGCATGCTCTATTCGTTCGGAATGGCGGTGGCGCTTAATGTGGTATAGGGAAAACCCTTATGCCGGGGGCGATGCATTGCGCTGTCGCGGTGTCTGTTGCACTCAAGGTTGCATGACGTTGCAATGGATCGCCAGGCGCACGAGTTGGGCGATGTTCTGCAAGCCCAGTTTGTTCATGATGTTGGTGTGGTGTACGCCAACGGTCTTCGGACTGATCGACAGCAGGTTGGCGATCTCAGTGACCGATTGTCCCTCGGCAAACAGCTGGAACAGCTGGAATTCGCGAATCGACAGCACCTGCAACGGGTTTTCGGCTGCGCTGGAGTGTTTTCGACAGGCCATTGCCGTGACGTGCTGTGCGTCGATGTAGGGCTTTCCTTGCGACACCTGGCGCACGGCCTCGATCATTTGCCCCATGCCTCCCTGCTTCGTCAGATAGCCGGTGGCGCCGGCTTCGAGTGCGCGCAGAATCAGGGTTTCGCTGTCATGCATCGAAAAGATCAGGATCCGTACGCCGGGATCCTTGGCCTTGAGGCGGCGGATGGTTTCCAAGCCGCCGATCCCGGGCATGCCCAAATCAAGAACCACGACGTCTGGCGCGCACTCGGTATAGATCGAACAGGCTGTCTTGCCGTCGCCGGCCTCGGCCACTACGCGCATATCGTCGGTATTCTCGAGCAGACGCCGATACCCGTCGCGCACGACTGGATGGTCGTCGACCAGCAGCACCGAGATGATTTTCACGGGCTTAGAAGGGTTGGACGGGGTAGGCGCCGATTTCTTGGTTGTCTTCATCTTCAGCAGATACTCGATTAAGCGGCAGTTTGACGTCAATGCGAACACCGGCGCCGGGCGTGCTGGCAATGTGGTATTCACCGTCGGCTGCGATCACGCGTTCGCGGATGCCCAGCAGACCCAGACCGTGGGAGGACGACCTGGATTTCGTTTCCATATCCATGCCCTTGCCGTCATCCGCAACCGACAGAAGCAATTCCTCTTTCCCGTCAGGCTGCTTATCCTGCGCCTTGGTGGAGCGCAATTCTACCGTTACCTGACTGGCTTGGGCGTGTTTTGCGATGTTGGTCAGCATTTCCTGCACGATCCGGTACACCGTGATGTTCAGCGGCTCGCTCAAACCGTGGAGTTGGCCGGAAATTGACAGGCTGCAGCGAATTTCCGGGTGCTGCTGGCCCCATTGTGAGACCATTTCGCGCAGGCTGTCTTCGAGGCCGAGTGCATCGAGCAGGCTCGGGCGAAGACGCCGCAGCATGCGTCGCACCAGTTCATGCACTTTCGCCGCGCTCGTCGAAATGGTTCGGGCGCTGGCCAGCACCTTGGCCTCGCGATTGGCGCCCGAATAGCCGCGAATCGCCTCGGCCTCGGCCTGGATCGCTGTGAGCCACTGGCCGAGTTCGTCGTGCAGTTCGCGCGAAATATGGCGTCGTTCCATTTCCTGCAGATTGAACATGCGTCCCATCAGCGAACGGTTCTGTTGCAGTAACTCGCGTGCGCGGCGTTCGGTTTCCAGAATCGAGGTGATGTCGGAGTGCGTGCCGATCATGCGCAACGGTTCGCCGTCGGCGTCACGGCTCACCACGATGCCGCGCGACAGAATCCATTTGTAGTCGCCATCCTTGCTGAGCTGGCGATGTTTGTTGATGTAGGTCGGCGTATTTCCATCCAGATACGCCTGTACATCGGCCATCATGGAGGCCACATCATCTGGGTGGATGTTCGCCTGCCACTCCTGCTGGTTGTTGGCCGTGTTCCATTCGATTCTGCCGTAGTTTTCCTGCCAGTGTTTCGATAGAACCACTTCGCCGGTTTGCATGTTCCAGTCCCAAACGCCGTCGCCGGCGCCCTCAAGGGCGAATTTCCAGCGGAATTCGCTGTCCCTGAGCGCTTGCTCGATTTCCTTGCGTTTGGTGATGCCTTGCGTGAAACCATGCCAGATGATGCTGCCGTCGGGTTGCCTTTCGGGCTGGGCCACACTCAGGCGCCAGCGTAGTCCCTGGCGCGGCAACACGACGCGGAATTCCTGGCGCCAGCTCTGCAAGCTGGCCGCCGACTCGATCATGCTTTGCGTGACGGTCTCGATATCGTCGGGATGGATCGTCGTATACAGCAGCGCGCTATCCTGTGCGACCTGCTCGGGCGTCAGTTCGTGCATTTCACGCACGCCCGAACTGATGAACGGGAAACTCGAGGCCCCGTCCGCGCCCATGCGAAACTGGTATAGCGCACCGGGAACCTGTTCGCCGAGCTTGGACAGCAGGTCATGGCTTTCCTGCAGGCGCTCGGTCAGCAACATTTTTTCAGTCAATGACTTGCTGTTGCTGAGGTCGGTATGGGTGCCGACCATGCGCAAAGGCTTGCCGTCGCTGCTGCGACTGACCACCATGCCGCGCGCCAGAATCCAGATCCAGCAGCCATCCTGGCGCAAGGTGCGATGCTCGCTGACATACGAGGTGGTCTTGCCGATCAGGGCGTCCTGCATGGCCTTGAGCGCGGCCGGCTGGTCTTCGGGATGAATGCGCTTCTGGAATTCCTCGATACGGTCTTCGATGTCATCGTCACTGCCGCCCCAGATTTCCTTCTGGCGTTTTGAATACAGCACGTCGCCGGTCAGGACGTTCCAGTCCCAGACGCCATCGCCGGCGCCATCCAGCGCGAAGCTCCAGCGTTCCTCGCTGATCTGCAGGGCCTTTTCGGCCAGCTTGCTCTTGGTGACGTCGGTTGCCGTGGCCAGACAGAGCTTGCCGGTGTCGTCGACAAAACCCGTGATGTGGATGTGCGATTTCGGTGCGCCGGTTTCCTCGTGCGGCACATTCAGCTCGATGTCACAGCTGTCCTTCGGACAACCTGAAAACACATTGGCCAGGAAGGCATTGAAGAGATAGTGCGAGTTGAGGGGGATGAAGTCGCTGAAGCTTTTCTGTGCGACTTGCGCACTGGGTGTTTTGAGCAGATTGGCGCCGGCCAGATTGGTCTGCTGGATGACGCCCAGTCGATCGAGTGAAAAATAGGCAATCGGCGCCAGGTCATAGAGTTCGGTATAGCGTGCCAGGCGGGATTCGACCTGTTGGTTGCTGGCATGCAATGCGTGATTTTCCTGTTCCAGCTGCTGCAGGCGTTGGCGCAACGCTTGTGTGTCGGCCGCTGTCAGGTCAGGTTCGTTATGCGCGGATGGCGGGCTGTTTTTCATTCGCGGTCGAGAGTGTGGGGTTCGGTAGATTCTGGGTAACTTGCAGCACAAAATCAAGCCAATCCTGGCGTTGCCTGGCTGCCGGTGATGTGCTGCTGCCAGGCAATCGTCTGCTCGACAGCTGAATGCCAGTGGGTCAGCAGGCACGCGCGTTGCGTCTCAGCCATCTGTGGTTCGAAGCACCGCTCGACTTGCCAGTGTGCGGCCAGTTCGGCTGTCGATGTCCAGAACCCGCAGGCCAGCCCGGCCAGATAGGCCGCGCCAAGCGCCGTGGTTTCGGTGATGCACGGTCGTACCACGGGCACGTTCAGGATGTCGGCCTGGAATTGCATCAGCAAATCGTTGCGCGCCGCGCCGCCGTCGACGCGCAGCTCGCTGAGCGTCACGGCGGAATCCTGCTGCATCGCCTCCAGTACATCGGCGCACTGGAAAGCGATCGATTCCAGCGCCGCGCGCGCAATCTGGCCGCGCCCGCTGCCGCGGGTCATGCCGAACAGGCTGGCGCGCGCCTGCGGCTGCCAATGTGGCGCACCGAGGCCCGTGAAGGCCGGCACCAGAACCACGCCGCCATTGTCCGGCACGCTGGCGGCGAGCGCCTCGACATCCGCCGCCTGCGCGATGATGCCAAGCCCGTCGCGCAACCATTGCACGGTCGCCCCGCCCATGAACACGCTGCCTTCGAGCGCATAGGTGAGATGTTCGCTGCCTTGTTCGTGGAGATCCCAGGCGACGGTCGTCAGCAGCCGATGGCGCGAGGCAATCGCCTGGCTGCCGGTATTCATGAGCATGAAACAACCCGTGCCATAGGTGTTCTTGGCCATGCCCGGCTGCAGGCAGGCCTGACCGAAGGTGGCGGCCTGCTGATCGCCGGCCATGGCGCAGATCGCCACGGGTACGCCGAACCACTGGGGCTGGGTCAGACCATACAGTTCGCTGCTGGGACACACTTCGGGCAGGACTTCGGCTGGGATGTCGAGCCATTGCAGCAGCTCGCCATCCCAGTTGCCGACATGCAGGTTGTACAGCAGTGAGCGCGAGGCATTGCTGGCATCGGTCATGTGGCAATGGCCGCCCGTCAGTTGCCAGAGCAGCCAGCAGTCAATGGTGCCGAAAGCCAGTTCGCCGCGTACGGCGCGTTGTCGGGCGCCGGGAATGTGGTCGAGCAGCCATTTGAGCTTGGTACCGGAGAAGTACGGATCGAGCCGCAGGCCGGTCTTCTGTTCGACCAGCGGCGCCAGTCCGGCGTGTTGCAGACTGGTACAGATATCGCTGGTGCGGCGATCCTGCCAGACGATGGCCCGATGCAGCGGCCGGCCCGTGGCGCGCTCCCAGAGCACGGTGGTTTCGCGCTGGTTGGTGATGCCGATGGCGGCGATCTGTTGTGCCGTGATGCCGGATTTCCCGATTACTTCCCGCGCCACGTCGAGTTGCGTGCGCCAGATTTCCTCGGCGTCATGTTCGACCCAGCCGGGTTGCGGAAAATACTGCTGGAACTCGCGCTGCGCCACACCGCGCAATGTCCCCGCATGATCGAACAGCATGGCGCGCGAGCTCGTGGTGCCTTGATCGAGCGCGAGGATGAAGGTTTCCGGCTTCATTAGGGTGTGGTTCCCGGCGCTGCCGTGCGGGCGGCCAGCCAGGCCGCAAATGCGCTGCGTTGTTCGGCGCTCATGTGCAAACCGCATTTGCTGCGGCGCCAGAGAATGTCGTCGGCGCTGTGTGCCCATTCCCGGGCGATGAAGTGCGCGACTTCGCGTTCGAAGAGCCCGCCGCCGAAATCGCGACCGAGACCGGCCTGCATCTGTGTCGCACCGAGCAGGGCGGCCGTTTCGCTGCCGTGCCGGCGCGCCAGGCGGGCGAGCCAGTCGGGCGGCAGTTGCGGATAAGCGCCGCGCAGCTCGGCGAACAGCACGGCAAAGCTGGCAAAATCGCCACCCGGTAGCGGCCGGCTGGCGGTCCAGGCTGGCCCCATCTGCGGGAATCGGCCAGACAAACGCGCCAGCGCGGCTTCGGCGAGCTTGCGGTGCGTGGTCAGCTTGCCGCCGAAGATCGACAGCAACAGCGGCTGGTTTGGCTGGTCGGCCCCATCGAGCACGAAGGTGTAGTCGCGCGTCACGTCGGCCGGGTCGCCATGGCCATCGTCATACAGTGGGCGCACGCCGCTGAAATGCCAGACCACGTCGGCCGGCGTGACGGGGCGGCGGCTGAAACGGCTCGCCGCCCGGCACAGATAGGCGATTTCCTCGATCGTGGCGGTCGGGGCATCGGCCGCGTTGACCTTGACCTCGGTTGTGCCGATCAACGTGAATTGCCCTTCGCAGGGGATCATGAAAATCACGCGCCGGTCGTCGTTCTGCAGCGTGTAGGCATGCTCGCCGGCGTAGAGCCTGGGCACGACGATATGACTGCCCTTGATGAGCTGCAGCGTGGCGCGTCGTTGGGCTGTGGCTGGTTGGGTGGCGCTGTCCACCAGCTGCTGGACGGCCATGGCCCACGGCCCGGCGGCGTTCACGAGCGCACGGCCCTGGACTGTGCGGTGGCCGCTGGCGCTTTCCAGCGTGAGTTGCCAGACGCCGTCCTGGCGTTGTGCGGCGACGCAGCGCGTGCGCGGCAGGATCGTCGCGCCGAGTCGCGCCGCATCGCGCGCCGTGGCGATGGTCAGGCGCGCATCGTCGGTGGCTGCGTCGGAGTACACATAGCCTTTGCGAAAGCGCTCCTGCAGGCCCGCACCAAGCGGCGAATCGTGCAGATCGACAGCCTCGGAACGCGGCAGCAGGGAGGGCGCGCTGGCATGGCGATGCAACTGGCCGAGCGTGTCGTAGAGCAGCAAGCCGCAGCGGATCATCCAGGCCGGGCGCAGTTCCGGCATATGCGGCATCACAAAACGCAACGGCCGCGTCAGATGCGGGGCGATGCGCAGCATGACTTCGCGCTCGGCCAGCGCCTCGCCAACCAGGCGGAATTCGTAATGTTCGAGATAGCGCAGTCCGCCATGCACCAGCTTGCTACTCGCCGATGAGGTTGCGCCGGCCAGGTCGCCCTGTTCGCAGAGCAGTACCGACAGGCCGCGCCCGGCCGCATCGCGCGCGATGCCGGCGCCGTTGATGCCGCCGCCGACGATCAGCAGGTCATGAATTTTTTCCATGCGTGGCGAATGAACGATTTGGCGCAGTAAAGCACGCGGGGTGCGCCGCTTGCAACACCGGCGGCTATTCCGGCTCACCCAGTACGATGGTCTTGTCGCGCCGTTGTCCGTTACGCAACAACGAAAGCGTGACTTTGTCGCCGCTCTGGAGGTGTTCGAGGATGCTCAGAATATCGTCGTTGCTGGCGACCGGCGTGCCGGCCAACGCGACAATCTGATCGCCGTAGATCACGGCGCCATTGGCGCCGCGCGTAAACGGCCGCAAGCCGGCCTGCTCGGCCGGGCTGCCGCGTTCGACACCGATAATCACGATGCCGGGCGGCAGGCCAAGCGCCTGACGCACATTGTCCGGCGCACTCTGGACGCCGAGCGCGGGGCGGATGAACTTGCCGTCGCGGATCAGGCGCGGCACGATGCGGCGTACCTCATCGACCGGGATTGCAAAACCGATGCCGGCCGAAGCGCCGCTGGGGCTGTAGATCGCCGTATTCACACCGATCAGACGTGCTGCCGAGTCGAGCAGCGGGCCGCCCGAGTTGCCGGGGTTGATGGCCGCATCGGTCTGGATCACGCCACGGATGCGGCGCTGGGTCGCCGATTCTATTTCGCGGTTCAGGGCGCTGACGATGCCCGTGGTCAGGGACTGGTCGAGGCCGAACGGATTGCCGATGGCGCACACTTTCTGGCCCACCTGCAGATTGCCACTTTCGCCGATCAGGATGGGCTTGAGCTTTTCCTTCGGAGCATCGATGCGCAGCACGGCGAGATCGCGATCCGGAAAGGCGCCGACCAGGGTTGCTTTCCAGGTGGTCTGATCGGCCAGTGTGACGCGTGCGGCGTTGCCGCCTTGAATCACGTGGTAGTTGGTCACGACATGGCCGCGCTCGTCCCAGATGAACCCGGTGCCCGTGCCGCGCGGAATCTGCATCACCGAACGCGAGAAGATATTGGTGGCGAATTCGAGTGTCGTGATATGCACGACCGAACGCGAAGCGGCCTTGAACACCGCGATGTTGGTTTGTTCGTCCGGCGTCAGTGGGCCGCGCGGCGTAATTGGCCGCAGTGCTGGTTCCTGCGCGGCGCAGTTGCCCGGCCACAGATGTGGAAGACCAGCGATCAGCAACAACAGCAGGAGCAGGCGCCAGCCGGATGTGGCGGGGCGCCGACTTGCCGAGCGCTGCGGCTGGCCGGGAAGCATGGAAGTCGATGCTGGACGCATGGCGATAACCTTTTCGGGCGAAATTCTCATTTCCGGGACAGGCAATTCTGCCCCAAGCGCGCATCGGGGCAAATACTGCGATTTGCTGGCGATGCAACCGCAGATGCATGACAGGTCGCTCTTTTGCACACATAGGGCAGGGCGCCAGCTTTTCAAGCCCTACGGTGCGGCTTGAAAAGTACATGACAAACCCTATCTGGCCTTCGGGGTTTCCGGCCGACAAACGATCGCGGGAACATTTTGGCCGCGGCGCGATCCATCGCCTGCGGCTGTCGTCTGCGTTGTAGCCAGACCGGATGTCCATGTTTTTTCAACCAGTTTTCGACGAGGTAAGTTCCATGGAATCGACCAGACTGAAGAAGGTTTTCAAACGTACCCTGCTGGCCGGCGTTGCGGGCAGCCTGTTGTTTGCCGGCCTCACGCATTGGCATGGCAACTCCCTGATTGGCGAGGCCTATTGCGCCACGCACGAGGCGGTGGGCGGGGCGGCCAACGGGCCGGCGAGCGCGGCCGGCGCCCCGGCTGCTGGCGCGGCAAGGCCGGCGGGGCTGCCCGATTTCACGCAGATCGTTGCACAGCAGGGGCCGGCCGTGGTGAATATCAGTGTCTCGGGCACGCTCAAGAGCGGTCAGGCAGTGGCGCCGCGGCTGGATCCGGACGATCCTTTTTATGAATTCTTCCGCCGCTTCCAGATGCCGGCGCCGCGCGGCAACCTGCCCATCCACGGTCAGGGTTCGGGCTTCATGGTCAGCCACGATGGCGTGGTGCTGACGAATGCCCATGTGGTCGCCGAAGCCGGGGAGGTCTCGGTCAAGCTTACCGACAAGCGCGAATTCAAGGCCAAAGTGGTCGGCATCGACAAGCCCACGGACGTCGCGGTGCTGAAGATCGATGCGCAGAACCTGCCCAGCGTGAAGATCGGCAGCGCCCGGAACAGCAGGGTCGGCGAATGGGTGCTGGCGATCGGCTCGCCGTTCGGGTTCGAAAACAGCGTCACGGCAGGCATCGTGTCGGCCAAGTCGCGCACTCTGCCGGATGAAGGTTATGTGCCATTTCTGCAGACCGATGTGGCGATCAATCCGGG
>JBPOIN010000165.1:0-33003 GCA_052034445.1 Pseudomonadota bacterium | reverse complement strand
TTTCAACGATGCGGGCGTAACGCTCTTCCGCCACCGCATCGAACTCGGCACGGCGCTCCGCCTGCTCGGCCTTCTCGGCAATCGCTTCAAGGATGAAATTATGCGGGGTCGTCCCCGCACGCCCGGCTGCTTTGGCTACGCGGGTTTTCAGCTCGTCGGGAATGCGGATGGTCGTGGTGCTCATGGGTAGCTCCGGGCGGGATTCAAAACAAGCTCAATGTAGCACCAGAGTGACACAAGACCTCTGCCAGAAATCGAGGCGCAGGAAACATGATTCACTCCGCCCCCTTATCGATCGACTCAAGCTCTTTCAGCGTTTTTCCCTCTTTGCTTTTCCAAGCGACCAAGCCATTTGCTGTGCCTCCGTGAATTACTGCAGCAGCGGTGCTTGGGCTTGGAAACTCCGTGTCATGGGAAAACACAAGCGCGCTGCCTTCTTTGACTAGAGTTCCATCCTCAATCAAGCGCTTTCTTGAGCTGATGACCCAAGGATACTTGTGCGCGGCTGGCCGCTCTTCAATGACGGCCTGAGAGTCTTTGAAGACGACAAATCCTGTAGAACTCTGAATACCCATAGCCCTAAGTCCCTTGATTTCGCATATCAGTGGCGATTGCTTAACTTTCCCCATTTGGCGGACAGTGGTTGGCACAAGAAAGTCAGCGCCAAGTGCCGGCAGCAGCTGATGCACTTTCTCAAGAAAGATCTCCATATCCTCACGATCGGATTCCGGCAACTTCGCTCCGCTCCCCTGACTATTGGTTACAGTCGCTCTACCCACTTCTTTCGCTTGCTCAATCAAACGCCCTTCCAGGTAGCGGATGTGGGCCTTCGTCAGGTATTCATCCTTGCTGACGAAGAAAATGACGTGATTCCAGAAGTCCTTTTCCAAGTGGTTTTTCAACCTATCCCGAATCGACTCAGCCTCTCCGATGTAAACAGCTGTCCTATTTGTTTCGAGATCAGATCCGGTCAAGAAATAAACCCCAGATCTTTGCGCTTCGTCCCGAGCCAGGAGCCCGTCGAACTCATTACGCGGCGCAGCCACCGCCTTACCCGTCCAGTTTGAAAGCTCCGCCGTACGGAGCCGCTTCGCGTCTCCGTGAACTAGAAAAATCCTGATCGTCGCTGATGCCATTAGTTTCCATCCCCCACCACCACTGTCTCCCCGCCCCCCGCCAGACCGTAGATCATCGGCTGGTACATATCCTCCGCATAGCTCGGCGGTACGATGAACTTGCCGGGGGTGACGACGCGGACGCGGTAGAAGAAGTTCATCTCGTGGTCGATGCGGGCGGCGACGACGAAGCGGTCGTCGCGGTATTCGACGTGTTTGATGCGTGAATCCTGCATGGCCTTGCGCATGTCGACCTTGTCGATTTCGACCGTGCCTTTCTCGCCTTCGACGATGTTGGCGTTCTCGATTTCGACGCCGGCCGGCACAAAGTCGACCACCAGGCCATTCGCGTAGCGGCCGTGGGTCTTGACATGCAGGCGCACGATCAGCGTCTCGCCGACCTTGAGCGGACGGCTACCGACCGGCTGGCCGTCGGCGGTATACCACTCACGCTTGAGATCGAAAGCGTCGCGCCGTGCCGCGGGCATGCGCGCCGGGTTGCCGGTGGCGTTGAGCTCGACGAACAGGCGCTCCTTGTGCGTGTTCTTGAGCTTCAGGCCGCTGGCGAGTTCTGTTACCGCCAATGGGCGGAAGTGCGTGCCCTTGCCGCCGATGGCCTGTGCCTTGCCGCCTGGCGCGATTTCAGCGCTCCATTCGCCGCTGACCTGGGTGGCGAAGCTGCGGCCGAGCATGAACAGTGCGAGTTTTTCCTGGGTGCTGTAATAGCGGTTGCGCTCCATCTCGCCGGCCACCTGGGTGACCAGGTTTTCCCGCCCTTCGGGCGTCAGGCCGTGCTTTTGCAGCAGCACATACATCAACGACCAGTCGCGCAGATTGCTGCCATAGTCGCCCCACCAATAGTAACCCTGGCCGTCACGCGGTTTCTTGAGGCCGGCGGCGATGGCGCTCTTCGAACGCGCTTCATCGCCCATCAGCTTGAGGGCGAGGCCGAGATGCACCAAGCCGAGGCCGGAGTGCGCCTGCTCAACCGACTCGTGCATCTGGCGCAGCGTGGCCAGCGGCGCCTTGCCCTGCCGCGCCAGCACATAGGCGCCGTAGGCGAGCACGCCGAAGCGTCCCGAGCCGGCATAGCGCCAGTCGTTCCAGACGCTGTTGGCATTGTAGTTGAGCGGTCCGCGCGGCAGACCGGCGACGCCCTCCTGCAGGCCCTTGAGCAGAAATTCGACGGCCTTCTTTTCCATTTCGGCCGGCACGGTGAAGCCCTGCTCGCGCGCGTCAATGAGGAAGTTGGTGACATAGGCCGAGAGCCAGTACTCGTATTCCGAGACGTTGCCCCACAGGCTGAAGCCGCCATTCGGCGCCTGCATGCCGGCCAGCTTGGCGATGGCCTTGTCGAGCATCTCGGCGCGCTGCGCCTGGGTGAAGGGCTTGAGGCCGAACTGTTTGGCCGCCGCTTCGTCGATGAAGACATGCGGGTAGGCGGTACTGGTGGTCTGCTCGGCGCAGCCGTAGGGATAGGTCAGCAGGCCTTGCACGGCGCTGCGCACATCGATCGGCGCCTTGTCGGAAACCGACAGCGTGGCGGTTACGGTCTGCTTGAGGAAGCCGCCCAGATCGGCCTCCTTCACTTCCACGCTTTCGCCCGGCGCGATGGCGTAGCGCTTAAGCAGCGACTGGCGCGGCGTCGGCGCCTGCACTTGCAGCGGGAAGCTGCGGTCGAGCTTCATGAGCGGGCTGTCGATACGCACCTGCACCTCCGTCAGGCCGATCGCGCTGCCGGCTTCGAGCGGAATGCGCAGGATGCGCTTCTGCTGATCCTTGAGCACCAGCTTGTGCTCGCCGTTCCTGATGACCAGGCCTTCGCCGTTGCTGACCTTGATCTTGACCTCCTGTTCGGCGCCGGCGAGATTGTGCACATCCAGCGCCAGCAGCGCCGAATCGCCGACCGACAGGAAACGCGGTCGCGCCAGCTCGACCACCAGCGGCGCGGCGACCGTGACCTCGGCCTCCTGCATGCCGTACCGCTCGCCGCTGGCAACCACGGCCATCAGGCGCAGACTGCCGTTGAAATCCGGTACCGGCAGCTTGATTTCGGCCTCGCCATTGGCGTCCAGCGCCACCGGACCGCTGAACACATCGATCAGGCGCACCTTCTTGGGGAGGTTCTTGGTCGGCTTGGGCGCCGCATCGCCGCCGAACTTGAGCTTGCCTTTCTGGCCGTCCATCTTTTCGATCAAGCGACCGTAGATGTCGTACAGATCGTGCGCATAACGCAGCTTGGCGAAGAAGAAGCCGAAGGGATCGGGACTCGCGAAACGCGTGATGTTGAGAATGCCGGCATCGACCGCCGAGAGCGTGACCATGGCGGTTTGTCCCTTGGCATCGGGCGCCTTGACCCTGACCTTGAGGGTTTGATCGGGCGTCATCTTTTTCGGCGCATCGAGCGTGACGTTGAGCTTGCGACTGCCGCGATCGAGCGGCAAATGGATCAGACCCAGCGCGCGGGCTGGCGTGACGCCGGCGCCGCTGCTGCTCCCACTACTCGCGCCGGCATTGCCCGGACGCAACACCATGGCGGTGATGTAAAGGTCGTGGCGCTGCCATTCCTTGCTGATTGGAATATCGAGCGTGGTGGCATCGGCGCCGATGCTGACGCGGCGCGACCACAGCAACTTGTCGCCTTCCACCGTGATCAGCGCTTCGCCGGCGTGCGGCGGCGTGATCGTGAGTTTGGCCGTCTCGCCATCGGCATAGGCGGGTTTATCGAGTTTCAGCGCGACGCGATCGGGGCGCACGCCCTGGGTCTCGTCATCCTTGGCCGACCAGCCGGCGTAGAAACGCAAGCGCGTCGTGAGCCTGGTTTCCGGGTCGAACACTTCGACCCGATAGCGCCCATATTTGACGGGCAGCGCCAGCTTGCCGCGCCCGCCGGCGGGAATCGTGACCTTGCTGGCAATCACCAGTTCGTCGGTTTCGTTGAAACCCGAATGCCAGCCGCGTTGATCGTCGAAGCGCCAATAGTAGTCGCGATTCTCGCGGAACAAGCGCACCGGCAGCGCGGCGCCGGCCTGCAGCGCGGCGCTGCCGGACTGGGCGCGCACTACCTCGAATTCAGCCGGGGCGCCCTCGCGCGCGTAGGCGCCGAGGAACATCGGCCGCAGGCCAACCATCACGGGCGCCGGCCAGAAGGTGCGTTCGATGCTGCGCACCACCGGACGGCCGCCGCTTTCCAGCAAACTCAAGGTGGCGCGCAGCGTAAATGGCGAACGACGTTTCTGCACGCTGGAAAGATCGACTTCCACGCTGCCCTTGCCTTCGTCATCGAGTTCAGTCGCTTCGAGTTCCACGCGCGACTTGACGCTGTCTTCATCGAAATCACCAAAGATGAAGCCGGGCAGTTTTTTCTCCAGCGGATTCTTGTTGCGCTCGGCATTGACCACGCCAAGCAGGCGGTTGTTGGCGGCTGGCGCGCCGTAAAGATAGCTGCCGCTGATGTCGATCGGCCATTTTGATTCGCCAGCGAGTTTTTCGGCCTTGCTCAGCAGATCGAGTTTCATGCGTTCCGGCAGGAATTCCTCGACCCCGAAGCGCATGACCGTGCTGGCGACCTTGGCCGCCGGATCGGCGCGCAATTCGAGATTCCAGAAGCCGGTCGCCGCATCGGCGGGCAATTCGATGGCGTGGCGGTAATAGCCGGGGAATTTTGCATCCGCCTGCCAGGTCGCCGTCCATTGGGACTTGCCGTCCGGCCGGCGCAGAATTGCCTGGATGGGCTGTGCCGCAACGGCGCGTCCATCGGCATCGCGCGCCATCACCGAGACGTCGAAAGTCTCGCCGGGGCGATACAGGTTACGCCCGCTATAGGCGAACATGCGCACGGGCGCCGAAACCAGACCGCCGATTTCAAACTCGGCAAGATCGAGGGCCGGCTCCTTGAGCGCAATCAGCGACATCTGTTCGCCCTTCTTCGCCATGAGCATCTTCGCGCCCTTCGGTCGTTCGGCGAAATTGGCGCGCCCGTCGCCGTCGGTCTCGGCATGGCCGAGCGACTTGCCTTCGGCGCTGATCCATGAGATATCGACGCCGGAGACGCCCTTGCCGCTGGTCAGCGAACTCACGAAGGCATCGGCGCCCTTGCCGGCATATTGCCGCACATGCAGACCGAGGTCGCTGACATAGAAATAGGTGGTCTGGTATTCATGCCGGAATCGATTCGGCTGCGACATCACGGCCACATACACGCCGGGCTCGCGCAGCGCCGGAATGTTCTCGACCGGGATGAAAGTCACGCTGCGACGATTTTCCTTCTGTTCGGTCAGGAAGCGGCCAATGAAGGCGCTGGTGGTGAGATGGTGAATATTGTCGAGATCCCAGCCGTTCACGGCGCCCTTGAGGCGCGTCCCGCGATTGGAGTAGCTGTAGTCTTCGTCCGCGGAATCTTCGCCATTTGCATCCTCTGCGCCTTCATTGAGCGGTTTGCGCTCCTGCTTGACCGGCCCGGCGATGACTTCTTCGAGAAACTTCGGTAGCTGGTCCGGCTTGACCTTGAGGAACTGGATATCGACCTCCGCGACGTTGACCGTCGTGACCGGCAGACCGCCGTTCTGAATCGCCGGCAGCACCATGCCCCGGCTGGCGAAGTAGAACGCCGGCGCGACCGCCGCAGTCAACACGGAAAACCGCCCCTCGCCGGCCAGTTTGGCTCCGCCCCTGGCCGACAGGCCGGGCAGCACGCGAATGACGTAACGAGTTTGCGGTTTGATGTGCGGGAAAAACAGCAGACGGGGATTCTCGCCCACCACCCAGGCGCCTGAAACCGGCTTGCCGTTATCGAGTTTGGTAGCGTCGACGTCCCGGCTCACGGCGGTGGTCAATTTCAGGGCTGCGGCATTGCCGCTTTCGTCGCTGCTTTCGTCGTCATCGTTGCGCTGCGCACGCACCTTTGCCGGCTGCCCCGGCTCAGGCGGCATTTCAAGTACCTGCACAAACTGGCCGATATCGGCTTTGGCATCCAGCGGCAAACTGAAGGAAAGCGCCAGGGCCGGGGAACCGTCGAATTCGCGATGCGCCGCATCGACGACTTCAAACGCGACGCCGTCGGTCGAAGGTTCGCCCTCCTGCCCGGAGTGCTGGAAATATCCGCTGGAAAAATAGCCAGCCACTCCAAGCGCCACCAGCAGCAACACGGCAACCACTGGCGCGACGCCGCGTTGCAGGAAATAGTTCGCAAACCGCATAACCCCTCCGAATTCAAAAATGCATCCGGTATTCTAGCAGTCGGCCAGTGTGCCCTTGCCGACTTTCCATCGGCATTAAATGCCAATCAGGTCAAGATTGCGTCATTGCATCGCGCCAGTCTCGCCCAATGGACCTAATCCTCAGCGAGCGTGCGTGCTTGGCTGCCGACGAACCTGCGAAGCAATTCACACCACAAGCCGCAGCCGGGAAAACGCTACGGGCGTTCAGCGGCTTATTCCTGCACCCCGCACAGCACCAGCTCGCGCGTAGCGCGCGTCATTGCCACATACAGCAGCCTGGCCTCCTGTGGCGAGGCATCGATCTTGAGCTTGATGCGGTCGGCGCCGGGGATGATGACCAGCGGAAACTCAAGTCCCTTGCAGGAGTGCATGGTGATGAGCGTAACCTTGTCCTCCCCGGGCGCATGGGTGGCATCCTTGAAATACACCAGCGGAATGCCGTGGGCAGGCAGCAGATTGCGGATCAGCTTCGCGTCGCGTTCGTATTCCCGATAGATCACGGCCATCTCGCGCCACGGCGTGCCGGCACGGTGCGCTTCCTTGAGGTGCCTGACGATGAATTCGGCCTCGTCCCTGAGGCTCGGCAGATTGATCACCTGCGGTTCGGCGCCGGCACGCCCGGCGGATTGCGGCGACAGCAAAGGGATACCGTCCTCGTCCGCCTCGGTGGGCTTGAGAATGCTGTGCGCCATATCGCGGGCAAAGCGCAAAATGCTATCGGTATTCCGGTAATTCACCTTGAGAATCGTGGTGCGTCCGGCGGCCTGGATTCCGACGCTCTTGAAGCTGAATTTCCTGCGCTTGCCATGCTTGTCGTTTTGCTCGTCACCGTAGATCGACTGGGCATCGTCGTACAGCACCAGCAGACTGTTGGTTTTCGGATCGACCATCTGCACGACCAGCTTCAGCCATTCAGGACGGAAATCGTGCCCCTCATCAATGAGAACCGCGTCATATTGGGCGGCCGGAATCTGCTCGCGTTCGACGGCACGGATCACCCGATCGACCATTTCGGCAAAGAAGGCCTTCTTGTCGGCGCTGGCATTCGGCAAGCCGACATTGAAGGCGATCAGCTGGGCCCGGCACCACTGATGAAAATGGTGGGTATGCACCTTCGCTTCGAGGCCCTTGGCGTGCATGCTGCTTCTGATGCGCCGCGCCAGCGATTCGTTGTAGCACAGGATGAGAATCGGTTTGGCGGCCGCACGCGCCAGATGTTCGGCACGATAGCCGAGAATCAGCGTCTTGCCCGAGCCCGCCACCCCATGAATCACCCGATGCCCTTCGCCCAGACTGCGCGCCAGCTGTTCCTGCTGCAAATCCATCACGCGCAGCAGATCGGGTGGCGGTTCATCCGCAGCAAACAAATCGTGCTGGCGGGCTTGAATCCGCACCTCGGGAAACAGATGCCAACGCACGCGATCGATCTGCGGCAATGACAAGGCGCCGTGAAAGCGGAAGGAGAACATCTCCCACAGGCGTTGCTGGAATGCCTCGGCGTCGACACTCTCGGTCATTTCATCCTGGCAAATCACGCGTTGCGGCGGAATGACATCGCCAAGACCGCCTTCCTCGAACTGGCGTCGCGTGAGATTGGGAAACACGACCCCGAAACTCCACGGGAACATCAACCTGCCGGCTTCGCGGCCGCTGGAGAACACCAGCTGCGCATCGCGTTGCATCAAGTCGATGGCCGCATGCGCATAATGCCGCGCCTGTTCGAGCGGATTTTCGACCACGCTCGGACCGCGCGCGGTTTCAATCGTGAAGCTCTGCTTGTCGGCCCCCAGAATCGTGCGGGTGCGCCAGTCTTTCACCTCAAGAATCAGCAGCCCCCGGCGCGGGTGAAACACGATGAAGTCAGGATGCAGACTGTCCGGCCCGAGCGCCACATTGAACCAGCAGAGGTAGTCATCCTCCAGCTTATCCTCCAGCCGCTCCGCAAGCCGTCGTTCGCCGCCGCTGTCGAAGGTACAGCTACCGATGGAGGGGATCAGGACCGCCATGGACTGGCCGGCTCAGACCGCTGGCGCCGCGATACTGACGCTTGCACCAGTCCGGATCACTCGACAACCTTCGGCAAGGCCTGCAATTCGGGGGCCTGCAGATTGCGCGCCACGCTTTCGATCGGCGCGAGTTCGCGCAACTGGCGGTCTTCGGGCGCGGCCTTGAGGTCGCGGAATTTGCGTGCTGTGACAAGTACGCGCGATTCGAGCGAGACGATGGACTTGTTGTAGGCGCCGACGGCGTTGCCGAGATGCTTGCCGACATCGCTCCAGTGATCGGCCACCACGCCCATGCGCTCGTAGAGTTCCTTGCCCAGTGCGCTGATCTGCTGGGCGTTCTCGGCCAGCGCCTGCTGGTTCCAGCCATACGCCACGGCGCGCAGCAGCGCGATCAGCGTGGTGGGCGTGGCGAGAATGACCTTCTGATCGACACCGGCTTCGATCAGCGTCGGATCGGCCTGCAGGGCGGCCGAGTAGAAGGTTTCACCGGGCAGGAACAACACCACAAAGTCCGGCGAGGGTTGGAACTGCTCCCAGTAGGACTTGCGGCCGAGTTTGGTCAGGTGATCGCGCACATGGCGCGCATGATCGGCGAGCTTGCGCTTGCGCTGTTCGTCATCCTCGGTATCGAGCGCATCGAGATAGGCGGCGAGCGGCGCCTTGGCATCGACGACGATGTTCTTGCCGCCCGGCAGGCGTACGATCATGTCGGGGCGCAACTGGCCGTCTTCGGTGCCGACGCTGGCCTGTTCGTAGAAGTCGCAGTGATCGAGCATGCCGGCCATTTCGACCACGCGGCGCAACTGCATCTCGCCCCAGCGGCCACGCGTCTGCGGTGCGCGCAGCGCCTTGACCAGATTCGCGGTTTCGAGCCGCAACTGGCCCTGAGCCTCGAACAGCGACTTGACCTGCTCGGTCAGCGTGGCATACGCATCGACACGGGTTTTCTCGACGTTATGGATCTGCTGCTCGAATTTCTCCAGCGTCTGGCGGACCGGCAGCACGAGTTCGCCGATTGCCTGCTGGCGCTTTTCGAGTTCCCCCCTGGCGCCTTCCTGATATTTTTCCAGCGTGGCGCGGGCGAGTTCGAGGAAGGACTGATTGTTACGCTGTAGCGCATCCGCCGAAAGCGCCTTGAAGCTGTCGGCAAACGATTGGCGCGCCTCTTCGAGCGCGGCGAGTTTTTCGGCCGCGTTGCGGCGTTCCTGGCTCAGCGTCGTGGCGAGTTCGGCCTCGCGCGTGCGCAGGTTGGCGACATCGGCACGCGCGGTTTCGAGTTCGTCCTGCGTTGCATCGAGTTGAGTGCGCAGCCGCCCCTGCTCCTCGTCACGCGCCTTGAGGCGTTCGTGGAGGGCAGCCAGCTCGGGTTCGAGTTCGGCGCGCCCCTGCTGCAAGGCCGAACGCACGCGGCCCTGCGTGAGCCAGACCAGACAAGCCGCCGTGACGACGACACCGGCAAGAAAAATGAGGATGGATTCCATCCCGCGATTTTATCCGGCTTCACCGTATGCGCGCTGGAAATCCTGGCGCGCGTGCGACGGATGGCGGCGCACCAATCCATTTCCGACAGGTTACGTTTGACGCTGCGCTCACATTGCGTTACAAAACTTAACCGCACCATACACTCAGGCCGGGCATACTGACCGGGCAACTGTGACTCAACCCATCCGTGACAACCACTTCAAGGAGTTATCCATGCAACGCAACAACCGCTACACCTCGCGTCTGGTCGTGCTGGCCACCCTCTCGGCTCTCGGCAGTCTGGGCATCAGCGGCGCAGCACACGCCGAACGCGGCCCGCGCATGATGAATTCGGACGAACATGTCTGCATCCACGGCCAAGGCATGGGCGGCCTACAGGCTGGCGGGCCGGATGCGCAGAAGCGCGCCGAATATCTCGATGCCCGCCTGAACCGCCTCAAGAGCGAACTCAAGATCACGGCCGAACAGGAAAAAGTCTGGGGCGAATACGCCGCCAAGTCCAAGCAGCTCGCCGAGGCACTGCCGGCCACCAAACCCGCACCGGCTGCCGGCGCAGCACCGCTTTCGGCCCCCGAACGTCTGGAGCAATCCACGGCGCGCATCAAGCAGCATCTGGCCTATCTCGAAGGCATGGCCGGCGCACTCAAGTCGCTCTACGCCGTGCTCACCCCGGAACAGAAAGCGCAGGCCGACAAGCACTTCATGCACATGTCCCAACGCCGCAACATGGGCGAACGCGGCATGATGAAGCGCGGCGGCCCGGCGCCAGCCAAAACCGAAGCCGCCAAGCCGGCAGCGAAGTAATTCGTTGTGGAATGCCGGTGGGGAAGACAGGGAAAAACGGCCATCCCCACCCGGCGGCCAAACTAACCGGCCGCCAGCAACAACCGCATGCCCTGATAGAACACGAAGCTGCATGACCAGGCCAGCAGCACCGGCCAGACGACCGCCAGCGCGGCGAAGGCGAGGCTGCGGGATTCGAGGCGGATCGTCGCGATGGTCGAGATGCATGGCGTGTAGATCAGCGTGAACAGCATGAAACTCACGGCCTGGACCCAGTCCATGCTGTGCGCGAGTTGCTGCGACAGCGCATCGCCCGAGAGGCCGTAGATCACCGCGAAGGCGCCGACCATGACTTCCTTGGCGACGAAGCCGAACAGCAGCGCCACGGTGAGCTTTTCGTCGATGCCGATCGGTGCGAGGACCGGCGCGAACAGTGTGCCGAGCTGGCCGGCCAGGCTCGCGAGGCTGCCGGGTGCGACGCCGAGCGGCAGATTGGTGAGCAGCCAGATGGCGATCACGCCGAACACGATGAAGCGCGTCGCCCGCGTGAGGAAGTGCTTGACCTCCAGCCAGCCGCGCATCCAGACCTGACGCAGCGTGGGCATGCGCCAGGGCGGTAATTCGACGACAAAGGGTTCGGTGTTGCGATAGCGACGGCGGAATGCCAGCGCCGTGACGATCATGGCGGCGAAACTCGCCAGATAGAAGCCCATGATCACCCAGGGCGCCTGCATGGGCTGGAAGATCGCCGCGGTCAGGAACAGAAACACCTGCAGACGCGCCGAGCACAATGACATCGGGATCACCAGCATCGACAGCAGGCGCAGCGGCCGTTCGCGCATCATGCGCGTGCCCATGACGGCCGGGACATTGCAGCCGAAGCCCATCAGCACCATGACGAAGCTGCGGCCCTCGAGGCCGAGGCGCGCCATGAAGGCATCGGTGAGGAAGGCCGCGCGCGCGAGGTAGCCGCTGTCCTCGACGATGGCCATGAACAGGAAGAACAGCACGATCAACGGCACGAAGGCCGCCACGGTGACAAAGCCCGCGTACAGGCCGTCGAGCAGCAGGCCATGGGCGAACGGCGGCAGGCCGGCGCAGAGCGGTTCGAGCGCATTCTGCCGCAGCAGGTCGAAGAGTCCCGTCAGCCCCTGCTGCAGCGGCGCACCGACCCAGAACACGGCCTGGAACATCAGCAGCATGGCGAGGAAGAACAGCGGCAGACCGAACCAGGCATGCAGCGCGACGCGGTCGATGCGGTCGGAAACCTGTTCGGGCAACACCAGCGGCATGGTCACCGCAACGGCCACCAGGTCGCTGGTTTCGCGCTCGATGCGGTCATCAACGGCCAGCAGTTCGGCGAGCGCGCCATGGCGCGCCACGCCCTCGGCACCGGCGGCGGCCAGCGCCTGCACCAGTGCCTGCTGCATTTCGCCCTGCCCCGCGCCGTACTTGGCCGAGATCAGCACCACCGGCATGCCCAGCCGCGCGGCGAGTCGTTGCGTGTCGATCTGCATGCCGTTGCGCCTGGCTTCGTCGGCCATATTGAGCAGCAGCACGGCGGGCAGGCCCAGCGAACGGGCCTGCAGCACGAGCGGCAACTGGCGCTCGATCTGCGTCGCATTCGCGACGATGGCCAGCAGGTCGAGCGGATGGGCTTCGAGAAAATGCCGCACGACCTTCTCGTCGTCAGAAAAGCCGTGCAGATCGTAGATGCCGGGCAGATCGACCATCTCGACCATGTCCGGACCGAGGATGATCTTCGCGCTGGCCAGATCGACCGTCACGCCGGCCCAGTTGGCGACGCGCGCCGAAGAACCGGTCAGGCGGTTGAACAGGGTCGATTTGCCCGTATTGGGCATGCCCAGCAGCGCGATGCGTTTCACGTCAATTCAGGCCTTCTAGGCTTGGGCGGGATGCAGGCTGATGAGGCTGGCCTCGGCCGTGCGCAGCATCACATCGGTGGCGCCGAGCCGCACATGTAGCGGTCCGGCCCACTGTCCGCGCCGCATCAGGCGCACGCTACGGCCGCAGCGAAAGCCGAGGGCCGCCAGACGCTGGTGCAAAGCCTCGTCGGCATGCACAGCGGAGATCACGGCCTCCTGGCCCGGGGCAAGATCGCTGAGTCGGCGGGTTTCGGCTTTCATGCGACGAATTATAATGCAATTGAGAATGTTTCTCGATTGACAGCGATCAAGAAACCGCCATACTTCGCGTTTCGCGTTTTTTCTCCTCTTTTCACCGCCTCACCTCTGACATCAGGATCGCCACCCATGCATATCGAAACCTTCGAGGATCTGCTGACCTCAGCCCGCCAGCAGTCCGACGCCCAGCGCTTAATGTTTGTGTTTGCCTGCTCCGAGCTGCCCGACGACGCCACCCCCGAGCAGCGCGAGCGCTTCGAGGCCGGCCATGGCGGCGCCCTGGTGCCGATGCTTGAGGTGGACAAGCTGCCCGACGAAATCAGCGACTTCGGTCAGCTCGTCAAGGAATCAACCGAATTTGCCCAGGGCCACAAGGCCCAGGAATGGTCGGTGGTATTTGTCGCCGCGCTCGGCGGCCAGGGCAAGCGCCCGCCCAGCAGCAAGGACTGCGACATGCCGCTGCGCCGCATGGTCGACAACATCCGTATGGGCGAAATCAAGCGCTTCCTGGTCTTCAATCGCGAAGGCCAGATGATCAACCTCTTGTAATCGTGTAATCCTGTTTATCACGCAACCTTGAAACATTCGCCGCCCATGAAAACCATCAACATCGTGCCGCTGGAGATGAATCCCCAGGGCAACGCCGGACAGCCGCAAAAGCCCACCGATCTCGCGGCCAGCATCGACCTGGACATATTCAATGCCGACGACGCCAGCCTGGAAGGCGAACGCTTCTGGGAAGCCTTCTGGCGCACCCAGCATGTGTATGGCGGCGTCGCCCCGGGGCAATCCCTTGCCACGATATTCAAGTCGCTCGACCCGGTGATCATCGACAAGCTGCAGGCCGAGCTGCAGCGCTTCATCGACCAGCCCGAACAATTCGACGAAGGCGGCAAGAACGACATCCTGGGCATGATCTATTTCCTGCTCAGCATCGAAAAAGGCGACGCCGACTACAACCCCTTCGAGCAGGAAGGCTACGACGCCTCGCTGGCGTATTTCCGGCAAGCCGTGCACAACGAACAGCAGCGCCGTACCGGCTAACAACCGTTGTTCCTGCCGCCGCCTGGCCACTGGCGGCGCTGAGGGCATACCAATCAGGAGCCTTGCATGCACATCTTGTTGACCGGCGGCACCGGATTGATCGGCCAGGCGCTGTGCCACGCATGGCGTGCCCAAGGACATCAACTCGTGGTCTGGAGCCGCAACCCGCAACAGGTTGCCACGCTCTGCGGCGCCGGAGTGCGCGGCATCGGCAACCTCGCAGAACTGGGCGACAGCGCCATCGATGCCGTCGTCAATCTCGCCGGCGCACCGATCGCCGACCGCCCGTGGACGCCCAGACGCAAAGCCACGTTGCGCGCCAGCCGCATCGCCCTGACCGTCGAACTCGTGACCTGGATCAGACAGCGCGCCACGCGCCCGGCAGTCCTGCTGTCGGCCTCGGCCATTGGCTGGTATGGCGATGGCGGCGAACAGGAACTGCGGGAATCCTCGCCCCCCGGACAGCAGGACTTTGCCAGCCGGCTGTGCCAGGACTGGGAAGACGCAGCCCGCCAGGCCGAAGCGCTCGGGGTCCGCGTGATCCTGTTGCGCACCGGGCTCGTGCTGGCGCGGACTGGCGGTTTGCTGCAGCGCATGCGGCTGCCGTTCCAGCTCGGCCTTGGCGGACCGCTCGGTAACGGCCGGCAATGGATGCCCTGGATTCATCTACAGGATCAGGTCGCCGCCATCGACTTCCTGCTGCAGCAGTCGGCGGCACAGGGAAGCTATAACCTCTGTGCGCCGCATCCGGTACGGAATGCGGTTTTTGCGCGGCACCTCGGTCGGCAGTTGCATCGCCCGGCCTTCCTGCCGCTCCCCGCGCCCCTGCTGCGTCTGCTGCTCGGCGAGCTGGCCTGCTTGCTGCTCGCGGGGCAGAACGCCCGGCCATCACGCCTGCTCGAATCCGGTTTCGAATTCCGTTTTGCCGACCTCGACGCGGCGCTCGGGGATTTGCTGGCTGAATAAGCGCCAGTAAAAGAAATAACCTGCGCAGGTTATTTCTTTACTTCTGCATGAGTGGCTGTAGCAGAAAGATTCAAATGGATACCTTATTTCTTAACAGCCACCAAGCGGCCCGGCTTCAAGTCCGAGCGCCTGCGCGATGCCGCGCAGGCCAGCCAGCGCCCCAAGCGGCAGGCTCACGTCGCGGCTGTGCGCCACCTGCGCCGCGCGCGGGTTGATGCGGATCAGCGGCGCATCGAGCGATTCGCCGAGCATGCGCACGGTCGGGATCTGCAGTCCGGCCCCCAGTTCGATGACCATGGGGCGTTCCACGCTGTCGAGCCAGCTGTTCAGACGCAGATTCTGCAAGCGCTCGCGGAATTCGAGCCAGCCCCAGTCGCCGAACATCAGGATGTTCGGCCGCGCCAGGCCATTGCATTCCCGGCAAACCGGCAGCTCGCTGGTCAGCAGGCACTGCGCCTCATCGACCAGCGGCTGAAATTCCTGTGCCGACCAGATATCGCCTGCGCAACCCTGCATGCACTGCAAATGATGAATCGAGCCATGCACTTCGCAGATCGCGACATCCTTGAAACCGGCCTTCTGGAACTGCCCATCGACATTGCTGGTAAACACGAAGGCGCCGCGCGGCATCTCGGCGGCCAGACGCTGCAGGATGGAAAACCCGGCGTGCGGTTGCGTCGTCCGATACAGATTCAGCCGATGCCCGTAGAACCCCCAGGCCAGCTGCGGATTGTCCTCGAAAGCCTGCGGCGAGGCGATGGACTCGAAGCGCATGCCGACCCGGCCGAGCGCCGGATAGGTCCCCCAGAACCCTTGGCCGCCGCGAAAATCCGGCAAGCCGGAATCAACGCCCATGCCTGCGCCGGCCGTGATCAGGATGCCGTCGGCCTGGTCGATCAGTGCGGCGGCACGCTCGAATGCAGCTTGATATCCGGAACTCATGTTTTGGGGATACTCCGCTCTGCGTTGCGGGAAGCAAGCATGCCAACAAAAAACCCGCAGAGCTTTCGCCATGCGGGTTCATTGAAGGCTTCAAAAAGGAAACTGGTGGGCGCTGACGGGGTCGAACCGCCGACATTCTGCGTGTAAGGCAGACGCTCTACCAACTGAGCTAAGCGCCCTTCTGAAGCGAGGCGCGATTCTAGCGCATCTGCACAGTGCTTGCCAAGCTGCGCCATGCCTGATGCAAATCGCGCATAAAAACGGGCTGCCGCAGAGGTTTGCAGCAGCCCGCGCTTACGGCTTGCGGTTTCAGTGCGGCAGCGAACCTGGGAGTACAGGCGCGGCGCCGTCGCTGCTGGGCGCGAGCGGTGCAACTTCAGCTGGTACCGGGCTGTCGCTGAGCGGCGTTGGGACGCGTTCGAGCGCACATTCGAGCACCTTGTCGATCCAGCGCACGGGGATGATCTCGATGCGATCCTTGATACTGTCGGGGATCTCGGTCAGATCCTTGACGTTCTCTTCGGGGATCAGCGCCCGGGCGATGCCGCCGCGCACGGCAGCGAGCAGCTTCTCCTTGAGACCGCCGATCGGCAGCACTTCGCCGCGCAGCGTGATTTCGCCGGTCATGGCCACGTCGGCGCGTACCGGGATGCCGGTGAGCACCGAGACCAGCGCCGTGGTGATGGCGGCGCCGGCCGAAGGACCATCCTTGGGCGTGGCGCCTTCGGGCAGGTGGATGTGCAGGTCGCTCTTCTGATAGAAGTCTTCGGGAATGCCGAACTGCTTGCTGCGCTTCCTGACCACGGTCAGCGCGGCCTGGATCGACTCCTGCATGACTTCGCCGAGCTTGCCGGTGGTCATCGTCTTGCCCTTGCCAGGTACAGAGACGGCTTCGATGGTCAGCAGTTCGCCACCGACTTCGGTCCACGCCAGACCGGTGACCTGGCCGACCTGATTCTCCTTCTCGGCAATGCCGAACGAATAACGACGGACGCCGAGGTATTTGTCGAGGTTCTTGGCATTCACGACGATCTTGCTGGTGCGCTTGCGCATCACCAGCGACTTGACGACCTTGCGGCAGATCTTCGAAATATCGCGTTCCAGCGAGCGCACGCCGGCTTCGCGCGTGTAATAGCGCACGATGTCGCGCAACGCTTCCTCGGTCAGCGAAAGCTCGTCCGGCTTGATGCCATTATTCTTGAGTTGTTTGGGCAGCAGGTAGCGGATCGCGATATTGACCTTCTCGTCCTCGGTGTAGCCGGACAGACGGATCACCTCCATGCGGTCGAGCAGCGGCGCGGGAATGTTCAGCGTGTTGGCGGTGGCGACGAACATCACGTCCGAGAGGTCGTACTCGACTTCAACGTAGTGATCGACGAAGGTCGAGTTCTGCTCCGGGTCGAGCACTTCGAGCAGCGCTGAGCTCGGATCGCCGCGGAAGTCCTGGCCCATCTTGTCGACTTCGTCGAGCAGGAACAGCGGATTGCGCACGGCGACCTTGGCCATGTTCTGCAGGATCTTGCCGGGCATCGAGCCGATGTAGGTGCGGCGATGGCCACGAATCTCGGATTCGTCGCGCACGCCGCCGAGCGACATGCGCACGAACTTGCGATTCGTCGCCTTGGCAATCGACTGACCCAGCGAGGTCTTGCCGACGCCCGGCGGGCCGACGAGACACAGAATCGGCGCCTTGAGCTTATCGACGCGCTGCTGCACGGCCAGATATTCGACGATGCGTTCCTTGACCTTTTCAAGGCCGAAGTGATCCTTGTCGAGCACCTTCTCGGCCGCGGCGAGATCCTTGCTGATGCGGTTTTTCTTCTTCCAGGGCAGGCCAACCAGCGTATCGATATAGTTGCGCACCACGGTAGCCTCGGCGGACATGGGCGACATGAGCTTGAGCTTTTTCATCTCGGCCTGCGCCTTGGCCAGGGCCTCCTTGGGCATGCCGGCGTCCTTGATCTTCTTCTCCATCTCGTCGAGCTCGGCGCCCTCTTCACCTTCGCCGAGCTCCTTCTGGATGGCCTTGACCTGCTCGTTCAGGTAGTACTCGCGCTGGCTCTTCTCCATCTGGCGCTTGACACGGCCACGGATGCGCTTTTCGACCTGCAGGATGTCGAGTTCGGCTTCGAGCTGCGACAGCAAACGTTCGAGACGCGTGCCGACGTTGAAAATCTCCAGCACGTCCTGCTTCTGCTCCAGCTTGAGCGGCAGATGGGCGGCAATGGTGTCGGCCAGACGTCCGGCTTCCTCGATGCCCGCCAGCGAGGTGAGGATTTCCGGCGGAATCTTCTTGTTGAGTTTCACATACTGGTCGAACTGCGCCAGGATTGCGCGGCGCATGGCCTCGACTTCATTGGTATCCTCGTCGGCGAGCGGCACGGGGCGCACGGCGGCGACAAACAGCTCCTTCTTGTCGTCAATGCGCTCGATCTGCGCGCGCTGGGCGCCTTCGACCAGCACCTTGACCGTGCCATCGGGCAACTTGAGCATTTGCAGGATGTTGGCGATACAGCCGATGCGGTACATATCCTCGACATCGGGCTCGTCCTTGGCGGCCGACTTCTGCGCCACCAGCAGGATGCTCTTGCCGCTTTCCATGGCGGTTTCAAGCGCCTTGATGGACTTCGGACGACCGACGAACAGCGGGATAACCATGTGGGGGAAAACCACCACGTCGCGCAACGGCAACAGCGGCAGTTCCAGTATTTCTGCGGGGAGATTCAGTTCGCTCGACATGGCGATATCCTTTTATGAGTACATCTTTGCGCCAGATTGGGATGACTCGGAAGAATTCAAGCATCCCCCGAAATGAATTCAATCTGCTTCGAGCATAACCGATAAAACGGTGCAGGTGAAATCCTGTGGCCTTACTGTGGTCTGACGTACGACAAAGCAATCCCCCAAAGCTTGTACACTCGTAGTATGAGCGTTGTTTTTCATGCTTCGGACTGGAACTTCGCTCCGACGGGTGCAGCATGACGCGCAAAACGATCGCTCAGAAAAAGCTTCAAATATGAACATTCCAGGCCTTATGTCCATATAAATTTGTTACAATTAAATGCTATTTCCCCGCGCCAGCCGTGGATCGGCCGTCAGACCGACGAACGACGGCATTCAGCCTGCGGATGACAGGATCGGCGCGCTGTCTTCGCCGCCGTCATCCGCAAAACCGCTGCAAAACCGCTCAAGAAAAACCACCACCATCGTGATTGCCAACCGCAGATTCCCCCGCGCCAATCGCGCCATGGCCTGGCTGGCCGCGGCCTGGGTGGTTCTCTCTGCCTGGTTGTCGCTGCTGGCGACCAATCCGGCGCAGGCCGCCGAACGCCCGGCCGTGGCTTTTCATTACGGCGCCACCCCACCCTGGGCGGAACTCCAGGCCTTCGATCTGGTCGTCGTCGATCCGGGCCATGTTCCCGCGCCGCAAGCGATCAAACTGCCGCACACGCGTCTCGCGGCGTATGTCGCGCTCGGCGAGCTGCATCCGGAACGCACCTATGCCGCGCAACTGCCCAAGGAATGGCTGCGCGGCGAGAACCGCGACTGGGGCAGCCGCCTGATCGACCAGGCCGCGCCCGGCTGGCCGGAGTTCGTCGGCGCAAGCATCATCGCACCGTTGTGGGCCGCGGGTTACCGCAGCTTTTTCCTCGATACGCTCGATTCGTATCAGCTGTTCGCCAAAACCCCCGAAGAACGCGCCCGCCAGGAAGCCGGCCTGATCGCCGCGATCGAGACCATCAAGCGCCGCTATCCCGAGGCCGAACTGATCTACAACCGCGGCTTCGAAATCGTCGAGCGCACGCAACAGCATGTCGCGCTGCTGGCCGCCGAGTCGCTGTTCCAGGGTTACGATCCAGCCAGCAAGTCATACCGTCCGGTGGCCGAACAGGACCGTGCCTGGCTCACGGCGCAACTCCGGCGCGTACAGGACACACTGCACATCCCGGTAATCGCCATCGACTACGCCCCGCCCGGACAACGTGCTCTGGCGCGCGCCACGGCCCGGCAGATCGGCGCCCTGGGTTTCATTCCCTGGATCGGCAGCCACGATCACGACACGCTGGGCCTCGGCAGCCTCGAAGTCATGCCGCGGCGCATCCTCATGATCCACAGCCCGCTGGCCAGCGAATACGAACTGCCCGGCAATGTCGCCGCACGCATGGGCGCCATGCCGCTGCAGCACCTCGGCTATGTCGTGGACTACGCCGACCCGCGCAATCTACCCGCGCAATCGCTGTCCGGCCGTTATGCCGGCATCGTGGTCTGGCTCGCGGCGCGTGGCGAAGCCGCCGACAATCAGCGCCTGATCGCCTGGCTCGGCAAACAGAAGGCCGAAAACATTCCCCTGGTTTTCATGCATCAACTCGAAGGCTTGCTCGACACCCCGCTGGGCAAGTCGCTCGGCGTCGAAATGCGCCCTGCCGCAGCCGAGAACGCGCCGCTCCAGATCCTTCAGCAGTCCGCGCTGCTGGGTTTCGAACGACAGCCGCGCGCGCATCCCGACGAGTTCATGAGCGTCGCCCTGACGCAAGGCGAGCCGTTGCTGACCCTCGCCAGGGGCAAGACACGTCAGGTCGCAGCGGCGCTGACGCCCTGGGGCGGCTATGTCATGTTCCCGCACGCTGTCGCCACACTGCCCAACGATGAAGAAAACCGCTGGGTCATTGATCCCTTCGGCTTCTTCCGCGCCGCCTTGCGCCTGCCGACAATGCCGGCGCCGGATGTCACCACCGAGAGCGGCCGGCGCATCCTGCTCGTCCATATGGATGGCGACGGTTTCGTCAGCCGCAGCGAACTGGCAAACAATCCGTTTGCCGGCGAAGTCGTGCGCGACCGTATCGTGCGCAAATACGCCCTGCCCATGACACTGTCGATCATCGAAGCCGAACTCTCGCCGCAGGGCCTGTATCCGCAACATGCGCGTCAGCTGGAAGCCGTCGCCCGCGACATTTTTCGCGCCCCGCACGTCGAAATGGCTTCGCACACCTATTCCCACCCCTTCGTCTGGCGCAGCGCCAGCAGCACGAACGACGCCGGCGCCAACGGCGAAGGCTACCACCTGACGCTTCCGGGCTATCGCTTCAATCTGCAACGCGAAATCGAAGGTTCGATCCGCTACATCGAGAGCCGTCTGGCGCCCCCCGGCAAGAAGGTGGCCATGCTGCTCTGGAGCGGTGACTGCAATCCGGGCCGCGACGCCCTCGAATGGACGCGACGTCTCGGCGTGCTGAACATGAACGGCGGCGACACCATCGCCACGCGCTCGCGCGCGACGCTCACCGAAGTCGAAGGTCTCGGCATACCGCGCCCGGACGGCCTGTTCCAGGTGTATGCGCCGAACCAGAACGAGAACGTCTACACCAACAACTGGACCGGGCCGTTCTACGGCTTCGAGCGCGCCATCGAAACCTATGAACTCACCGAAAAACCGCGCCGCCTGAAACCCATCGACATTTATTTCCACGCCTACATCGCCACCAAACATGCCGGCATGCGCTCGCTCGACAAGGTGTTTGCCTATGCCCAAGCCCAGGAAACCACGCCGCTGTTCGCCTCCGAATATGCGCGCAAGGTGCTCGATTTTCCGGGCATCGCCATCGCGCGCACGACGCTGACCAGCGAAGCCGGCTGGCGCATTCGCGGCGCCGAACACCTGCGCACCCTGCGCCTGCCGGCAGCGCTCGGCGCGCCGGATCTGGTCGCCAGCGAGGCAATCGCCGGTTATGCAGCGCACAACGGCGAGACCTATGTGCATCTGAGCGCCGCCAGCGCAGAACTGCGCCTCGGCGCCGGCACGCCGGAGGCGCCTGCGCCGCGTCTGATCTCGGCCAACGCGCGCATCGAATCCGCCACGCGCAGCGCCGATGGCTCGGCCTGGCACCTGCGCGGCCATGTGCCGTTGCGGTTTGCGCTGGCGCATGCCGAAAACTGCCAGGTGCGCGTCGCCGGCAAACCCCTCCGTCCGACGCATCGCGTCGGCGATGTTTTCCATTACCAGCTGAACGCCCATGCTGCCCGACCGCTCGAAACGCGCTGCCGGAATTGACGGAGAAATCCCCCGGCTGCAGCTGACCAGCAACTGGCAGCTGCTGACGATCGCCCTGATCATGGGTGGTCTGCTGGTCATGATCTTTCCGCATCAGGCGCTGGTCGAAAAGCTCTACGGCCAGGAGCGGCTCGACGAACTGACGCTCTCGTATATCGAAAACCTCTACCGCACCGATCCGCAGAATGCCGATCTGGCGATTCTGCTGGTGCGCGCCCGCCATCGGCGCATGGAAATCGACACCGCCGAACGCATGCTGTGGCCCGTGATCATCGGCGGCACGCTGTACCAGAGGACCGAAGCGCGCCTGAACCTGCTCACAGCCTACGAATCCACGCTCGAGCGCACGCCGCCCGGACGCAGCGCCAGCGATATCGAAAACCGCGCCAAATTGCTGATCGAGAGCACCAGCCGCGAGGAACACCTGCCGCCGCGTCTCGCGAGCGTCTTCGCCCGGTCGGCCTTCCGCCTCAATCTGCCCGAGGAAGGCGCGCGTTATCTGCAACTCAGCGGCGAGGGCGAATCGCTCGAAACCCTCGAACGCCTGGCCAACCAGATGCTCGGCCAGGGCAAGTTTTCCCTGGCGGCCGACTACTTTCTGCTCGCGCGCCATGAAGCCCGCGCATACGCCGACGCGCGCCGCCTGTTTCACGCCGGCATCGCCGCGCTCATGGCCGACAGCCAGTACCAGCTCGCCATGCAGAGCGCCGAAAAGCATCTCGGCGATCTCGAAAACGATCCGGAAACCCTGCGCTATCTCGCGCGCAGCGCGCTTGCCGCCGGGGCGCCGGGCCGCGCCGCGCTGTATGCCCAGCGCCTGATCGGCGCCGATACGATCGCCGATACGGCCGCGCAAAACGGAGCCCGGCCATGAAACACCGGCCCATCAGCCTGCTGTTGACCGCGCTGCTCGGGGGATACGCGACAAGCGCAGCGGCGTCCCTCCCCGCCGCCGGGGAAGATTACATCTCGCTGCAGCTGGCCAGCGGCGATCGCCAGGCGCTGGAAAAACACTATCGGCAGAACGCCAACCTGCCGTTCCTGCGCATCGAACAGCGCGGCAAGCTGCATGTGCTGCGCGCCGGATTCTGGCCAGACATGCAGCAGGCGCGTGCGGCGCTGCGCGGCCAGCCGCAGGAGCATGGCCTGCTGCGCAGCGCCAGCTTCCGTCCCGAAAGCATTGTGCGCAGCAACTGGGACGCCACACCGGCGGCAGCCGCCGCGACATCGACGTTGCCGCCGGCCGCAGCGCCTGCCGGGCAACCCGTCGCGCCGCCCGCCCCCCCGCCAGACACAGCGCCAACCCGGACGCCCGCTGCGTCAAGCCCGAATACCGCGCGCGCCAAACCTCCGGCCGACCGCCCCGGCGCAGAAAACACCACGCCCGACAACCTGCAGCCGTTCAACCACGAGGATTACCTGCTCGCCTACGGCATCCTGCTCGCCAACGGCGATCAACAGCAAGCCTTCCGCATTGCGCACAAGGCTGTCGCCAACGTGCCGGAGAACCACGAGTGGCGCCGCAAACTCGCGCAGGTCGCCGAATGGACGCGGCGCCCGACAATTGCCTGGGAAAACTGGAAATACCTGTTCGATCATGGCGACCGCAGTGATGCGACGTTCAAAGCCTTGTTGCGACTCTCCGCGCTTTCCGACAGCCCGGACACCCTGCTGGAGATCTGGCGTCTGCGCGCCACGCGCAAGACGCCGACACCCGCCGAGTTCGGCGAAATTGCCGAACTGTACGAGCAAGCCTCGAAACCGCAGGAGGGCGCGCTGTATTTCGAAGCGCAATACCGGCGCCTGCAGGACCCGCTACTGCTCGAACATGCCGCCAGCCTCGCCGAGCATGGCGGCGACGACGAGCGTGCGCTGCGGTTGTATGGCGAACGTATCGCCCGCCAGCCATTTCCGCTCGCCACCGTCTTGCGTACAGCCGTACTGCTGATGCGCAAGGACCGGACGACCGAAGCCCATGCGCTGCTGCAAGCCCAGCGTGTGCATGTGCCGGCTGAAATGACGGAGTTCTGGCGTCTGCTCGGCAACACGGCCTGGGAGCTCGGTGAACTGGCCAGCGCCGAACAGGCCTACAAACACTATGCAACCAGCCAGACAGCCAGCGCAGCCGACTGGTCGCGGCTGATTTTCCTCGTGCGCCAGCATCACCCCGAACAGGCCGCCGACCTCGCGCTTGATGCCTATCGCCGCTTCGACAACCCCGATTACCTGCTGCTGGCCCTGAGCATCCAGGACGAACGCGGCAATCTGCCCGCCCAACAGCGTATCCACCAGGGCCTGACGGCCGCGCAACTTGGCGCACTGCGCCTCGCTCCGCAATACGCCCAATTTCTTGTGCTGCGCGCCCGGTATCACCAGGCGCGCCGGGCGCTCGACCCGGCCTGGGCCGATCTGAGCGCAGCGCTCAAGCTCGACGGCAACAACGCCGAGGTCGGCGCGGCCGCCATCTGGTTCCTGATCGACACCCGGCGCGTTGACGCCCTGCGCGAGCTACTGGCCCGACTTGCGCCGCGCGCCGAACAGGAAGCCGCCTACTGGCTGCCGTTCGCCAGCGCGCAGCATGCGCTCGATCGCTATCGTGAAGCCGCGCATTGGTATCGCAAGCAGATCCGCCGCCAGCCCGACGATCTGCTGCTGCTCCTGAATTACGCCGATGCGCTCGACCGTCTGCAACAGGGCGGCATGGCCGAGCGCATCCGCCGCCATGCCTGGATACAGTTGCGCAAGCTTCACCCGCAACCCAATCTGACGCCGCCGCTCGGCAACCAGCCCGATCTGCTGGCTCTCGCGCGTCTCGCGTTGCTGAATCAACCCGGCGATCCGGGACTCGAACTGGTGCGCAAGGTCGCCAACCGTCTGCGCGGGCTGGAAGAATCGCACGACGAACAAGGCGACGATCAGCAAACCAACGACCTGATCCTCGGCTGGGCCATCAACAAGGAAAACTTCCCGAACGCACGCTCCTGGCTCTGGCTGCGCTATGCGCGCCAGCTCGCCGCGCGGACTGCCGCGGCGCCGCAGCGCAACGTCCTGCCTGCCGGCGACGACAAGGCCAAGCGCAGTCAGGCGCCGCTCTGGGGTGCCAGCCAGAGCGCACTGCAGCTGAACGATACCGAGACCATGGCGCAACTGCTCGAAAAGCAGGCCGCCGGCCTGCCGATCTACAACCGCTATGACACCGCCTATGCGCTCGAGCACTGGCCGCAAGCACTCGACATCGGTTTCCGCGGCCTCGAAGCCAGCGATGTGGACGACGATCTGTATGATCGCTACCGCATTCATGCGCCGCAGCACGCCAATTATCTGCAGTTCGGCGCCTCGCGCGACCTGTTCGGCCCCTTGCGTGGCCATACCGGCACGCTGGATGCGCGCCTGAGCGCCGACCGCAAACTGCAGGTGCTGCTGGGCTGGTCGAAACTGCGCCAACGCAGCGACACGGCGGAATTCGCTCCGCTGGTGCGCAATACCGAGCAACTGACGAATCTCGGCCTGCGCTGGCTCGGTAATCGCAGCAGCACCGAATTCGCCCTGTTCCGGCGCAACGAGCTGGCCGCCAACACCGGCTGGCGGCTGCAGCACAACTGGAGCGAATCGCAACGCCTGGCGCTCGACGCCACGCTCGCGCGCCGCGATGCGAGCAGCGAAAGCGTTCCCTTGCGCGTTGCCGGAGGGGAGGATTCGTTGCGTCTGAACCTCAGCTACACCCTCGGCAAGCGCGAAGATATCCGCATCACACCGCGCTGGGCCGTGTATCGCAGTCAGTTCGGCGAGACACTCGGCCACGGCAAGTCGCTCGAAATCGAGGCCGGCTACCGTTTCCGCACCGAATACCCCGACTGGCGCGCCCGCGTATTCGTGAACCGCCAGCTGCTGACAGCAGACGGCAATCCCGCTGCCCGCACGCTGGCTGAACTTGCGCCTGCGGTACAAACCGAAATCGCCACTGGCGCCGTTGATGCCGCCCGCTACTTCATCCCCGAAAGCAACAGCAGCGCGGGACTGTGCGTTAGCATGGGCGAGAATATCGCCGGACAAAGCCTGCAGGACACCTATTCGCGCGCCTGGCGCCCGTTCTTCGATGCCTGCCGCACCGCCAGCCGGCTGAACGGCGCCGGCTATTCGGCAACGCTCGGCGCCGCCGGCGCACTCGACGGCGAGGATCATCTGCGTATCCAGCTCGAACAGAACCTCGGCGGCACAAGTAATGGCAATGCCGGCATACCGGCCACCGGTGCGCTGACGCGCCAGTTTTCGATTCGCTATCGACATTATTTTTAAGGGAGAAGCATCATGACATCCATCCACTTCGGCCGCTTTCGGCACGCGATTTATCTGTTCCTGACGCTGTTCCTGCTCGGCGGCTGCGCCGGCGTGAATTCGATCTCGGCCCCCAATGTGCTCGATCAGGGCGCCAAATGGGCGCTGTTGCCGATCGCCAATCACACCGACACGCCGCAGGCGGCGCTGGCGGCGGAAATGCTGACCGACCATCTGCTGCGCCAGCGCGGCATCGTCGATCTGCTGCGTTATCCGCCAACGCTCACGCGCGACACACTGTTCGAGCCCACCGAGCAACGCGTCGCCGAAGAAGCCAAAAAATGGGCGCGCGAGCAAGGCGTGCGTTACGGCGTGACCGGCGCCGTCGAGGAATGGCGCTACAAGGTCGGCATCGACGGCGAACCCGCGGTCGGCATCACGCTGCAGGTGGTCGATCTCGCCAGCAATCAGGTGGTCTGGAGCGCTTCGGGCGCCCACAGCGGCTGGAGCCGGCAGGCGCTCGCCGCCGTGGCCCAGAGCCAGATCGAAACACTGATCGCCGGCCTGCCGCTCATCGGCGGCAAGACCGCCGCGCGCTAAGCGCGGCGAATTGCGCGTTCAACACCCCCAGGGACGACCGTGGCTACAGTGCGAATTTCCCCCTTCTGGCGACAGCTGATCCCCAAATCGCTGCTCGCGCAGGATTACCCCGAGTACCGGAAATGGCTCGAAACGCTCGGTATTTCGGTGCTGATCCTCGGTGTCAGCTGGCTCACGCATCCAACCGACCCGCTGCTCGCGCAAGCCGAGTTTCCCTGGCTGTGGTTCGCGCCGATTCTGATCGCGCTGCTGTACGGCGTCGTGCCGGGCCTCATGAGCAGCCTGCTGATTCTTGGCGAATGGCTGCTGGCGAATGCGCTCGGCATCAGCACGGCCGAATTCCCGCGCAGTGAATTCATCGGCGGCGGCCTGCTGGTGCTGATCTGCGGCGAATTCAGCGAAGTCTGGCGCGATCGCAACACGCGCATGGACGAAACCAATGTCTACCTCACGGAGCGTCTGGCGCGCCTGACCAAACGCCATTTCCTGCTGAACCTCTCGCACGACCGGCTTGAGCAGGAAATGCTCGCGCGTCCCGGTTCGCTGCGCGACGCACTGGTGCAAATGCGCAACGTTGTGACCCAACCGCCGCAACCGCACGAAGCCCTGCCGGGCATTGACGATCTGCTGCAACTGCTGGTCCAGTACGGCAACATCGAGTCGGCGAACGTATATCTGATCCATGACGATCGGCTGACGCTGACGATTGGCAGGCATGTGACCTCGATCGGCGAACCTGCACCGCTACACGCCGACGACGAACTGCTGCTGCTGATGCAGGAAAAACGCGCGCTCGCCCACATCGCCAGCAGCGAGGTGTCGCTCGAACGCAAATCGAACCAGCTCGTCGTCGCCCCCATCATCGCCAGCGACGACACCGTGATCGGCGTTCTGGCCATCACGCGCATGCCGTTCTTCTCGCTGAATGCCGAGAACCTGCAAATGATCGGCGTGATTCTGGCCTACTACGCCGACAGCCTGCGCACGGCGCCCGAAGTGCATCGCATCCAGCAACGCCTGGCGGCGATACCCGAATCCTTCGCCGAAGAAACCGCACGCATGATGCGGCTGCAACGCATGAGCCGGATTACCAGCCATATCGTCATCCTGCGCTTCAACGGCGCCAATCGCGACGAAATCCCGGCCCAGCTGCTGCGCATCAAACGCGGTCTGGATGTGTTCTGGCAAACCGCCATCGGCGACACGCCAGTGATCGCGGTACTCATGCCCTTCGCTTCGGCAGCCGCCATGGAAGGCTTCATTTTCCGCATCGACCACTGGCTCAAGGCAAATTTCGGCGGCGGTCTCGACGAACAGAAAGTCACCGTGCAGCCCATCGACTTCGCCCATGAAGATCCGGTCGAAGCCCTGGCAAGGATTTTCAGCGCATGAAGGCACTGCTCAAATGGGGATGGCAGGCGGTGCTTGCCGACCTCGGCCTGTTCATGACGCACTGGCCGCTGTCGAATTCGCTCGCCACGTTTTTCGCCATCTTCATGCTGCATGCCTTGTGCTGCGCGATCATCGCCACCATGACCTACGTCATGCTGCCGCACAAATACCGGACGCCGCGCCTGCCGGTCTGGCTGCTGATTTTCAACTTTGCCTTCGTGACGCCGGTGCTGGGCCCCGTCAGCCTGCTGCTCGTGACGCAGCTGACGCTGCGCCGCTTGCGCAGTTCGACCGTGATGGCCACACCGCAGTCGCTCGACCTGCCCGAATACAACCTCTCAAGCAACAAGGAATCCACCCACTCGGCCCAGTCGGCCGTGCGTTCGCGCCTGACCAGCAACGTGCCCGACGCGATCCGCATGAACTCGCTGATCACGCTGCAATCCATCCCCAGCCGCGTCGCCAACCCGATCCTCGAAGATCTGCTCGGCGATGCGACCGACGACATCCGCCTGATCGCCTTCGGCATGCTGGATGCGGAAGAAAAGAAGCTCTCGCTGCATATCCATGAGGAGCGCCGCAATCTCGAACAGGATCTCAGCGTCGAGCAGCGCTACGCCTGCCTGCGCCGCCTCGCCGAACTGCACTGGGAGCTCGTGTACGCCTCACTCACCCAGGGCGAGCTGCGCCGTCACACACTGCGCGACGCGCTGCACTATCTGACGCGGGCGCTCGAACTCGAACAGCCCATTGATTCGGGCCTGCTATTCCTCAAGGGGCGCATCCTGCTGGCCCAGGGCAAGCTGGCCGAAGCCAAGAGCGCACTGATCTACGCCGGAACGCTGGGCCACCCGGAAACCTCGACCCTGCCCTATCTGGCGGAGATCGCCTATCTCGAACGCCGATTCGATGTGGTGCGCAATTTCATGGGCCGCCTGGCGGAACTCAACATGGTCTCGCGCTCGCGCGCCATCACCGATTTCTGGAACGGGCGCGACAGCTTGCCCCTCGATCATGACAAACCCAGCCACGCCCATCTCTGATCACCGCCAGGAGCCTCTGCCAAAGGCCGCCGAGGTCGATGTCCTGCTGTTGCTCGAAGGCACCTTTCCCTATGTCTCGGGCGGCGTGTCGAGCTGGGTGAATCAGATCATCCGTGGGTTTCCGCAGATCCGCTTCGGGGCGATATTCATCGGCAGCCAGCGCGCCGACTACGGCCCGATGCGCTACGCGTTGCCCGACAACCTCGTGCATCTCGACACCCTGTATCTGTTTGAACCCCATGAGCGGGCGGCGATCAAACCGATGCACGTCAAGCCGCAAACCATGGCGCTGGTCGAACGCATGCATGAACTGTTTCACAGCAACCTCAAGCATCCGGAATGCCCGCACCTGTTCGCCCGGCTGGCCGGTGAAGCCCATCCGGGCGGCCTGCTGAGCCACGAGATGTTCCTGCATGGCATGGAATCCTGGGATTTCATCAAGCAAAGCTACCGGCAGTACAGCACCGACCCATCGTTTGTCGATTACTTCTGGACCATCCGCACCATCCACACGCCGTTCTGGCAACTGCGGGCGGCGGCCGAACGCGCGCCGCGCGCGCGGATCTACCATTCGATATCGACGGGTTACGCGGGTGTGCTGGGCCTGTTGCTCAAGCATCTGAACCCGCGTCCGTTCATGCTCAGTGAGCATGGCATCTACGTCAAGGAACGCAAGATCGACCTGTATCAGGCCGCCTGGATCCACGACAACCGCAGCACCTTCGAGCGTGATGCCGCGCAACTCGGTTATTACCGTCAGCTGTGGATCCGCTTCTTCGAACATCTGGGCTATCTGACTTATCAGTCCGCCGACGATATCGTCGCGCTGTTCGAAGCCAATCACCTGCGCCAGCTGCAGGACGGCGCCCCGCTTGAACGCACCCACAGCATTCCCAACGGCGTCGATATCGCGCGCTTCGCGCCGCTGCGCGCCGGGCGCCCGCCGACCCCGCCACCCGTGCTGTGCCTGATCGGCCGCGTGGTGCCGATCAAGGACATCAAGACCTTCATCCGCGCCATGCGCAAGGTCGTCAACCAGATTCCGGATGCCCAAGGCTGGATTGCCGGCCCCGAGGACGAGGATCCGGCCTATGCCGAGGAATGTCGGCAACTGGTCCAGCGCCTCGATCTTGAAAAACATGTCAAATTTCTTGGCTTCCAGCAGATGACCGAACTGCTGCCGCAGATCGGCCTGGTGGTTCTCAGTTCGATCAGCGAAGCGCTGCCGCTGGTCATTCTCGAAGGCTACGCGGCCGGTGTGCCGGCGCTCGCCACCGATGTCGGTTCGTGCAGCCAGCTGGTACATGGGCTGCCCGGCGCCGATGCCGAGCTCGGTGCTGCCGGCCGGGTGGTGCGCATCGCCGACCCCGAGGCGCTGGCGAATGCCGCCATCGAGATACTGAGCGACCCCGCTGAATGGCAACGCGCCAGCCGCGCCGGCATGGCGCGCGTCGAAACCTATTATTCGCAACAGATGATGTTCGACCGCTATCACCACCTCTACCAGAAGAATTTCGCATGGCAGGCATAGGCTTCGAACTCCGCAAACTGCTGCACAAGCGCACCTACTCGGGCCTGCTGCAGGCTTACTCCTACGCCGGCATCATCAGCTCCGGCCCGTGGGTGATGTCCATCGTCGGCATCATGCTGATCGGCCTGCTGAGCTACGGCGTGGTGCTGCCCGACAAACTCATTGCCCAGTTCCAGGTCACCGTGACCTACCTGTTCCTGATTTCGCTGATCGTCAGCGGCATTGTCCAGCTCTCCTTCACGCGCTTCGTCGCCGACCGCCTGTTCCTCGAAGACAAGGCCTCGATCCTGCCGAATTTCAACGGCCTGATGTTGCTGGCCATGAGTCTCAGCATGCTCGGCGCGCTGCCGGCCGTGATCTTCCTGTTCCCCGAGCAAAGCGTGCTGTACCGGCTGCTGTTCATGTTCGGATTGGCCATCATGTCGGCAATCTGGATCGCAACGGTATTCCTCACGGGCGTCAAGGAGTACCGGGCGATTCTGTGGATATTCTTTGTCGGCTACAGCGCCACCATCGTGCTCTCGCTGCTGCTGAGCAGCGTGCTGAACATGGAAGGCCTGCTGCTGGGCTTCGTGCTCGGTCACTTCCTGCTGCTGGCCGGCATGATCTGGCTGATCTACCGCAACTACTGGTCCGAACGTTTCATGGCCTTCGATATCTGGCAGCGCGGCGCGATGTACCCCAGCCTGATGCTCGCCGGTTTCTGCTTCAACCTCGGTATCTGGATCGACAAGCTCATGTTCTGGTACTCGGCCGATACCGGCCAGCAGATCATCGGACCGCTGCACGCCTCGCTCATCTACGACTTTCCGATCTTCCTCGCCTACCTGACGTTGATCCCCGGCATGGCGGTATTCCTGATCCGCATCGAAACCGATTTTGTCGAGTATTACCAGAAGTTCTACGACGCCGTGCGCGAAGGCGCTTCGCTCGACTACATCGAGCGCATGCGCAACCACATGGTGTATTACATCCAGCACGGTCTGTTCGACATCGCCAAGATCCAGGCCACCACGGTGCTGGTGGTGTTCTCGCTCGGCGAAGTGCTGCTCAAGACCCTGGGCATCTCGACGCTGTACCTGCCGCTGCTGTTCATCGACGTGGTTGGCGCGGCGCTGCAGGTGGTGCTGCTGGGCATTCTTAACGTGCTGTTCTATCTCGACCAGCGCCGCACCGCTGTGTGGCTGACACTCACGCTGCTGCTCAGCAACGTGTTGTTCACCGCGATTTCACTCAAGCTTGGCGCCAGCTGGTTCGGCTACGGCTTCGCGCTGGCGATGCTGCTGTCGGTCATGGTCGGCATCCGCGCCCTGAGCCGCAAGCTCGATGCCCTCGAATACGAAACCTTCATGCTGCAATAGACCACTGGCGTGGGCAACCCTCGGGCATAATCCGGCATCCAACACGCTCCTGGCCCTGCCTGAATGCCGATGAGTTCTCCTGCGCAATCAACACCCTGGCACGCCCTGACGGCGGCGGACGTCGCCGCCAGGCTCGACTGCGACCCGAATCACGGCCTCGCCGCAGCGACCGTCGCGCAGCGCCTGACGCAATTCGGCGCCAACCGGCTGGCCGAAAAACCGCCGCGCCCGGCCTGGCGCAGGTTCCTCGACCAGTTCCGCAGTCTGCTGATCCTGATCCTGCTGGGCGCTGCGCTTCTCGCCGGCCTGGTCGGCGAACTGAAGGACGCCATCGTCATTGCGCTGGTAGTGCTGCTCAACGCCGCGCTGGGGTTCTTTCAGGAGCATCGCGCCGAAGCCGCGCTCGCCGCGCTCAGGAACATGCTGGCGCCCACGGCGCGCGTGCGGCGCGATGGCGAAGTGCGGCTCATCGAGGCCAGCGAACTGACGCCCGGCGATGTGTTGCTGCTTGAGGCCGGCGACCGCGTGGCGGCCGATGCGCGCGTGATCGCCGCGCAGGGCGTCGAGGTCGCCGAAGCCGCATTGACCGGCGAATCCATGACTGTGGCCAAGACCCCGGCCGAGGTCGATGAAACGGCAGTGCTCGCCGAACAAAGTTGCATGGTGTTCATGAACACGGTGGTCACGCGCGGCCGGCTCGAAGCGCTCGTCGTCGCCACGGGCGCGCGCAGCGAAATGGGCCGCCTCGCCGGATTGCTGGCCGATGCTGCCGAATCCTCCACACCGTTGCAGATCCAGCTCGATGCACTCGGCAAGCGCCTGGCGCTGATCGCCGGCCTGGTGGTCGGCCTGATGTTCGTCGCCGGGCTGCTGCGCGGCGACGATCTGGTGCGTACCGCAATGACCGCGATTGCGCTGGCCGTGGCGGCGATTCCCGAAGGTCTGCCGGCCGTGGTCACGGTGACTCTGGCGCTCGGCATGCGGCGCATGGCCGCGCGCCACGCGATCGTCAAGAAACTCGCCGCCGTCGAAACCCTCGGCTGCACCACGG
>JBPOIN010000225.1:0-3651 GCA_052034445.1 Pseudomonadota bacterium | reverse complement strand
CGCGGCGTGAGCTCGGCGGGCTTGAGGATGGCGCGGTTGCCGGCCGCGAGCACGTAGGCCAGCGGCGCAAACAGCGTGAAGATCGGATAGTTCCAGGTGCCCATGATGCCGACCACGCCCTTCGGGTGGTATTCGACCCAGCCTCTGGCGCCGAACAGACTGAATGGCTGGATGCCCTTGCGGCGTTGCGGTTTCATCCAGCGCGCCAGATCCTTTTTGACGGCCTTCAGCGATCCCAGCGAGCCGAGCAGATCGAACATCAGCGTGGCCGTGCGCGGCCGGTTGCCGAAGTCGGCATGCACGGCTTCGCAGAGCGCATCGCGATGGCGGACCAGCAGGTCGATGCAGCGCTGGATGCGATCCTCGCGTGTCGCGGCGCTGACGGCGCCCTCGGCCAGACGCGCGGCCTTCTGGCGCGCCAGCAACGCGCCGAGCTCGTCGCCCCGGGTGATGTTGAGTTCAGCCATCATGCGGCTCCCTGAAAAACCAAACAGGCCACGTCCGCGGCAGCAAACGTGGCCTGTTCCGGATTGTGCGCGAGGCGTGTTACGCCTTGAGCTGTTCCTCGGCGGCCTGCTTGGCCCAGCGGTAGTCGGCCTTGCCGACCGGGGTGCGGAAGACTTCATTGACGAAGACGATGTCCTTCGGCACCTTGTAGCCGGCGATATGCTTGCGCGCATGCTCCTTGATGCCCTGGGCATCCTGGGTTGCGCCGTCGCGCAGCGAAACCACAGCGACGACCTTCTGGCCCCAGCGCTCGTCGGGCACGCCGACCACCACGGCATCGACGATGCCGTCATAGGAGCGCACGGCTTCCTCGACTTCCTCGGTGAACACCTTCTCGCCGCCGGTGTTGATGCACTGCGAGTTGCGGCCGAACACGGTGATCATGCCGTCTTCTTCGAGGCGGGCGTTGTCACCGCTGATCGAGCAACGCTTGCCGTCGATCTGGGTGAAGGTTTCGGCGGTCTTTTTCGGGTCGCGGAAATAGCCCAGCGGCAGATTGCCCATGCGCACCAGGATGCCCATTTCGCCCGGCTTGGCGAAGCGCCAGACACCGTTTTCCTCGACGGCGACGTCCGTGGTTTCGTTGCGCGGCAAGGCGATCAGGCCTTCCTTGGCCGGCTTGGCGCCGGTGCCGGACTGGCCGGTTTCCGACGAGCCCATGGCGATCACCAAGCGCGTGTAGGGCGGCAGGAAATCCTTGAGTTCCTTCTGCACGTGCTCGGAGAGCAGCGCACCGGAGGAGGAAATCGCCATCAGCGTGGACAGATCCCAGCGGCCCGGGTTGGCCTTCAGCGCGGCCAGCAGCGGCAGGCCCATGGCGTCGCCGACGATCATCATGCAGCTGATCTCTTCCTTGACGATCTTGTCGAGAATGAACTCGGCATCGAAACCCGGTTTGTCGTTGAGGAACACCGTGTGGCCGGCGAACAGGCCGATCAGTGTTGCCCACAGGCCGGCGCCGTGCATCAGCGGGGCGGTCGGCAGCAGCTTCATGTAGAAGCCTTCCTGGACGCGCTGGGTGAGTTCTTCTGGCGCCTTGATCGGGCCTTCCGGATGGAAGTTGCCGCCGCCGCCGAAGCCGGCGTAGAACAGCGCCTTGTGCGGCCAGATCACGCCCTTGGGCATGCCGGTGGTGCCGCCGGTGTACAGCAGGATCTGGTCATCGTCGGACAGCACGATGTCGGCCAGCGAGCCGCTGGCGCCGGCCAGCGCGTCTTCGTAGTCGATGGCGCCAGCGATGCCGGGGGCATTCTTGGCGTCGTCGCGGATGCGCGCGATGGCCTTGATATCGGGGGCGGCGGAGAGCGAATCCTTGACCACGTCTTCGAGCTCGGCGCTGTAGATCAGGGCCTTGAGCTGGGCGTTGTCATAGATGTAGCGCGCTTCCTCGGCCGTGTAGCGGAAATTGACGTTGACCGGGATGGCCTTGAGTTTGAAGGAGGCCAGGCAGATTTCGACATATTCGTTGCAGTTGAAGGCGTGAATGCCCACCGTGTCGCCGGCGCCGATGCCCTTGGCGCGCAGCCACAGCGCCAGTTTGGTGGCGCGCTCTTCGAGCTGGCGATAGGTCAGACGCTGCGCACCGCAGACCAGCGCCTCGTCATCCGGCTTGGTTTCGACGACGATCTGGAACAGATCAGACAAGTTGTAGGTTCTCTTCCTGCTCATTACTGCCTCCGAAAATCTCTGCGTATGTTGAATGGTTGAGTGTTGCGTGTCTTACAGCGCCAGTTCGGCCATGGTGCGCACCATGTCGACGCCGCCGTTGCCCATGACCAGCAGCGTGGTGACGGGAGAATCCTTCCAGGCCTGCAGGCGATCCTTGATGCGCGCTTTCGAGCCGCACAGCGAGATCTCGTCGGCAAACTGCGTCGGCACCACGTTCATGGCCTCTTCGCGCTTGCCTTCGAAGAACAGTTCCTGGATCTTGTTGGCTTCGGCCTCGAAGCCCATGCGGCACATCAGATCCTTGTGGAAATTCTTTTCCTTCGAACCCATGCCGCCAATGTAGAAGGCCAGCGTCATCTTGACGGGAATCAGCGCGGTCTCCAGGTCGTCGTCGATATTGACCTGCACCAGCGGGGCAATCTCGAAGCCCGGCTTCATGCCCTTGAGCTGATCGGCATAGACTTCCTGACGGAACGGGCTGTAATACACCGGCAGCCAGCCGTCGGCGATTTCGACCGTCTGCGTGACGTTCTTTGGCCCTTCGGCGCCGAGATAGATCGGCAGATCGGCGCGTAGCGGATGGGTGATCGAGCGCAGCGGCTTGCCCATGCCGGTCGAACCCGGGCCGGTGTAGGGCAACGGATAGTGTTCGCCGGGATTCGCCACCGGCGCTTCGCGACGCATCACCTGACGGATGATATCGACATATTCGCGGGTGCGCGCCAGCGGCTTGGCGAAGGGCTGGCCGTACCAGCCTTCGACGACCTGCGGGCCGGAAACGCCGAGGCCGAGAATCATGCGGCCATGCGAGAGGTGATCGAGCGCCAGCGCCGCCATGGCGCAGGCCGTCGGCGTGCGCGCCGACATCTGGGCGATGGCCGTGCCGAGCTTGATCTTCGATGTGTGAGCGCCGATCCAGGCCAGCGGCGTGAAGGCATCATTACCCCAGGATTCGGCGGTCCACACCGAATCGTAACCGAGCGCTTCCGCTTCCTTCGCCAGCGCCACATTGCCGTCGGCAGGTGGAGCTGCATACCAGTAACCGAATTGCAGGCCAAGTTTCATGATCGCGTTTCCTCAAAGACAGTCGTGCTGCGAGAATGCGGCAGTCGAAAATGGGGATCGGCTGCCGGGCAAGTTTTCCTGCGCGCAAGCCCGCGCGAAACCCGATATTTTGCCTGTTATTGAAAGGGTTGGGGAAGAAATGTATTGACGCCATCGGCGCTCGATACCGCACCCGCAACGCCAATCGGTTCGCCCTGCATCAGCCATGCCAGGATTTCGGGACGGTTTTCCGGCGTGTTGGCAAGAAACCGCGCATCGTTGGCCAGCAGACGGCCGACGATCACGCCGCGCGCCGGTGCGCCGCGCTGGCAGATCACCGTATAGGTCTCGATACGCGCCGCGCCGGCCGGTTGCTCTTCAAGATGCGGCGGCGCTTCGGCATCGAGCACGGCCTGATCGACGGCCGGATCG
>JBPOIN010000037.1:0-16744 GCA_052034445.1 Pseudomonadota bacterium | reverse complement strand
CGCAAGATCGCCGTATTCGACCTCGGCGGCGGCACCTTCGACATTTCCATCATCGACATTGCCGAAGTCGATGGCGAACACCAGTTCGAAGTGCTGTCCACCAACGGCGACACCTTCCTCGGCGGCGAAGACTTCGACCAGCGCCTGATCGACTACATCGTCACCGAATTCAAGAAGGAACAGGGCGTCGACCTGAAGAACGACGTGCTGGCGCTGCAGCGCCTCAAGGAAGCCGCCGAAAAAGCCAAGATCGAGCTCTCCAGCTCGCAGCAAACCGAAATCAACCTGCCCTACATCACCGCCGATGCCTCGGGCCCCAAGCACCTGACGCTCAAAATCACGCGCGCCAAGTTCGAATCGCTGGTCGACGAACTCATCCAGCGCACCATCGAACCCTGCCGCATCGCCATCAAGGATGCTGGCGTCAAGGTCGGCGACATCTCCGACGTGATCCTGGTCGGCGGCATGACGCGCATGCCCAAGGTGCAGGAGAAGGTCAAAGAATTCTTCGGCAAGGAGCCGCGCAAGGACGTGAACCCGGACGAAGCCGTCGCCATCGGCGCCTCGATCCAGGGCGGCGTGCTGCAGGGTGAAGTCAAGGACGTGCTGCTGCTCGACGTGACCCCGCTGAGCCTGGGCATCGAAACCCTGGGCGGCGTGATGACCAAGCTCATCACCAAGAACACCACCATCCCGACCAAGCAGAGCCAGGTCTTCTCGACCGCCGAAGACAACCAGTCGGCCGTGACGATTCACGTGCTGCAGGGCGAGCGCGAAATGGCCTCCGGCAACAAGAGCCTCGGCCAGTTCAACCTGTCCGACATTCCGCCCGCCCAGCGCGGCATGCCGCAGATCGAAGTCACCTTCGACATCGATGCCAACGGCATTCTGCACGTCTCGGCCAAGGACAAGGCCACCGGCAAGGAAAACAAGATCACCATCAAGGCCAACTCCGGCCTTTCCGAAGCCGAAATCCAGGCCATGGTGAAGGACGCCGAAATCCACGCCGAAGATGACAAGAAGGCTCACGAACTGGTCGACGCCCGCAACCAGTGCGATTCGATGGTGCACTCGGTCAAGAAGTCGCTCGCTGAACACGGCGACAAGGTCGGCGCCGACGAAAAGGCCAAGATCGAAGCCGCGCTCAAGGACGCCGAGGAAATCCTCAAGTCCGACGCCGACAAGGCCGCCATCGAAGCCAAGACCGAAGCCCTGATGACCGCCGCACAGAAACTCGGCGAAGCCGTGTATGCCGAACAGCAAGCCGCACAAGGCGCAGCCCAGGGCGCCGGTGCTGGCGGCGCCGGCGAAGCCAAGAAGGATCAGGGCGACGTCGTGGATGCGGAATTTGAAGAGGTTAAAGACAAGAAGTGAGGAGTGAGGCGTCCCACAGGGATGGCCCAAGGCCACTTCCTTCGGGGCGTTTCCTGCGGCCATGAGGAGTGAGGCGTCCGTCGGCGCCTTGCTCCTCCTCCTCCCCCACTCCTCACCCCTTACCCCTCTCTCCTCACTGCCCCCATGTCCAAACGCGACTTTTACGAAATCCTCGGCGTCAATCGCGATGCGTCCGACGACGAGATCAAGAAGGCCTACCGCAAGCTGGCCATGAAATACCATCCGGATCGCAACCCGGACAATCCGAAGGCCGAGGAACAGTTCAAGGAAGCCAAGAACGCCTACGAGATCCTCTCCGATGCGCAGAAGCGCGCGGCCTATGACCAGTACGGCCATGCCGGCGTCGAACAGCAAGGCATGGGCGGCGGCGGCCCGGGCGGCTTCGGCGATGCCTTCTCGGACATCTTTGGCGACATCTTCGGCGGCGGTCGCGGCGGCGGTCGCTCGAACGTCTATCGCGGCGCCGACCTGCGCTACAACCTCGAAATTACCCTCGAAGACGCCGCACGCGGCACCGAAACGCGCATCCGCATTCCGACCATGGAAGAGTGCGAACCCTGCAACGGCAGCGGCGCCAAGAAAGGCAGCACGCCCAAGACCTGCCCGACCTGCGGCGGCCATGGTCAGGTGCGCATGCAGCAAGGCTTCTTCTCGATTCAGCAAACCTGTCCCAAGTGCCACGGCACGGGGCGTTTCATCTCCGACCCCTGCCCGTCCTGTCACGGCGCGGGACGCACCAAACAGCACAAGACGCTATCGGTCAAGATCCCCTCGGGGATCGACGAAGGCGATCGCATCCGGCTCTCCGGCGAAGGCGAGCACGGCGTCAATGGCGGCCCGCCCGGCGATCTGTATGTGCAGATCCACATCAAGGAACACGCCGTATTCCAGCGCGACCACGACGACCTGCACTGCGAAATGCCGATCAGCTTCGTCGCTGCGGCGCTCGGCGGCGAAATCGAAATCCCCACGCTGGATGGCGTCGCCCGCCTCAAGATCCCCGCCGAAACCCAGACCGGCAAGGTGTTCCGCCTGCGCGGCAAGGGCATCAAGGGTGTGCGCAGCATCAGCCACGGCGACCTGCTGTGCCATGTGGTCGTCGAGACTCCCGTGCATCTGACCGAACGCCAGAAGGAACTGCTGCGCGAGTTCGAGGAAATCAGCGGCAAGGATTCCGCCAAGCACAACCCGCGCGCCAATTCCTGGATGGACAAGGTCAAGAACTTCTTCGGCAACTGATATAACAATGCCGCTTTAACGACAAGGAATAATCACATGGAACGACGCGACATACTCAAAGGCGCAGGCGCCCTGACGCTGGCCGCGCTGAGCGGCCTGGCCGGCGCCACGGAACACGAGCATCACAATCACGGACACATGCATGCCGCCGGCAACAACACCCAGCAACTGCTGGCAGCCGCTGGCGACTGCGTGCAAAAAGCCGAAGCCTGCCTGAGCCACTGCCTGATCCTGCTCGGCAACGGCGAAAAGGAAATGGCCGCCTGCGCCCAATCAGTCAATCAGACCATGGCCATCTGCCGTGCCCTCGAAAGTCTGGCCGGCCAGAACTCCAAATACGCCGCCAGCCTCGCCAGAGTCGCGCTCGACGCCTGCCTGGAATGCGAGAAGGAATGCCGCAAGCATGAGAAGAAGCACGCCGAATGCAAAGCCTGCGCCGACTCCTGCGCCGCCTGCGCCAAGCAGTGCAAGGCCCTGATCGGCTGATCCGGCGCCGCAACCGCGGCATGCTGCAAAAACAAACCCGCCCTGACGCTCATCACGTCAGGGCGGGTTTGTTTTTGCATCACCAATCCGTGAGGGGAAATCAGCGGAGCAAATTGGGCACATCAGAGGCCCGGTCAAGCAAAGTGTCCGCAGTCTCTGCACACAAGTGGCGCGCATGCTACCTGTCCGAGGGCGGGTCCGTAGGCAACTCATGGATACGATGACGCTCCTTTGCTGGCAACCTCACCGGAGGAAAACACCGTAAAACAGCCATCGTCAAGCGGTTGTTCATGGCCGACAGGCGACACGCAGCCACCCCAGCCACAAGCGTTACGCCAAACGCAGCGTCCGGCTCAAGCCCTGCGCCAGGTCGTCCCTTGTGCCGAATCTTCGAGCACGATGCCGGCGGCCTTGAGTTCGTCGCGCAGGCGGTCGGATTCGGCAAAGTTTTTCGCTTTCTTGGCGGCGATGCGGGCGGCGATTTTTTCTTCGATCTGCGCGGCGCTGAGCCCGCCCTGCCCTTCCTGACCGGCGGCGCTGCCGACCTCAGTCTGCAGGAAAGCCACCGCATCACGTTGCAGCAGGCCCAGCACGCCGGCCAGTGCCTTGAGTTGCGCGGCGAGTGCGGAGTCGTGATTGCGATTGACCTCGGCGGCGAGATCGAACAGCACGGCGATGGCCTCGGGGGTATTGAAGTCGTCATCCATCGCGGCCTTGAAGCGCTGCGCGGCGGGAGTCTGCCAATCGACGGCGGCTGTGCCGCTGCAACCCTTGAGCGCGGTGTACAGGCGCGTCAGGGCGCCGCGCGCATCGTCGAGATGGGCGTCGGAGTAATTCAACGGGCTGCGGTAGTGGGCGCGCAGGATGAAGAAGCGCACCACCTCGGCGTCGTATTGCTTTAGCACGTCGCGGATCGTGAAGAAGTTGCCGAGCGATTTCGACATCTTCTCGTTGTCGACGCGCACGAAGCCGTTGTGCATCCAGTAATTCACAAAGGGATGCTGGTGCGCGCCCTCGCTCTGGGCAATCTCGTTTTCGTGATGCGGAAACTGCAGATCCTGGCCACCGCCGTGGATGTCGAAATGCTGGCCGAGCAACTGCGAGCTCATGGCTGAGCATTCGATATGCCAGCCCGGCCGGCCGTCGCCCCAGGGCGATTGCCATTGCGCCTCCTGCGGATCGCCGTCCTTGCTGTGCTTCCAGAGCACGAAGTCGAGCGGATCCTGCTTGCCTTCCATGACATCGACGCGTTCGCCGGCGCGCAGGTCTTCGAGCGACTTGCCCGAGAGCTTGCCGTAGCCATCAAATTTGCGCACATGGAAACACACATCGCGGTTCGCCGCGACATAGGCGTAGCCATTGGTTTCGAGCTTGCCGATCATGTCAAGCATCTGCGGCACGAATTCGGTCGCGCGCGGTTCGAAATCCGGACGCTGCACACCCAGCGCCGCCGAATCCTCATGCATTGCGCCGATGAAGCGGTCAGTCAACGCGCGCAGCGTTTCGCCGTTCTCCGTCGCGCGGCGGATGATCTTGTCGTCAATGTCGGTGATATTGCGCACATAGGTCACCTGATAGCCGCTGGCGCGCAACCAGCGCACCACCATGTCGAAAACCACCAGCACGCGGGCATGGCCAAGATGGCAGAAGTCATACACCGTCATGCCGCAAACGTAGATGCCAACCTGTCCGGGTTGACGCGGAACGAAGGCTTGCTTGTCACGGGCGAGAGTGTTGTAGATTTTCAGCATGGTCGGCGACAAAGGGACCGCCCCCTCGGGCTCTTGCGCTGCACCCACTGACGCAGTGCAAGACGCAGAAATAAGGGGGAATAATCAGGGTTGACTGTGGATAGGCAAGATTGGATTAGCGACGGCTTCTTGGTAGAATCAAGAATTCAAAGATTCCGTCCGTCTTTAACCAATCGAGTATACCTCATGACCCTACGACGCATCCAGACCCGGGCAGCTTTTGCGCCTTTTGTGTCATTCAAATCAATCGCCGGCCTGCTGGCTGCAGCCATGATCGGCTTCACGCCCATTGCGCATGCCGATGCCCTGCAGGATATTGGCAAACTCATGAAGCAGGGCCAGCACGCCCAGGCGCTCGACAAGGCGGACCAGTACCTCGCCACCAAACCCAAGGACCCGCAAGCCCGCTTCCTCAAGGGCTTGATCCTCACCGAGATGAATCGCACGCCCGAAGCGATCATCGTGTTCACCAAACTCACCGAGGACTACCCCGAGTCGCCCGAGCCTTATAACAACCTGGCGGTGATCTACGCCCAGCAGAAACAGTACGAAAAAGCCAAGCAGGCGCTCGAAATGGCGATTCGCACGCATCCTTCGTATGCCACAGCACATGAAAATCTCGGCGATATCTATGCCCGCATGGCCAGTCAGGCATACGACACGGCGCTGCAGCTCGACTCTTCGAATGCCAGCGCACAGACCAAACTGGCGATGATCCGCGAACTCATGACCGCCACTTCGCGTCCGACCACCGGTCGCCCGGCGGCTGGCAGAACCGGCGGCGTGACCAGCGTAGCGGCCGCGCCGGCGGCGCCCGCCCCTGTTGCCGAAGCCAAGCAACCTGCCGCCCAAGCCGCACCCGCACCCCAGGTCGCGGAAGCCAAGGGCGCCGCCGCTGGCGCCGACAACAATGGCGAAGTCAGCAAAGCGGTCGATAACTGGGCTTCAGCCTGGTCGAAAAAGAATGTCAAGGGTTATCTGAGCCATTACGCCAAGGACTTCCAGACACCAGGCGGCGAATCGCGTTCGGACTGGGAAGCCGAGCGTAACAAGCGCGTGAACAAACCTGGCTCGATCCAGGTCTCGATCGAGAACCTGCAAGTCACCATGGAAGGCCCGGATCGCGCACGCGCGAAATTCCGTCAGCACTACAACTCGACGGGTTTCAAGACCAGCGGCAACAAGACTCTCGTGATGGTCAAGCAGGACGGCAAATGGCTGATCCAGCAAGAGCTCGTCAAATAAGCTGCTGCTGTCTCCTTCCCGGTTCGCTTTCATGACATCGAGAAGGTGCATGCGCTCCGTCGTCGCCGCTTTGGTTTGCCTGCTGGCCTGCACGCCGTTGCTGGCGGCCAACAGCGGCCAAGGCGGCAAGAAGCAAAAGAAGTCCCGCCATGTGAGCCTGATGGCGCAAAAGACCGGCAAGAGCAGCGTCAAAACCGCGCCAAAACGCATCAAGCTACCGCCCGTTGCGGCGCCGGCAGCCCCGCTACCAACTGCCCGCTATTCGGATGCCGGTCCGGAGCCGTTGCTGGCCAATATCCTTGCCCAGATCGAGCAAAAACGCCTCGATGCCGCGTTGCAGCAGACTGATGAACTGCTCAAGGCCTATCCGAACTTCCGCCTCGCCCATCTGATCAAGGGCGACTTGCTGCTGGCACGCACGCGCCCCATCAAAACCTTCGGTAATGCCGTCAATCCGCCACAGGAAAAAATCGCTGACCTGCGCGAGGAAGCACTGGCGCGCCTCAAGGCTTACCGCGAGAAACCGCCGGAAAATTATGTCCCGCGTTATCTGCTGCAGATGGAGACGGATCAGAAATACGCCATCGTCGTCGACACCCAAAAGGCGCGTTTGTATCTGTATCAGAACGAAAACGGCACGCCGCGTTTTGTCGCCGATTACTACATCAGCCATGGCAAGCTCGGTACCGACAAATCGCGCGAAGGCGACAAGAAAACCCCGATCGGCGTGTATCACGTCACCGGCAGCCTGTCGCGCGCCAAACTCGGCGATTTCTACGGCCCTGGCGCTTTCCCGATCAGCTATCCGAACGAATGGGACAAGCGCAACGGTCGCAACGGCCACGGCATCTGGCTGCACGGCACGCCCTCCGACACCTTCTCGCGTCCGCCCAAGGCCTCCGACGGCTGCGTGGTGCTGGCCAATCAGGATTTCGACGCGATCTCCAAAAACCTGCAGATCGGCCTGACGCCCGTCATCATCAGCAACAGCATCGAATGGCTGTCGCTCGATGACTGGCAAGCCGAGCGTAGCGCACTCAAGAAGGAGATCGAGCAATGGCGTCTCGACTGGGAAAGTCGCGATGTCGATCGTTACCTCAAGCATTACTCGAAAAGATTCAACGCCGACGGCGAAGACATCAACGAATGGGGCGAACACAAGCGCCGCGTGAATACGGGCAAAAGCTGGATCAAGGTGGCGACCAACAACCTCAGCATGTTCCGCAATCCCGGCAAGGAAGAAATGGTGGTCATCACCTTCGACCAGGACTATCGCAGCAGCAATCTGTCGAACGTCATGAAAAAGCGCCAGTACTGGATCAAGGAAGACAACCAGTGGAAGATCATCTACGAGGGAGCGGCCTGAACGCCCGGCCATCGCCATCCACGGCTCGACACCCTCCATTCACTTTCTCACCGTCATTGCGTATCGGCTTTCATTTCCCTTTCATCGTTCATTCACTGGAGCTCTCATGAAAAAAGTCCTGCTGCTGGCCTGCGGCCTGTTGTTCAACCTGATCACGCATCCGGCCTTTGCCGCCAACCCGCTGGTTGAAATGAAAACCAGTCAGGGCGCCATCGTCATTGAGTTGTACAGCGACAAGGCGCCCAAGTCGGTCGCCAACTTCCAGGAATACGTCAAGGACGGTTTCTTCAACGGCACCATTTTCCATCGCGTCATCGACGGTTTCATGATCCAGGGCGGCGGCTTCACCACCGACATGAAGCAGAAGACCACGCGGGCGCCGATCGAGAACGAAGCCAAGAATGGTCTCAAGAACGAAATCGGCACACTGGCCATGGCGCGCACCGGCGACCCGCATTCGGCCACCGCCCAGTTCTTCATCAACCTCGTCAAGAACACCCCGCTCGACTACCCGAGCCGCGATGGCTGGGGCTACGCCGTGTTCGGCAAGGTGGTGCAGGGCCTCGACGTGGTGCAGAAGATCGCCAAGGCGCGCACCGGCAATGCCGGCATGCACCAGAACGTCCCTGTCACGCCCATCGTGATCGAATCGGTCAAGCTGCTGCCGGAAAAGAAATAAGCCACGTTTCACATCCCCTTTCAAACCTCAACCAAGGAAATCCGCATGATCAAGCTGCACACCAACTACGGCGTCATCAGCATCGAACTCGACGCCGAGAAGGCCCCCGAGAGCGCCAAGAACTTCACCGCCTACGTCGAATCCGGTCATTACAACGGCACGATCTTCCATCGCGTCATCGACGGCTTCATGATCCAGGGCGGCGGCTTCACTCCCGACATGAACCAGAAGCCCACCAACGCGCCGATCAAGAACGAAGCCGACAACGGCCTGAAGAACAAGCGCTACACACTGGCCATGGCGCGCACCAACGATCCGCATTCGGCCACCGCCCAATTCTTCATCAACGTCGCCGACAACGGCTTCCTTGATCACACCGCGCCGACCGGCAACGGCTGGGGCTATGCCGTGTTCGGCAAGGTCGTCGAAGGCATGGACGTCGTCGACAAGATCCGCAGCGCACCGACCTGCACCCAGGGCTACCATCAGGACGTCCCCAACGAGCCGGTGATCATCGAGCGCGCCGAAGTCGCCTAAGCGCCCCCCCCCAACCGGCTCCCACCGAACCGCATGGGAGCCGGTTCATGAGTCCCCTTCCCTTGACCCAGCTGATCATCTCCGACCTGCATCTGCACGCCAGCCGGCCGGCGATCGCCACGCTGTTTCTCGACTTTCTCGCCAGCCAGGCGCGCCATGCGGCAGCGCTGTACATCCTCGGCGACCTGTTCGAATACTGGCCCGGCGACGACACACTCAACGACCCGGCCGAGCCTTTTAACGCACAGATCTGCGCAGCACTCAAGCAACTCGGCGCGCAGGGCTGCCAGCTGTACTTCCTGCCCGGCAACCGCGATTTCCTGATCGGCGCCGGCTTCGTCGCCGCCACGGGCGCCACACTGCTCAACGACCCGACCCTGCTCGATCTCGCCGGTGTGCCCACCCTGCTCATGCACGGTGACCTGCTGTGCAGCGACGACACGGCCTATCTGGCCTTCCGCGCCACGGTACGCACGCCCGCATGGCGGCAGGAATTTCTCGCCCGTCCGCTCGCCGAGCGCAAGGCGCAGATCGAAGCCCTGCGCCAGCAGAGCGAAACCGAGAAACAGATCAAGCCGGCCGCGATCATGGACGTCAATCCGGCCACGCTCGCCGAAACCCTGCGCGCGCAGGGCTACCCGCGCCTGATCCATGGCCACACCCATCGCCGCGCGCACCACAAGCTGCGCATCGACAATCACACCTGCGAACGCTGGGTGCTCGGCGACTGGCGCGAACAGGGCGCAGACGCCGGCAACTTTCTGCGCTGCACACCCCACGGCTGCGAATTCGTGCTGCTGCCACAACCCGCCACAACACCAGCCACACCAGCCGCCGCACAACCATGAGCACGTCCCTCGACATCCTGCGCTCGGTCTTCGGCTACAGCGCATTTCGCGGCGCCCAGGCCGAGATCGTCGACCACCTCTGTGCGGGCGGCGACGCCCTCGTGCTCATGCCGACCGGCGGCGGCAAATCACTGTGCTACCAGATCCCCGCGCTGCTGCGTCCCGGCATCGGCATCGTCGTCTCGCCGCTGATCGCACTCATGCAGGACCAGGTCGATGCGCTGCTGCAGGCCGGCGTGCGCGCCGCCTTCCTGAACTCCTCGCTCGATTACGAAACCGCCAGCGCCACCGAACGCCGCCTGTTCAAGGGCGAACTCGACCTGCTCTACGTCGCCCCTGAACGCCTGCTCACCGAGCGCTTCCTGGCCCTGCTCGACCGCCTCAACGACAGCGGCCGGCTGGCGCTGTTCGCCATCGACGAAGCGCACTGCGTCTCGCAATGGGGCCACGACTTCCGCCCCGAATACATCCAGCTCAGCACGCTGCACGAACGCTACCCCGCCGTGCCGCGCATCGCCCTGACGGCCACGGCCGACGCCCTAACACGCAGCGAAATCCGCGCGCGCCTGGGCCTTGAGAGCGCGCGCGAATTCGTCGCCAGCTTCGACCGCCCCAACATCCGCTACACCATCGTCGAACGCGACAACCCGCGCCGCCAGCTGCTCGACTTCCTCGCCGCCCATCGCGGCTCGGCCGGCATCGTGTATTGCCTGTCGCGCAAGAAAGTCGACGAAACCGCCGCCTGGCTGTGCGAGCAGGGCATCGCCGCCCTGCCCTATCACGCCGGCATGAGCAACGAACAACGGCGCGAACACCACCAGCGCTTTGTCCGCGACGAAGGCGACGTCATGGTGGCGACCATCGCCTACGGCATGGGCATCGACAAACCCGACGTGCGCTTCGTCGCCCACCTCGACCTGCCCAAGAGCCTCGAAGCCTATTACCAGGAAACCGGCCGCGCCGGCCGCGACGGCGAACCCGCCGAAGCCTGGATGACCTACGGCCTGAATGATGTCGTCATCCATCGGCAACGCATCGACGAATCCGCCGCCCCCGAGGAACAGAAACGCATCGAACGCCAGAAGCTCGACGCCATGCTGGCCTACTGCGAGGCCGCCGGCTGTCGGCGCACCGTACTGCTGAATTATTTCGGCGAAACCACCACGCCGTGCGGCAATTGCGACACCTGCATCACCCCGCCGCAACTCTGGGACGGCACGGTGGCCGCCCAGAAACTGCTCTCGACGGCGGTCCGTACCGGCCAGCGCTTCGGCGCCGCACACCTGATCGACGTGCTGCGCGGCAAGCGCAGCGAAAAAGTTGACCAGTTCAACCACGACCAGCTACCGACCTTCGGCATCGGCGCCGATCTCGACGACGCCGCCTGGCGCAGCGTCGCCCGCCAGTTGCTGGCCAGCGGCCTGCTGCACGCCGACGCCCAGCGCTACGGCGGCCTCACACTCACCGAAGCTGCGCGCCCGGTGCTGAAGGGTGAAACCACGCTGATGCTGCGCCGCCACAGCCCGAGCAAAAAAACGCGCAAGACCGCACGCAGCAAAGCCGATCCGTGGCATCCGGGCGCCGGCAGCAGCAGCGACGATCCGCGTTACGAAGCCCTGCGCCAATGGCGCGCCGAACTCGCGCGCGAACAGGGCGTGCCGGCCTATGTGATCCTGCATGACAAGACCCTGCGCGAGCTGGCCGCCACACGTCCGGCGACGCCGGACGAACTTCTGCAGGTCAGCGGCATCGGCGCCGCCAAGGCCGAGCGTTACGGCACAGCGTTGCTGGGAGTTCTCAACCGCTGTTAATACAAGGCCTTTGGCGCCGATCCATTGTGCGTTGCCGGCAGATTTGGCATCGCTGGCCATGAACTGAAGGATGCTTCCCCTCTGCAAACATCCGCTCTTTTCCGAAACGACAATCTGAGCATCTGATCAAGACAACAAGCGTCGCCATATCAGATTGCCAAGTTATTCAATCATCGTGCATGATTCGGCTGAATGCATAATGACCGTAGTCGATTTCTCCGCTAGATGCGCTTTGGGCTTAACGTGAAACAGCCCATTTGAAACTTGGTTGAAATAACAGGTGAGTCAGCCGCCGCCTCTCAAGAAGCGAATGGATGGGGTGGGCATGATGAGCTTGGTACTGGGTTCATCATCCGAAGATGGTATCTGTGGCAATACACGTTAGTCCTCTGATGCAAGCAGTGACCCGAACGAAAAATTAAAACAATTTCAGGCAGCCTCGATAAGACAGGTGACCGATGCTCTCATTTCTTCGATTTAAAAAGCCCTCCTCCACGCCGCAGCAACAAGAAGAAGGCATAGCCGCGCAAAACCTCGGCGCCATCGAACAGGATCTGTACGACACATTGCAAAACACCGGCGTGTCGTTCGCCCATGTCTGTCATAACCTGACCAGATTAACCAGCGAGTCGGCCCAAGCCGCTCATCAGTCAAACACCATGGCCGATGAATCCCTGTCGATTCAGGAGGTCGCCAGCACCATGACCGATCGAGCCCTGCATGCTGCAGAAGCCGCGCAGCGCACACGTGAAAAGGCGGATGCCGGGACTCGGGTATTACGGGATGTCGTCACCAACATGAGCGCGATGGCACAACAAGTGCTGCAAGCCGAAACGAAGATCAAGCAACTCGCGGAAGAAATCGAGCGCATTAACCGGGCATCTTCTTCGATTCAGAAAATCGCCAAACAAACGAGCTTGCTGGCCCTCAATGCCGCCATTGAAGCAGCGCGCGCAGGAGAACAAGGACGCGGCTTTGCCGTGGTCGCCGACGAAGTCCGCAAACTGGCCGAATCCGCAATCGCCTCCTCACAGGAAATCACGCAAGTCGTCGTCGACATTCATTCGCAAGCGGTGGACTCCGTCAACAGCATCGCCAATTTGAGCACACAATCCAGCCGCGTCGCGACCACTGCGCAAGAAGTCGGCGTGCAATTGGGCAGCATTCTCGACGACGCCGTAGCAACAGATGATCTGGTTGCCGCCATTGTCGCTGACGCTCACGCCACAACCGCCAAGGCCGAAAGCATTGCAAGTCTGGCTCAGGAGGGATACATCAGAATGGGCCGTTTTCAAAACGAGCTGTTGCATGCCGCCGCCTTGAGCGAAAAGCCCGGAGAGCAAGCCTTTAGCCTGATGGTGACCCATGACATCGACTCCGTGCACACGCGCATCTACAAAACAGCGCGCTCGCTCGCCGATGCGATCGAAAAAACATTCGAACGGGCCATCGATCAAGGAGAAATCTCCCTGATTGATCTATTCTCCGACCAATACAAACCGATACCAAAGACCGAGCCCCAGAAATTTTCGACCCCGTTCGACCACTTCACTGACCGGGTGCTCCCCAACATCCAGGAATCATTCTTTCCCAAGCACCCGGAAGCCGTATTCGCCATCTGCGCCGATTTGCGCGGCTACGTGCCGACCCATAACAACAAATTCTGCCAGCCTCTGACAGGAGACCCAGCCAAGGATCTGGTAGGCAACCGAACCAAGCGCATATTCAATGACAAAACCGGAGCACGTTGCGGCGCCCATACGCAACAGGTGCTCGTTCAGACCTACAAGCGCGATACCGGCGAAATCATGCATGACCTCTCGGTGCCGATCTACGTCAAGGGACGTCACTGGGGCGGCTTCCGTGTTGGCTACCCGCCGGCCGCCAGCGAATCCGAGAATTACGAACGCGCAGAATTGTTCTGACACGCACAAAGGCAGTGGCTCGAAAAACGCGTAACGTTGCCTGAGCCGCTCGCCTGAAACACGCAAAATTGCAGCAGGATTAAAAGATGTTTGGGGAGAGGAAAACGGGGATGACTTTCAAAGCCATGACCGATAACCAAACCGGCGCGCGCCGCATCCAGATCTGCCCGGAAAGCGGCGCGCCTCCTGACGATCAGAATCAGCGCCCACGCGAACCCGAATGATGCACGGTGGCATTGCGTCCCGGGCCACCGCGCGCCGGACGCGGATCACGACTGCCGCCAGGAGCGCCGCCGGGTTTGCCTGCCGCGCCTGCGCCCGTGCGCCCGCCCGGTTTTCCGGCGCCCGGCGAACGACCACGGCCACCGCCACCGCCGCTACGACCATTCTCGATCGGCTCGGCCTTGATGCGCGGATCGGGCTCGAAGCCCGGCACGATGCGCTTCTCGATATCCTTCTTGAGCAGCCGCTCGATGTCGCGCAGCAGACGATGCTCGTCGATGCACACCAGTGACACCGCCTCGCCGCTCGAACCCGCACGGCCCGTGCGGCCGATGCGATGCACATAATCCTCGGGCACGTTCGGCAACTCGTAATTCACCACATGCGGCAGCAGATCGATGTCCAGACCGCGCGCCGCGATGTCGGTCGCCACCAGCACGTTGAGCTTCAGGCTCTTGAAATCCGCCAGCGCGCGTGTGCGCGCATTCTGGCTCTTGTTACCGTGAATCGCCGCGGCGCTGATACCGGCCTTGTCGAGTTTTTCGGCCAGCGCATTCGCACCGTGCTTGGTACGCGTGAATACCAGCACCTGATGCCACTGATGATCCTCGATCAGCTTGATCAGCAGATCGCGCTTACGCGCCTTGTCGACCGGATACACGGCCTGGGTGACCAGCTCGGTGGCCGAATTGCGCCGCGCCACCTCGACCGATTGCGGATTGCGCAGCAGGCCTGAAGCCAGCGCGCGAATTTCCTCCGAGAACGTCGCCGAGAACAGCAGCGTCTGGCGTTCCTTGGGCACCAGCGCAAACAACTTGCGCATGTCGGGCAGGAAGCCCATGTCGAGCATGCGGTCGGCCTCGTCGAGCACCAGGATTTCGACGCCCGACAGATCGGCGCTGCGCTGGCCCACGTGATCAAGCAGACGGCCGGGCGTGGCGACGAGGATATCGACACCGCTCTTGAGCATCTTGAGCTGCGGCCCCATGCTCACGCCGCCGAAAATCACGGCCGACTTGATCGGCAGATGCGCGCCATAGGTACGCACGCTCTCCTCCACCTGCGCCGCCAGCTCGCGCGTCGGCGTCAGCACCAGCACGCGCGGCCGCACGCGCGAAGCCGCCGGACGGCTGCTGATGAGTTGCAGGATCGGCAAGGTAAACCCGGCCGTCTTGCCGGTGCCGGTTTGCGCCGCGGCCATCACGTCGCTGCCGGCCAGCACCAGCGGAATCGCCTGGGCCTGAATCGGTGTCGGCGTGTCGTAACCCTGTTCGGTAATGGCGCGAAGAATTTCGGCACGCAGGCCGAGATCGGTGAAATGCATATTGGAAGCTCCTGGACTCACCCTGCGTGCGTGGCACGAACCAGTCTGGATGAATCACTTACGGGTATGAGACGCGCAGAAAGAGTTCAACGCGAAGCGCGGCGACAGACTGATGCGAAAGCCAGCGCGGCCGGAGTGTAACAGCTTGAGAGGGAGCGGGCCGGATTATTTGCTGGGCGCGGCAATGATATATGGCGAATAAATAACGAAGTCACCGCACGATACGCCAGCAGCCTTGAAAACAGTGGATCACGCAAAGCAAAATCACAAGCATGCAGATTTTCCGCAGCAATACTCAATCCCTGCAAGGCCGGCAGGCAAAGTCGAACAGAACTAAAAAACCATTTGCCATTACCGAATTTCAAACGCAGCACCAGCGGTGTTGCGATCTGATCAGCGCAGCCACGGAACCCTCGGCGCGCCTCTTTGCTGTAGGTGGGTTTTCAACCCGACTTGTCGGTCTGAACCCCGACCTACTCCAGCCGCGCCGTCTTCGGGTCGTAGATCACCTCGGTAATCGACCCATCGCGAATGCGCTGAACCGCTTCGTCAATCACCTGCAACGGCGCCAAAAACCATTCCCTCGGCTGGACCGGATTTCCGAAGCGGTCTTCGATGGTCAAATCAAGCTGTGCGGCAGCGAATACGCGGTGGAAGATGTTTTCCAGTTTGGTGCGATTCAGGTTGTGGAGCTTGTACGTCGCCACCACCTCCACGCCGGCCAGCAGATACGTGGCGTCCTTTTCCGCGCCAGCGATGCGGGTCTCCACCTTGCCGCCGGTGACACCGATCTTGTGGATCAACTCGCGGTGCTCGGCGACAAACGGATGGCTGGACAGGCTGCGCAGCACATAGATGGTTCCGCTTTCAATATCGTCAGGCTCTGGCGCAGCGCCAAACAGCGGGCCATCGTCCTTGACGATCAGGCGGCGACCAACGGGCGTGTTGCCGTCTGGATAGAGCGAACGCGAAAGTGAGCGCAGCAACAGGTTGCTTTCGGTCTGGTTATCGAAAATCACGCGCAGGCGCGGGTTGTCGCGTCCATCCTTGGTCCTGGCGCCCTCATGCATTTCGGCGACGTAAGCGACCTGGCCGCCAATGATGAAGAAATCCCCCAATTCGATACTGGCGTTCCTGACGAAGGGCCGGGTCATCCAGGTTCCCGCCTTGAGCCCTTCTGCCGCTGCCTCGAACAACGGCTGGAAGCGCGCGAAATCCGCGCACGGCGTGCGATCGGCGATCTCCTCCGCCGCGCGCTTCTCAGTGCTGGAACGTACGTGGCGCAATACGCTGATGTCGCCCTGATCGGCGGGCTCATCGCCAATCCCCAACTCAGCCAGGAGTTCATCTTCGTCCAGATCATCCGCATCTACCGAAGCCGCTGCCGCACCAGAGAGCAAGCCGGGACTATCCAGCCCGGCCAGCAGGGTCTGCGCTTCCGGCAGCTTGCGCAGCTGATCCAGGCGCACGGCATACAGGCGCTCGAAGATGTCGCGGTCTTCGCCATGCTGCGGGGCGCGGCCGTGGGTCTGGTGGAAACGCAGAATGTCCTCGAAGCCGGCGATGATGCGTTCCTCGCGCGGGGTTCGGCTGGAAACCTTGAGGGGGGCGACTTCAATCCCGAGATCGGCCAGCAGCTCGTCTTCGTCGATGTCAGCCATTGTTCAGCCCACTCTGTTTGGCGGCCAATTCCTGCGCCTTGTACCGTGCAAACGCCGCCACGCCTTCAGCCATCTGCTTTTCCCACGGATCGGCGGAATTGATGTCCGGCAGGCGGCCACGTTCCTTCTTGAAAGTTCTGGCGCGGTCTGCCAGTTCAACCGCTTCATCGCGCGACATGCTCACCTTCTTCGCCGCGATGCTCGCCTGCACCTGACGCAGCGATTTCTCGTCCATCGCCTTCGCCAGCACCGCAT
>JBPOIN010000111.1:0-2529 GCA_052034445.1 Pseudomonadota bacterium | reverse complement strand
GGCTGCGTGAGGCTCTCGGTCGAAGAGCCCAGGCGGTAGGGCAACGGAACCGGCGCGGACGGGTTCCCAACAACGCATGGGAGGCCGCCATGCGATATCTGCTCGCCATTCTTCTGCCGCCGCTCGCGGTGCTGTCGTGCGGCAAGCCGCTGCAGGCCGTGCTGAACCTGGTGCTGACACTCTGTCTCTGGGTGCCGGGCGTGCTTCACGCGGTGCTGGTGGTGCACCAGCACCATCAGGAAGCGCAGACCCGCCGGCTGGAGCGGGCCATCCGGGGCGCGTGCTGAGTGCACTCGGTGATTCGGTCTGGCGGAATTCACCGAGCGCGTGATCCCGTGCGTGCAACACGGGTATCGTGTGACGATGCCCTCCAGCGGCGAGCAAGCGGACGACCACCCGAGGCCCGATGCGGGCCTGGGCGCGAGGCTCGCGCGCGCGGACCGGGCGGCGTTCGACCACCTGCACGCCCGGCTCGCGGGCGCGGTGCGATCACTCTACACGCGTCGGGGCCTGCCCCTCCACGTGGCGGAGGAGTTGGGCCAGCAGGCGTGGGCCGCCCTGTGGGAGGCGCTGACCGCGGGCAGGTACGAGCCTCAGCGAAGTTCGCCCGCCACATACCTGTATGCGATTGCGCACCGCATCTGGCTCCGGTACTTGCGTGACCGGGACAAGTCGCTGGCGACGGAGCGAGCCGAGGAGCCGCTCTCGGCGGATGCAGAGCCGGCAGAGGCGTCGGACCTGGCGGCGGCCGTGCACGCGGTCCGCTCGGCTCTGGAACAGCCTGGGGAGCTCTCTGAGACGGACCGGACGGTGCTCAGGCTCAGCGCCCAGGGGGTCAGCGACCGGGAACTCGGGAAGCGGCTTGGGGTTGCGGCGAGCAGCGCCCACGAGGCCCGCCGGGGGGCCTTCGAGCGTCTCAGAAGAGTGCTGGCAAGGCAGGGGATCGTGCCCGATTCTGCCGAGCGCCCGGGGGGGCTGCGGCAATAGTCGGAAGGAGTGCCCGCGATGCGCGACGAACAGCTCCTCAACCTGGTGCGGATGGCGGACGAGGCCCGCGCGTGGGACGAACAGCTCGCGCACGCGGCGGAGACGCCCCGAAGGGCGCCCCGCGCCCAGGGGCTTGGCCCGCTGCTCGGCCTCGCGGCGTGCGTGGCTCTTGCGGCGTGTCTGACGGTCGTGGCCTGGCTGGTGCCGACCCCGACTGCCACGCCCGGTCCGGTGCCCGGCCCGCGTGCGTCCACGGACGGGGCTCCGACGCCAGGTCCGGCCGGGGCGGATTCCTCGATGGTTCTCGCGCTCTTCCAGGATCCCGAGACTCAGTGCGAGTGCTTCGTGTGGCGGGAGGCGTCCTTTGGCGAACGCAACATGAGCGACGTGAGGCCCTCGGAACTGCTCGCCGCGGCTCTCAAGGACTCATGCTCGCCCCAGCGGCAGGGCACGGTCTTTGTCGTCGGGCTGCAGGGCCCGCGCGAGCAACTGCCCCCGACGCGAGAAGCCGCTCGGGCGCTCGCCTCGTGCATGGCGGGCGGCACCGAGACCTGCGGCGAGGAAGCAAGCTGCTATGGCGCGGGCGCCGTGGGCTGTGTGCCCACGGGCGTGCGCGTCGTGGCGGAGGCCATCCGGCATTGAATGGTCGGCCAGCGGGGCCACCTACTAGGATGGAGCATGGCTCCTCCCGCGGGGGAATCACCCGCCCGGACTCTGGCCTCGGAGATTGTCTCGTGCCTTCGAGGCCGCGGGCACGTGGCGTACTTCGCGGGCGGGTGCGTGCGTGACGAGCTGCTCGGGCTCCCGCCTAGCGACTACGACGTGGCGACGGATGCCACGCCGGACCGTGTGCGAGAGCTCTTTCCCAGGTCCAGCGAGGTCGGGAAGTGCTTTGGCGTGGTGATCGTGCAGGGGTGGGGCGAGGTGGTGGAAGTGGCGACGTTCCGCAGCGACGGGGCGTACACCGACAGCCGCCGTCCGGATTCGGTGACCTTCAGCACGCCTCAGGAGGACGCGAAGCGGCGTGACTTCACGGTGAACGCGCTGTTCCTCGACCCGTTCGGGGATGTGGCCTCGAACCCCCTTGACCTGCCCCGAAGGCCCCTGAGCGGGTGCGTGATCGACCTTGTGGGAGGCGTCGCGGACCTTCGGGCGGGGGTGCTGCGTGCCGTGGGCGACGCGGCCCAGCGGCTCGCGGAGGACCACCTGCGTGCGCTGCGGGCGGTGAGGCTGGCGTCAAGGCTCGGGTTTCAGATCGAAGCGCAGACAGCGCTGGCTATCTCGAGAGACGCTGCCGCGCTGCGCGGGGTCAGCCGCGAACGCATCGGCGAAGAAGTGCACCGGATGATGACGCACCCGTCGCGTGCGGCGTGCGCCGCGAGCCTGGCGGCGCTGGGGCTGCTGGCCCCGGTTCTTGGGTTCGATCAGCCGGCGCCGGGGCGCTGGGATCACCTCGCCACGCTTCCGGCGGTGGCTCCCTATCCCGCCACGCTCGCGGCGTGGGGTCTGGACCTTGGCCTGCCCGACGGGGAGGTGGAGTGG
>JBPOIN010000067.1:0-4537 GCA_052034445.1 Pseudomonadota bacterium | reverse complement strand
AGTGGTTTCACTGTTCGGCAAGCCGTTGGGGAAATCCGCTTTTCGTAAGTCGATCCATACGACCACAAGCGCTCGCTTGCCGCCAGCCCCCCTCTCGGCGTGAGGCAGTTGGCTGGAATTTTTTCGGTACTTCATTTTTTCGACCAGCAGATGCCCTGATCGCAAGGCCTCCAGGCCGGAAGGTCCGTAAGTCGCCAAGCCAATGTCATTTGTGTGTGAACTGCGCATCCCGCTTGTTCTCGTCAGCTTCCAACAGTTGCCGGGATGTTTCAACGCGCCTCAACACCAGCCTGCTCGATATTCGGCCCTATCCGCGACCATTCCAGCGCAAGGCCAGCAGGGTCAGATCGTCCGAGGCTTCCGCGCTGCCGACGAAGGCCCGTACATCGGCGCGCAAGGCGCTGACGAAGTCCGTGGGGGTGGCTTGCCGGCCTTGCGCCGCCAGGCAGGCGGCGAGCCGGGCGGCGCCGTAGAGTTCGCCGGCCGCATTCATGGCTTCCGTGATGCCGTCGGTCACCAGGCACAGGGTTTCGCCCGGCGCGAGTTGCCGCTGTTCCACGGGATAGATGAAGTGGTCGAGCACGCACAGCGGCGGGCCGCCGCTGCTCTTCAGCTGTTCGCAGCCGCCGTCGGGTGCGATGCGCCAGGGGGCGTCGTGGCCGGCATTGACGAATTCAAGCCGGCCGCTGTCGGCATCGAGAATGCCGGCAATCGCCGTGACGAACAGCATCTCGGAATTTTCGCGTCCCATTTCCAGCGTCGCCGTGGCGATCACCTGATCCAGGCCGGCATTGCCGCGCAGGGCCGCGCTCTTGGTCAGCGCCTTGGTGACGGCCATGAACAGGCTGGCCGGCAGGCCCTTGCCCGAAACGTCGGCGATCACGAAGAACAGGCGCTTCTCGTCGAGCAGGTAGAAGTCGTACAGATCGCCGCCGACCTGGCGCGCGGGTTCGAGCAGGGCGGCGATTTCGAAGCGCGTTTCGTGCGCGAACAGCGTGGCGGCCTGCGGTAGCGAACTCAGCTGGATGCGCCGTGCGGCTTCCAGTTCGCCGGCCACGCGGGCGGCGGCTTCGCGCTGCTGTTGCAGGGCCTGTTCGGCGGCCAGGCGCTGGCGGTCGGCCTCGATGAACATGCTGGACAGCAGGCTGCCGAACACGATGTTGATGGCGGCGAACAGGTTGGCCGCATCGAACAGCCAGCCTGCCGAGCGGAACAATGCCAGGCCGGCGCCGAACAATACGCACCAGAGGATGACGGTCAGCAGGGTGGCGATGCGCGGCTGCAGCCTGGGGACGGCCCAGATCAGCAGGCCGCCGCAGATCAGCAAGGCGGCCAGTTCGGCCCAGGGCATCCACCATGGCCGTGTGAGGAAATGGCCGTCGGCAATGCTTTCGATCAGCTGGGCATGCACTTCGACGCCGGCGCGCCGGTCGCCGTGCGGTGTGGTGATCATGTCCTGCAGGCCGAGGCCGGTGAGGCCGATCAGGACGATCTTGCCGGCGATGCGTTCGCCGGCCACTTCGCCCTTGAGCAGGCTCAGGGCCGAGATCTGGCGTTGGCTGCCGGCTGCGGCGGGGGCATCGAAATGCACCCAGGCTTCGCCGTTGCTTTCGAGCGGGATGCGCTGCGCGCCATGCATGTCTTGTGGGCCGGCGATCTCCACGGCCTCGATGCCATGCTTGCCGGTGACGACGCTCATGGCCGGCGCGCCCTGTGCTACGCGCAGCAGTTCGAGCGACAACCCCGGTACGACCGCGCCATTCAGCGCCGACAGCAGTGTGGCGCGGCGCACCACGCCCAGTTCCGGATTGCTCGACAGCAGCGCCTGTCCCTGCGCCGCAGCCTGAAACTCCGGCAGGCTGGCGAGTACGAACGGATAGGCGCTGAGCCAGGGCAGGGGATCGTTGCCGAGTGTGCGGATTTCACGGCTGCGCAGGCCTTCGCGCGTCGCATAGGTGCGGAAGGGAAAGCCCGCCGCGCCGAGCACGGTCGGTGCATGCGCGAGACTGGCGGCCAGCATGGCGTCGTTCGAAGCGCTGGCCGCCAGTGTCTGGCGCACGCTGGCCGGTAGATCGGGGCGTGCTTCGGCCAGCGCCTGCGGCGAGGCGTGATCGCTCTCGGGCATGATGATGTCGAGGCCGACGGCGGCGGGTTTCAGTGCGGCGATGGCGTCGATGAGGGCCGCCAGATAATGGCGCGGCCAGGGCCACTGGCCGATGGCGCCAAGCGCGGCCTCGTCGATTTCGACGATGACGACCGGTTGCGCCTGCGGCGTGCGCGGCACGAGTTTCTGGTATTGGTCGAACAGCGCGAGGCGCGCGGTGCGCAGCGGCGCAAGGTCAGGAAAGTTCAGCAGCAGCGCCAGCCCCAGCAGCAGCGCAAGCGCCATGGGGCGCCCACGTTGCCGGTGCCAGAGATCGGTCAGCCTGGCCGAGAGCGCTTTCAAAGCACGATCTCAAGCCCGTCGTAGGCGGCGATGACTTCGAGCGCCGGGCGCTCGTCGCGCGTGATTTCCTCGAAGCGCCGGGTTTCCGCGAGGATGCGCGCAATCTGCGCGTCGTCGTAGGCCGGCTCGTGATGGAACATGCACAGGCGTTTGGCGCCCGCGAGCTGGCAGAGTTCGACGCCGACGATATTGCTCGAATGGCCCCAGTCGGCCTTGATCGAGATCGATTCGGCGAGCGAATACATGGCGTCGAAGATCACCAGGTCGGCAGCGCGGAAAAACTCGACGAAGGCCTCGGTTTCCTCGACGCATTCGAGCTTGTGTTCGGAATCGGTCGAATACACCACGCGTTTGCCGCTGGCCGCGTGTTCGATGCGGTAGCCGTAGGAGTCGCCGGCATGCAGCTGGAGCATTGGCGTCACGCGCAGGCCGGCGATCTCGCGCGTCTGGCCGGGTTGCAGCAGATCGAACTCGATCTGTGCGCCGAGCATCTCGAAATCCACCGGAAAGCCCGGCCCCGAGTGCTGTTGGCGGAACGCTTCGGCCATGCCGGCGTGGCAGCCGTGAATCACGATGCGATTGCCCGGCACATAGGCCGGGGCAAAGAACGGGAAGCCCATGATGTGGTCCCAGTGCAGATGCGACATCAGCACATGGTAGGTTTGTCCGCTCGGGCCGTGGCGTTCGAGCATCGCATTGCCGAACGGACGGGCGCCGCTGCCGAGATCGCAGATCAGGTGCTCGCTGGCGCCGCAATCGATTTGCACGCAGCTGGTGTGGCCGCCGAAGGTGCCGCTGATTGCGAAGTCGAGTTCGCCATCGACATAGGTTTCGATCGCGCTGTGGTCCTTGAATTGCCGGGTCGCGGCGCCTGCCAGCGCGGCGATCAGCTTGGCGCGGATATCTGCCGCCGTCAGCGAAACCGGGATCGAGCCGCGGGTGCCCCAGAAATGTACTTTCATCGGCGCAGAACCCTCATCACGTTGGTTGTGTTCTCAGGCTAGATTGCGTAACGCGGTGTCGAGATCGTCAAACACCTGGAAAACCAGGTTGAAGCGGCTGATTTCGAACACCTCGCGCACCACCGGCGTCAGCCGCGCGATGGCGATGCGGCCGTTCTGCGCCTTGACCTGGCGCGCCGCGAGCATCAGCACGCGCAGGCCGACGCTGCTGATGTAGTCGATGCCGGCGAAGTCGAGCAGCACCGCCTGGCCGTCGGCAGTACAAGCCTGCAGATGTGGCTCCAGCGCCTTCTGGAAGGCGTCGGCATGGGCGTGATCGATGCGTCCCTGCGGCGCAAGGATCAGTGTGTTGCCTTCGGTGCGGGTGGAGATGTCCATGATGACGCCGTTACGCTGTCCCGGTGGGCATGGCTCAGAGCGCCACGATTTCGTAGCACGGGTTGTACTTGTTGCCGGGCAGCTTCATGCGATGCTGGGCGACGAACGAGGCCAGTAGCGCATCCATGTGCTTCATGATGGATGCGTCGCCATGCAGCTCGAAGCGGCCATGTTTTTCGATGGCGCGGATGCCGTGATCCTTGACGTTGCCCGATACCACCCCCGAGAAGGCGCGGCGCAGATTGGCGGCCAGCAGGTGGTTCGGCTGGTCTTTCTGCAGCTTGAGGTTGCGCATGTTCTTGTGTGTCGGCTGGAACGGCTGCTGGAATTCGTGATCGATCTTGAGCAGCCAGTTGAAGTAGTACGCATCGCTCTTTTCCTTGCGGAATTCGCGCACATGCTTGACGCTGGTGACCATCTCCTGCGCCACATGGGCAGGATCGTCGATGATGATCTTGTAACGGCGCTGGGCTTCGATGCCGAGCGTTTCGCCGATGAAGTGGTCGATCTGCTTGAAATACTCGGCCGCGCTCTTCGGCCCGGTGAAAATCAGCGGGAACGGAATGTCGGCATTGTCCGGATGCAGCAGGATGCCGAGGATGTAGAGGATTTCCTCGGCCGTGCCGGCGCCGCCCGGGAACACCACGATGCCGTGGCCGGCGCGCACGAAAGCTTCGAGGCGCTTTTCGATGTCGGGGAAGATCACCAGGCTGTTGACGATCGGGTTCGGCGATTCGGCGGCGATGATGCC
>JBPOIN010000122.1:0-26457 GCA_052034445.1 Pseudomonadota bacterium | reverse complement strand
AGGTGCCGCTCATGACGACCCCGGGTAACGAAAGCATCGCCTACGCAATGCGCAACCTCGAAGCGCGTGCACACTTCCTGAATTTCAATTCGCCCACGCAGTTGCTCGACTGGAGCTTTCCGGCGATCGAATTGCTCATGCTGGCCGGCGCGCTGCTGGCGCTTATGCATGCGCTGCGCCTGACGCGGCAACGCGCCGCGCCCGCCGCGCTGTATACCTTCGTCGCCATCGTTCTTGATGGCCTGGTGATGGATGTGTCGTCGTATTACACGGTCGGCAACTTCTGGCACGGCGAGTTCTCGGCGATGCTGGTGTGGAACCGTCTGCCGTTGTACATCGCGCTGTTCTATCCGGCACTGATGTACCACTGTTACATGACGATTCGCCGCTACGGCTTCGATCCGTTCACGGAGGCCGTCAGCGTCGGCTTCTATACGGGCCTCCTGTACCTGATTTTCGACAATCTCGGCCCGGCCCTGAACTGGTGGATCTGGGACCGCGCCAGCCCGGTCAGCCAGCCGCTGCTCGACAGCGTGCCGATCTCAAGTTACCACTGGCTGTTCCTGTTCACGGCCGCGTTGGCGTATTGCCTGCGCAAGCTGGTGTGGGATGCACTTGCCGCCGGACGCACGGCGCGCGCCAAGGCCGGTGTCGCGCTCACGCCGCTGCTGACCATGCTACTCGGTAGCCTGCTGTTCATCCCGTTCAACGTGTTCGCCTATGCCGTGCCGGGTGGCGTCTGGGTCGCCGTGGCGATTCATGCGCTGAGCTTCTTCCTGGCCGGCTACTGCTTCGTGTTGCGTTATCGCCGTCCGTCCGCGCCGTGCGACGCGCTGCTGCTGCTGTTCCCCCTGGTCTGGCTGGCCAGTCATCTGTACCTCTATATCGCCAAGCACGACAAGATGTTCGCCGTCACCGCCGACGGTTTGAATGTCGATGGCCTCGCGGTTGGCAATCTGCCGGCGGTCGCCGCCGGCATGGTGCTCGGCCTGGCCATCACGCTGCTGAGCCATTCCGTGGTACAGAAGTAACCGTGTTCTGGCGCGTACCAACGCGCGCGGTGCATGCTCTTCATCGAAGAGGTGCGCTTATAGCCATGGTAGAGTCATGGTTGCAAATGTGATGCTTGCGGCCGAAACTTGGCAGGAAACCATCGGCAGAAACCTATCGTAAGGAGCGCTGAAATGAATCAAGTGCTGACAATCAGGGCCAGGTTGTTGCTGCTGGTCACCATGCTGTTGCTGCTGGTGGCTGCAGTTGGTGGGCTGGGGTTTTACGGCATGCGTCATGCGCTGGCCGGCATGGATGAGGTGTACAAGGACCGTGTCGTGCCGCTGCGTGATCTTAAGGAGATTGCCGACGCCTATGCCGTCAACATCGTTGATACGACGCATAAGGTGCGCAATGACAACTTGCCAGCGGCCGAAGGCCTGAAACTGGTCACGCAGGCCGAGGGCATCATTCAGAGCAAATGGAAGGCTTATCTGGCGACCACGCTGAATGCCGAAGAGACACGCCTCGTCGCCGAGATCGAACCACTCATGAAACGTGGCGACGCTGCCACCCAGCGGCTCAAGGCGCTGTTGCAGGCCAATGATGCGAATGGCGTGGCGGAGTTTGCCGCCAAGGAACTGTATCCGGCGATTGACCCGGTGTCTGCCGGGTTCTCGAAGCTGGTCGAGGTTCAGCTTGATGCGGCCAAGCACACATTCGAAGCGCAATCCGCCGAATTTGACGTGATCCGCAACCTGCTGTTTGCGCTGTTCATCGTGGGTGTGGCGAGCGGTCTTGGCTATGCCCTGTTTTTGATCCGCAGCGCGGTGTCGGCGCCGCTGGTCGAGGCCCGTGCAGCGACGGCGGCGATTGCCAATGGCGATCTGACGCGCGATATTCGCGTCGACCGCATGGATGAAGTCGGCCTGTTGCTGACGGACATGCTCAGAATGCGCGACGAGCTGCGCAAGCTGGTGGCCGGCATTCAGGATGGCGCAACGCAATTGTCGAGTTCCAGCGAGGAGCTGACGGCCACTGCCGCGCAACTCTCCAGTTCCACCAGCGAGCAGGCCGAAGCGGCCGCCACCATGGCGGCCGCCGTCGAGCAGGTGACCGTAAGCATTTCGCATGTGGCCGACAACTCGGCCGTGGCGCGCAACACGGCCATCAAGTCGGGGCAGATCGCCGAAAACGGCGGCGATGTGATTACGCGCATGACGCAAGGCATCGCGCAAATGGCGAGCGGCATGAATGCGGCCGCCACCTCGGTGCGCGAGCTCGGCACGATGTCCAGCGATATCGGCGCGATCGTCAATGTGATTCAGGAAATCGCCGAGCAGACCAATCTGCTGGCATTGAATGCGGCGATTGAAGCGGCGCGCGCCGGCGAACAGGGGCGCGGTTTTGCCGTCGTGGCCGATGAGGTGCGCAAGCTGGCCGAGCGCACGACGAAATCCACGGCAGAAATCGGCAATATCGTGAACAAGGTTTCCGCGCATACGCTGCAGGCCGTGCAAACCATGGAACAGCAGGTTGCCCAGGTTGCCGAGAACAATACGCTCGTCGTGCAGGTCGGCGAAGCCGTGCAGAACATCACCACCGAATCCCGGCTCGTGCAAAGCGTGGTCAACGACATTTCGGCGGCGCTCAACGAGCAATCCCAAGCCAGCAACGATATCGCCCGCCATGTCGAGCAGATCGCCGCCAGAAGCCACGAGAACAGCGCTGCCGTGGAGCAAACGGCCGGCGCCGCACGGCATCTGAGCCACCTGTCGTCGCGCCTGCTGGATTCCGTGAGCCGCTTCCGCTGCTGACGATCAACATCCGATGCCTCGCACGGCGGCGGTTACGCCGCCGTTCAGGGGGCGCAGCCGCGTAGTTCGCCGAGCTTCACCACGCGCGTCTGCGGATGCACGAACTCCTTGGCGCCGATCCAGCGGAAGCACATGGTGCCGCAGCTGTGTCCGGCAGTTTCCAGCCAGTTCGGCACGCCCGGATCGCGGTGGGCAACGACCAGCGTGACGCCGCCGTGCGCATCGGGCTGCGCGCTGTGCTTGTTGTGGTGGATACGGTGGTAGCGGTAGTCGAGCGATTCCATCCAGTAGTTGTCGACCTGGAAGTTCCAGAAGTCGCATTCGGGAATGCGCGCGAGTTCGACCAGCAGCGCCTCGTCGGGCGCCAGTGCCCAGCAGCCGTGGTAATAGTAAATGTTCGGATCGCCGCCGGCCGCCTGGAACATGGCCTGGTCGCGCGGCGGCAGGGTGTTGGGCGGCTGCGCCTGGAACAGCTGCGCCCAGTCGGCGAACAGGCGCGCGGTGTTGTCGACGAAGCTGGCGGCGCGTTGCAGGTTCTCGTGCAGCGTGACGGGGTCGAGCGGCTGCGGTGGTTCATGGCTGCCGGAGCGTTGAATTCGCTCGATGCTGAGCTGCGCCGGCTGTTCAGTGGCGCGGTCGAGGAAGGTCTGCCGCACCAGCAGCAGGTTGGTGTCGTCCGTCATCGCCAGCCAGTTGCCGGGATGCGGATGCTGGCTGAGGATCAGCTCGAAGCTGCCGTCGGCGGCGAAGGTCATGCGCTTGGCATCGATGAAGCCGCTGCCGTCCATGCGCCCGTCGCGGTTGGCGTAGCCGCCGGTCTTGGTGGCGAAGTTCAGCGCCGAGACGCTGCCGCGCGTGCCGCGCACGCGGTACTCGCAACGGCCGTCGATGCGCGCCGAGAGGTAGAGGTTGTCGGGACTGTCGGCGCCGATCTTGACCGTCTCGTGCGAGGGCTTGATGAAACCGGGCCAGCGCGGGTCGGCGTATTCCACGTGCATTTCGAGGGCGACGCGGGCGAGGCGGCTCAGGTAGCGCCAGCCCTCGGCGCGGGTGAAGGCGTCGTCCGGCGCTTCGGGGCGCAGGATCTGCTGGCCGGCGCGCTTGAGGGTGTCGCAGAATTGTTCCCAGCTTGCGCCGCTGAGAACGGGATCGAGTGCCGGATCGCTCATTTCAATCCTCGCTGGTGACCGCTGGTGGCAAATGGTCGGCTCAAAATGCGTGTGCCGCTCCCGGGGGAGCGGCACACGGGTGACGCAAATGTTACTCGAAGCCGGAGCTTCGTCTGGCAGCTTAGGCGAAGTCCTTCTTCACCACGCGGCGCAGCACCTTGCCCATTTCGTTGTAGGGCAGCTGGTCCTTGAACAGGATTTTGGCCGGCACGCGCGAGGAGCGCAAACGCGCCTTGACCCACTCCTGCAACTCTTCGACGCTGGCGCTGGCCTTGTCCTTGAGGACAATGGCGGCGCCGACGTTCTCGCCCCACTGCTCGTCGGGAATGGCGACGACGGCGATGTCGGAGACAGCCGGGTGTTCGAGCAGCACGTCCTCGATCTCGCCCGGCGAGATGTTCTCGCCGCCGCGCACGATGACGTCGTCGGCACGGCCTTCGAGATAGACGTAGCCGTAGTTGTCGACGTAACCACGGTCGCGCGTCGGGAACCAGCCGTCCTTGTCGAGCATGCTGCCAAGGCCGAGGTATTCGCCGGCCACCTGGCCGCCGCGCACGAAGATGTCGCCGGCCTGGTTCGGGCCGAGCGGCTTGCCGTCGTCGTCGCGGATGATGAGTTCGATCGAACCGATCGGCTTGCCGACCGAGGTGAGGCGCTTGCGCACTTCCGGATCGGTGCCGGCCGCGCCGCTGCGGTGATCTTCCGGCGTCAGCAGGCAGACCGTGGAGCTGGTTTCGGTGAGGCCGTAGGCGTTGGTGTAATCGACATCCGGCAGCAAGGCCATGGCGCGTTCGATGACCGACAGCGGCATCTTGCCGCCGCCGTAGGCGATGGCGCGAAGATTCGGCAGATTCGCCGGCTCGCCGGTCTCGGTCAGGTAGTCGATGACGCGCGAGAACATGGTCGGCACGACGAAGGCGTTGCTGATTTTTTCGTCGCGGCAGAGTTGCAGCCAGGTCTTGGCGTCGAAGTTCGCCAGCTGCACCATGCGCCGGCAGGCGTAGGTGGAGCTCAGCACCGCAGAGATGCCGGCGATGTGGTACGGCGGCACGGAGACCAGCACGGCGTCGTTCTCGTCGGCGGAACCGAACTCGACGGTGCCGAGGATGTACGACATGAGGTTTTCATGACGCAGCACGGCCGCCTTCGGCTTGCCGGTGGTGCCGCTGGTGAACAGCTGGATCGCCACGTCGGAGGGCTCGCCGGGCGCGGACTCGGCCTGCGGGCCTGCCGAGCGGGCGAGCGTGAGGAAGTCCTCGCGCAGCACCACCTGGACGCCGGCCGGCACCGTCAGCGGGCTGATCGCTGGCGTGTCGGTGACCAGGTAGGCCGGCGCGATGCGCTCCAGCAGCTCTTCGAGTTCCGGCTTGGTCAGACGGTAGTTGAGCGGCACATAGGGCACGCCGGCGAAGGCCGAGGCGAACACCGCCACCGGCACTGCCAGGCTGCTGATGTCGAGCAGACCGACATACTTGACGCCGCTGGCCTTGATCTCGGCAGCAGCGCGCTTGGCGGCGGCGAGCAGCTCGCCGTAGGTCATATTCTTGCCGTCGGAGCTGACGGCGACGCGGTCGGGGAAGCACTCCGCCGACATTTCCAGGGCCATGGCCAGATTCATGAGAGCGCTTCCTTCAAATTAATCAGACGACGGCAGGGCCTTGGCCTGCTTGACCTGCAAGGCGACGCCATTGATGGCCAGGTTGCCCTTGCCGCCCTTGGTGCACAGGAATTCGAAGCTGTCCGCCTCGTTCACATAGCGCTTGCCGACCAGCGTGCCAGCGGCATGAGCGGCGTCAGGCGCGGCGCCTGCCGGCTTGGCGGCCGACATTTCGAGCATTTCGATACCGCCGCAGGTCAGCTGAATTTCGTCAGCGGCGGCCTTGGTCACCATGACTTCGGTGTCACATGCAGCGCTCTTCAGGCGTACGCCGGATTTCAAGGTTTTCATGATTGCTCCTGTGGGTTGTTGAGGCGCCGACGGTCGGGCGACAGTCGGCAGATTGCAGGGTCTGCGTAAAAACAATCGCGGGAGTATCCCGACAGGGCGCAGGGGGTTCATCGTCCATACGGACTAAAACTCGGGCAGCGCCGCGCTACGGCGCATCTTCGCGTGCGGCAACGTCCGCCATTGAATTTAGAATGGCCGGATTCAACCACCGGCTTGCTGCATGCCTCCCTGCGCGCATGCGGATTGGCGGCGCAATGGCGGCTCAAGAGTTCTGTCCAGACAGGACTGCCTGCATTCCGCCGCAATGCCCCGCAGCGGCGCTAGCCTTGCATGGCATCCTGAATTATTATCTGCTATCAAATTAACCTTTAACTACTGAAGGTGTTATTAAGGGCATCGTGAAGCGCGCCGACCTCAGCCCTGCGCACCAGAAGCGGCTCGTTCCGGTCCCGGATCGTTCCGGTGCTTTTGCGCTCATTCCGCCGCCGACGCCCAACACGGTGCCGCTGGCAGGCATCGAACATGAGCTGCTCAAGGCGCACGAATCGCTCGGGCTGGTGCGCAAGCTGGCTGCCGATCTGCCCAATCCCGATCTAATCGCCCGCACGCTGGATCGCCGCGAAGCGGTCCACAGCAGCCAGATCGAGGGTACCCGCGCCGAAGTCGATGAACTGTTCGAGTATGAGGCGACCGGTGACGCGGAAGGCTTGTCCGGCGACGTCCGGGTCACGCTCAACTACGTCAAGGCGCTCGATGCCGGCCTGCAGGCCGTCCGGCAAGCCGGTACCAGTGCGATCAGTGTCGCGTTGATCCAGCAACTGCATCGTCTGCTGATGGACGGCGTCGAGGACTACTGCGACACACCGGGGGCGTTGCGCAGCATTCAGAACTGGATCGGCAGCGGCAACATCTACGACGCCAGCTTGGTGCCGCCGCCACCCGATCAGATCCACCCCTGTCTCGATGATCTGAGCGGGCTGCTGCAGTATCAAGCGGACGGTGTCGCCGTCGTGTCGATCGTCGTGCGTCTGGCCATTGCGCATGCCCAGTTCGAAGCCATCCATCCCTTCCGCGACGGCAATGGCCGCGTCGGCCGCCTGCTCCTGCCGATCATGCTGGCGGCGGAAGGCTATCCGCCGGTCTATCTGGCCGGCTACCTCAAGTCGAACCAGCGCAGCTATTACGCCACTCTGCTGGCCGCGCAGACGCGCGGCGAATGGCAGAACTGGGTGCGCTTCCTGGCACGCGGGGTCAGCGCCTCATGCACCGAGGCCGCCATGCTGACACGCAACCTGTTGACTCTGCGCGACGCCTGGCGCCAGCATGTGGCCACGCTGCGCGGCGACGCCACGGGCCGCAAACTGATCGAGATGCTGCTCGGCACCCCCATCGTTACGGCCAATTCGGTCAAAGAGCGCCTCGGCGTCAGCTTCCCCGCCGCCAATACCGCCATCGCACAACTCGTCAGGCTGGGTATCCTGCAGGCCTCGGAACGCCGCCGTAACCGGGTTTTCGTGGCGCATGAGGTGGTGGCATTGCTGCGGCGTGGGGGCGATTCAAATCATGGAGAATGACTGTTGGACTTACCTGCCGCCCCCCACGTTCGGAGTCTGAAATGCGTCGCATGCGTGAATTGATTGGAGTGGTTATTGATCCGGCCACAATGCACTTGGAAATTTGGACGCTGCCCATCAAATGGATCTGATGGAAACGACAGACATGAGATCGCTGCCGCGCGATGCGCGGCATGAGAGACGTGTTCAGGTGATTCGACTGCGCAAGGCGGGAATGACCTATGACGCAATTGCGGCGCAAACCGGACTGAGCCGACGGGGGGGCGACATCTGCAAGCGACACGCCGATGGGGGAGCCAAGGCATTGCGCGACGCCATCGGCGGACGCAAGGTTGGCGAGGGACGCGTGCTGACGGCCGAGCAGGAACGCGAAGTGCAACAGTTGATCCGGGACAAGACGCCCGACCAGATCAAGTTGCCGTATGCGCTGTGGTCGCGCAATGCAGTCGCCGACTTGATTGCCGATCGATTTGCGACTCACCTGCCGGTGCGCACCATGGGCACCTACCTGAAGCGCTGGGGCTTTACCCCGCAAAAGCCGATTCGCAAGGCCTACGAACAGTCGCCGACAGCGGTCAAACACTGGCTTGAGACGGACTACCCGGCTATTGCAGCGCGGGCCAAGCAGGAAGGCGCCGAGATTCACTGGGGCGACGAGAGCAGGCTGCGTAGCGATGACGTTCGCGGTCGCGGCTTTGCGCCCAAAGGCGCGACGCCGGTCATTCGCGTCAATAGCAAGCGGAACGGTCTGTCGATCATCTCGACCGTGACCAACAAAGGGCAGATACGCTGGAAGATTTTTGACGGCGCACTCAACCCGGACATCCTGATCGACTTCCTGCGCCGGCTGATCAAGGGCGCGCCCAGGAAGATCTTTCTGGTACTGGACAACCTCCGGGTCCATCACTGCAAACCGGTCAAGGCTTGGCTGGCCAAGCACGCCGATGCGATCGAGGTCTTCTACCTGCCCAGCTACAGTCCCGAACTCAATCCCGACGAAATGGCCAACGCCGACATCAAACAGGCGGTCACCAAGCAAGCGCCGGCACGGACCAAGCTGCAATTGGTCAAGGCTGCCTCCCGACACTTGCGCAGTGTCCAGAAACAGCCCGAACGTATCCATAGCTACTTTCAACATGGCCCCGTCAAATACGCTGCTTTATTCAAGTTCATGAAAGCCGGATCAATAGTTCCGACGCGGCAACGCGAGACACTACGCTGCAGTGATGATGGCGTAGGCGACCAGATGCGCGACCAATGCGCCAAATTCATGAGGTGATGCCGGATCAGCCTGCAACGGGTTTACAATTCAGGCTTCACAAAATTCAAATCCATCCCGCGAACCCATCATGACTGGCCGCCGCATTCTCGTTACCTCTGCATTGCCGTATGCCAATGGCTCGATTCATCTCGGCCATCTGGTCGAATACATTCAGACCGATATCTGGGTGCGCTTCCAGAAACAGCGTGGCCATGAGTGTCATTATGTCTGCGCCGATGATACGCATGGCACGCCGATCATGCTGCGCGCCGAGAAGGAGGGCATCACGCCCGAGCAGCTGATTGCCCGTGTACATGGCGAGCATAGTCGTGATTTTGCCGGATTCAATATTGCTTTCGACAATTACTACACCACCCATTCGGCAGAAACACAGCATTACGCCGAGGATATTTACCTGAAGCTGCGCAACGCCGGTCTTATCGAAACGCGCACGATCGAGCAGTATTACGATCCGGTCAAGGAAATGTTCCTGCCCGATCGCTTCATCAAGGGCGAGTGTCCCAAATGTGGTGCCAAGGATCAATATGGCGATTCCTGCGAGAGCTGTGGCGCCGCCTATGTGCCGACCGACCTGAAGAATCCGTATTCGGCGGTCTCGGGCGCGACGCCCGTTTTGCGCGCATCGGAACATTACTTCTTCAAGCTTTCCGACCCGCGTTGCCAGAATTTCCTGCGCACCTACACCCGTGCGGAAGGGCGCCTGCAACCCGAAGCCGCCAACAAGATGCAGGAATGGCTCGGCTTGCCGGAAGAGAACAAGCTCACTGACTGGGATATTTCGCGCGATGCGCCGTATTTCGGTTTCGAGATTCCGGGCGCCGGGAAAAAATATTTCTATGTCTGGCTCGATGCGCCGATCGGTTACATGGGCTCCTTCAAGAATCTGTGCGACCGCACGGGTATGGACTTCGATACCTACTGGGCCAAGGATTCGACGGCCGAGCTGTATCACTTCATTGGCAAGGACATCCTGTATTTTCACGCGCTGTTCTGGCCAGCCGAGCTGGAGCAGGCTGGCTATCGCACGCCGACCAGGATCTTCGCGCATGGTTTCCTGACCGTCGATGGCCTCAAGATGTCCAAGTCGCGCGGCACCTTCATCACGGCCGAGAGCTATCTGCGGCAGGGCCTGGATCCAGAGTGGCTGCGCTATTACTTTGCCGCCAAGCTGAATGGCACGATGGAGGATATCGACCTCAATCTCGAAGACTTCGTCGCCCGGGTGAATTCCGATCTGGTCGGCAAATACATCAACATCGCCAGTCGCTGCGCCGGATTCCTGACCAAGTTCTTTGATGGCAAGCTGGCCTTTGGTGACGCCAAACCACTCATCGATAGCGCCGTCAGCAGTGGTGCCGTCATCGCTGAGCACTATGAGGCACGCGATTTCTCGCGCGCCTTGCGCGAAATCATGGCGCTGGCCGATCGCATCAATGGCGAGATCGCCACGGCTGCGCCCTGGGCCCTGGCCAAGGACGAAGCGCAACGCCCGGCACTGCACGATATCTGCGCGCGCGCGCTGCACGGTTTCTATGTGTTGTCGATCCTGTTGCGCCCGGTGCTGCCGGGGCTGACCGGGCGCGTTGCGCAAGAGTTGTTCGACATGCAACGCGACTTCGTCTGGGACGATTTGGCCGTCCTGCCGACACGTGTCAATCCTTATCAGCACCTCATGCAACGCATCGACCCGAAGCAGATTGCTGCGCTCGTCGAGGCCAACCGTGCATCCCTTGCACCGGTCCCCGAGCAGCCGGCCAGTGCCGCGGCAGCTGTGCATTCCCAGCAACGTCACGCCCAGCATCAGCAGCAAAGCGAGGACAAGCAGCAGGCGTCCAGCGAATGGGAGCCGTTCATCTCGATCGACGACTTCGCCAAAATCGATTTGCGCATCGCGCGCATTGCGAATGCCGAGCATGTCGAAGGCGCCGAAAAACTGCTCAAGCTGACGCTTGAACTCGGCAACAATGAAACGCGCACCGTGTTTGCCGGCATCAAGTCTGCCTACGATCCTGCGATGCTGGTTGGACGCCTGACTGTCATGGTCGCCAACCTCGCGCCGCGCAAAATGAAGTTCGGTCTCTCCGAGGGCATGGTGCTGGCGGCATCCGAAGTCGATGGCAAAATGCCTGGCCTGTTCCTGCTGTCGCCCGACAGCGGCGCCCAACCCGGCATGCGTGTCAAATAAGGGAGATTCAGATTCCCAACCTGCTCCCCCTTGACTGGTTGCTGGCGCTGATCGTCGGCTGGCTGGCCATCGGGCTGGCGGGCTTGCTGGCGCCGCGCAACCTGCGGCTGGTTGCGAATCTGTTGTATCCGCTTGGAGCGCTGGTCAGTCTGGCCGTGGCGCTGTGTGGCTTTGCCGCGCTGAGTGCGCCGCCGCAAGCCGCAGTGCTTGCGTTGGGCTTACCGGATCTACCGTTTCATGTGCGCCTCGATGCGCTCTCGGCATTGTTTCTGTTATTGCTCGGCGGCACCAGTGCGGCCATTTCGATCTACACCTGCGGCTATCTGCGGCCGACACTGGGGCACCCGGGGGGCACCGAGCCCGGATTGCAATGTCTCGAATATCACATCTTTCTCGCCAGCATGGCCATGCTGCTGATCGCTGACGATGCCTACGCCTTCATGGTGGGCTGGGAGTCGATGGCACTGTCGTCATTCCTGCTGGTCACGACCAATCATCGCGAAAAGGAAATCCGCCAGGCAGGCTATCTGTATCTGCTCATGGCGCATATCGGCGCGATCAGCATCCTGCTGTGTTTCGGCGTGTTGCAAAGCGGCGGCGACCCGGTGGTTGGCGGGACGGCGAGCAATGTCGCGCATTACACCTTTGCCCACATGCGGGCGATGCACCACGATGCCTTCTGGGCCAGCGCTGCGCTTGGTCTGGCGCTGCTGGGCTTCGGAGCCAAGGCCGGCCTGCTGCCGCTGCATGTCTGGCTGCCCGAGGCCCATCCGGCAGCACCTTCGCCGATCTCGGCGCTCATGAGCGGCGTGATGCTCAAAACAGCGATTTACGGCATGCTGCGCGTTGCGTTCGATCTGTTGCATCAGCAACCCCTGTGGTGGTGGGGCGTGGTGCTGTTGACTCTCGGATTGCTGAGTGCTTTGTTCGGCGCCATTTTCAGTGCCGTGCAAAGTGACATGAAACGCCTGCTGGCCTACTCGTCGATCGAAAATATCGGTCTGCTGTTCGTCGGCATCGGGCTGACGCTGATTTTTCAGGGCTTTGGCATGATGGCACTGGCGGCGCTGTCACTGACCGCCGTGTTGTATCACTGCCTGAATCATGCGGCATTCAAGAGCCTGTTGTTCTTGTGCACGGGTTCGGTGTTGCATGCCACCGGGGAACGCAGCCTCGGCAAGCTCGGCGGACTGATTCATCCAATGCCCTGGGTGGCATGGCTGGCATTGATCGGCGCCCTGAGCAGCGCTGGATTACCGCCGTTCAACGGATTCGTATCGGAGTGGCTGCTATTGCAATCCTTCCTGTTTACACCGGGCTTGCCGCACGGCTACATCAACATGCTGATTCCCGTAGCCGCTGCCGCCGTGGCGCTGACCGCGGCGCTCGCCGGTTATGTGATGGTCAAGTTCTTTGGCATCGTGTTTCTCGGCCAGCCGCGCGAGGCGGAAACCGCCGCACACTCGCACGATGCCGGATGGCCCGAACGCATCGGTTTGCTGTGGCTTGCCGCACAATGCGTACTGCTGGGCCTGTTTCCAGTGTTTGTGATCGAGCATCTCGATGCCGTGACGCAAATGCTGCTCGGTCACGGCGTGTACTCGAATGCAGCGGCCACCGCGGCAGATGCCGCCGTGGTGGCCGGCCGGACGCATGATTGGTGGCTGCTCGCGCCGATCAATGCCGATCGCGCGAGTTATGCGCCCTTGGTGTTTTTCCTCGTGATCTGTGCCGTGATGGCAACGACGGTGCTGCTGGTGCTGCGATTTCGGCCCGGCCCGATTCGCCGTAGTGCCGCCTGGGATTGCGGCTATCCGCTGCAAACCTCGCGCATGCAGGATACTGCGGAGGGGTTCAGTCAGCCATTGCGCCAGATTTTCGAACCGTTCTATCGCATGACGCGCGAATTGCCCGGACCATTCGATACGGCGCCGCGCTACCGCGTGGTCGTCAAGGACCATTTCTGGTACTGGCTGTATCTGCCGATCGCGCGGGTCACTGAATATGTGGCTGGCATCGTCGCGCTGGTTCAGCAGGGACGCATTGCCATCTACCTGCTCTATAGTCTCGTGACGCTGGTGATTCTGCTGCTCCTGGTGCGCGCCTGATGACGCTTGATCTGACCCCTCTCACCGGAATCCTGCTGCAGCTCCTCCAGCTGCTGCTGGCCTTGTTGCTGGCGCCGTTGCTGACGGGCTGGGTTAATCAGTGGCGCGCCTGGTTGCAGAACCGCACTGCGCCGCCCCTGCTGCAGCCATACCGTCAGCTGGCCAAATTATTCGACAAGGAAGTCGTGCTGGCACACAACGCCTCCGGGCTGTTTCGCGGTGCGCCCTACATCATCTTCGCCTGCATGGCCTTGGCCGCCACGATCGTGCCGACGCTGGCGACCGATCTGCCCTTCGGCCCGGCTGCCGATGCCATCGCCTTGGTCGGCATTTTCGCCCTGGCGCGGGTTTTCATCGCCCTGGCTGGCATGGATGTCGGCACGGCTTTCGGCAGCCTCGGTGCGCGGCGCGAAATGCTGGTCGGTTTCCTCGCCGAGCCCGCCTTGCTGATGGTGTTTTTCTCGGCCTCGTTGATCTCGCAATCCACCTCGCTATCCACGATTGTCGAAACCTTCGCGTATCGCGAATTTGTCATCTACCCGAGCCTGGCCTTTGTCGGTGCGGCGTTCACGATGGTTTCGCTGGCCGAGAACGCGCGCGTGCCGATCGACAATCCGACGACCCATCTTGAACTCACCATGATTCATGAGGCGATGGTGCTGGAATATTCCGGGCGCCATCTGGCGCTCATCGAATGGGCGGCCGCGCTCAAACTGTATGCATATTCGTGCCTCGGGCTGGCGTTATTCTTCCCTTGGGGCATTGCCTCGGGCGCCGTATTGGGCGGCCTCGGCATTGCGCTCCCCGCTCTGATCTTCAAGCTCGCGGTGGGCGGGATGTTGCTGGCCCTGATTGAAACCCTGAATGCCAAGGTGCGCATCTTTCGCGTGCCGGAATATCTGGGCACCGCCTTCATGCTCGCGGTACTCGGCATGCTCGTGCATCTGTTGCTGGAGACCGCGAAATGAGCGCGCCACACCACATGCGCCGAGACATGATCCTGCGCACCGGGTGGGAGCTGGCATGACGCATTATTACGGTCAACTCATCAACCTGCTGGCAGCCATTCTGCTGCTGCTGTCGTTTGCCATGCTCGCACAGCGCCGCATCCTCACGCTCATCAACCTGTTCATGGCGCAGGGCGCCGTGCTGTGTCTGTCGACGGGCATTGTCTCGCTCATGACGGGACAGTCGCATCTGCTGTGGTCGGCACTCATCACGCTGGTGCTCAAGGTGATCGTGCTGCCCTGGATCCTGCACCGGCTGATCCGGAGCCTGAATGTCAAATGGGATGTTGAGACGCTGATCAACATCCCGACCACCATGCTGATCGGCATCGTTCTGGTGATTTTTTCCTTCAACATGGCTTTGCCAATTGCCGAACTGGCTGGTACGGTCAGCCGCGCTACGCTGGGCATCGCGCTGGCGGTCGTGATGCTGGCGATTCTTATGATGATCACGCGTTCCAAGGCCGTGCCGCAGGTGATTGGCTTTCTCTCGATGGAAAACGGCCTGTTCTTCGCCGCCACCTCGGCGACTTATGGCATGCCGATGGTGGTCGAGCTGGGTATCGCGCTCGACGTTCTGGTTGGCATGGTGATCCTTGGGGTATTTTTCTTTCAGATTCGCGAGCAGTTCGACACGTTGGATATCCGCCATCTGGAGGGCGTCCGTGAAGGGAAGCATCGTGAGGAGTGAGGAGTCAGGAGTGATGAGTACGGCCCGGGGCATTCTGCATTTTCCGTTCCTGGAACACGCTGCGTGGTCGATTGATGGCACGCAATGGCGAAGTGTGGGCACGCCCCACTCCTCAGGTCTCATGACCAAAGGGAATCCCTGCGGGACCCCTCACTGAATCATGGACATCCTTCTGCTCCTCGGATTCCCTCTGTGCGGTGGCCTGCTGCTGGCGCTGATCGGTCACTGGAAGCGGGCGGCCGAAGTGAACGCGTTGTTCAGCTTTCTGACGCTGATTGCTGCCGTCATGCTGACGGCGAATGTCGTCGACAACGGTTCGCGCCTGGCGTTCGACGAGCAGATCGCCGTCGATCCGTTGAATGTGTTTCTGGTCGCCCTGACGGCCTTTGTCGGCTTTACCACCTCGTTGTTTTCGCGGCCCTACATGCGCATCGAATGCGATCAGGGGCATCTGACACCGGGCCGCTTGCGCCTGTATCACAGCATGTACCACCTGTTCATCTTCACCATGCTGCTGGCCCTGACGACCAACAACATGGGCATCCTCTGGGTGGCCATGGAAGCCGCGACACTCACCACCATGTTGCTGGTGGCCCTGTATCGCACTCCGGCCTCGCTCGAAGCAGCCTGGAAGTACTTCATCCTCTGCGGCGTCGGCATTGCCCAAGCGCTGTTTGGCACCATCCTGCTGTATTTCGCTGCCGAAAAGATTCTCGGCCACGAAGGTGGCGCGTTGTTGTGGACGCACCTGAATGCCGTCAAAGGCCAGATGGAACCCACCGTGATGTCGCTGGCCTTCGTCTTCCTGCTGGTTGGTTACGGCACCAAAGTCGGTTTCGTGCCGCTGCACAATTGGCTGCCCGATGCGCATGCCGAGGGGCCGACGCCGGTCTCGGCCGTGCTCTCGGGTCTGCTGCTGAATGTCGCCCTGTATGCCATCGTGCGTTGCAAGGTGCTCGCCGACGGCGCCCTGCACAGTCATCTGCCGGGCATGCTCATGATGGGCTTCGGTCTGTTGTCGGTGGTCGTCTCGGCGTTTTTTCTGGCGCGTCAGCGCGACGCCAAACGCATGTTCGCGTATTCATCGATCGAACATATGGGCATCATCACGTTTGCCTTCGGTATGGGCGGTCCGGTGGCGAGCTTCGCGGGGCTGCTGCACATGACGGTGCATAGTCTGACCAAGTCGGCGATCTTCTTCGCCGTCGGACATGCGCGCCAGAAGAGCGGAACCCAGATCATGGAACAGATCCGCGGCCTGCTGCAGATCAGTCCGACGGTTGGCTGGGGGTTGCTGCTCGGCACGCTGGCAATCCTTGGCATGCCGCCATTCGGTGTGTTCACGAGCGAGTTCCTGATCCTCACCACGGCCATGAAACAGCAGCCATGGGCCACGCCGTTCCTGCTGGTCGCACTCGGCGTGGCGTTTGCGGCGATATTCGGCAAGGTGCAGCCGATGGTATTTGGTGATAGCACGGTGCGCGCCTTGCCGCACAAACCCGCGATTCTGCCGATGTTCTTGCATCTGGCGCTGGTGCTGATGCTGGGTTTGTGGATTCCGCCGTATCTCGCCGACTGGTATCGGCTGGCGGCAAAATTCATCGGGTGACCACAATGCAATTGCTCGATCAACCGCTCGAATTCGAATGCCTGCATGGCGCATTGGCCGTCTTTCGTAGCAAGGCGGATGTGGCCCAATTGCTGGTATTTGCGCACGCCGTCAGGCAGTCGGGCGGCCGTTTTGTGACACTGTGGGGGAGCGACGAGCGCGACCGGCATCCGGAAGCTGTTCCTGGGCAAGGCGGGTTTTCGCTACAGGTCGGTTTTTGCATCAACGCCGGACTGGCGCTGCTCAGCGTCGCCCTGCCGGCAGACAATCCGGAATATCCGGATTTGAGCCAGATTTTTCCGGCAGCCAACCGATTGCAGCGTGCCTGTTTCGATCTGCTGGGCATCCGTGCGCAGGGCGGCGATGCGCGGCCCTGGTTGCGCCATGCCAACTGGCCGGCCGATTACTTTCCGCTACGCCGCGACGCCGATCCGCAGCGGCAGTTTCCGTGCGTGGAAGAACCTTACGATTTTGTGCGCGTGGTGGGAGATGGCGTGCATGAAATTCCAGTCGGACCGATTCATGCCGGGATCATCGAACCCGGGCATTTCCGCTTCTCGATCGTCGGCGAGAAGGTTCTGCGTCTTGAAGAACGTCTCGGCTGGACGCACAAGGGCATCGAAAAGCGCTTCGAACAGCTCAGTCTCGCCGAGGGCTATCGGCTTGCCGGACGCGTCTCGGGCGATTCGACGGTTGCCTATGCCTGGGCGTATTGCTTGGCCGCCGAATCCCTGAGTGGATGTCAGACTCCGCCACGCGCGCTCTGGCTGCGGGCTCTGTGGCTCGAAGCCGAGCGCATCGCCAATCATCTTGGCGACCTCGGCTATCTCGGCAACGATGCCGCCTTTGCGTTCGGCTTGAGTCAGTTCCTGCGTCTCAAGGAAGACTGGCTGCGCCTGTGCGGCGAGCTGTTCGGACATCGTTATCTTATGGATTGCATCGTGCCGGGTGGTGTTGCACGTGATCTGACACTGGATCATGAGACGCGTATGCTGGCGCATTGCTCTGCACTTGAGGGCGAAGTTCGCGTGTTGCAGGGAATTTATGATGAGCATGCGGGTGTGCAGGATCGTTTCGTGACAACCGGGCGGCTTGCCCCCAAACTCGCTGACGCATTCAGCGTCAGCGGTCTGGTCGGGCGGGCGAGCAGCCAGGCTTGGGATTTGCGCACGCAGAATCCGATCGCGCCCTATGCCGAGTTCGATGTACGTATCGCCACGCACCGCAACGGCGACGTGGCTGCGCGCGTCATCGTGCGGTTCGAGGAAATCTTCGAGTCCTTGCGCCTGATTCGCAAAATCCTGTTGCAATTGCCGGCCGGCGAATGCCGCGTCACGCTGCCGGTCGCGCATGATGGCGCTTTCGGGGTCGGCTGGATCGAAGGCTGGCGTGGCGATGTGCTGGTGGCGCTCGAAGCCGGCCCGGCAGGCGGCATTCGGCGTTGCCATTGTCACGATCCGTCCTGGCGTGCCTGGCCGGCGCTGGAGCATGCGATCCTCGGCAACATCGTGCCGGATTTCCCGCTCATCAATAAGTCCTTCAATCTCTCCTATAGTGGAGCGGATCTCTGACCATGTTCCAGCAACTCAAGCAGATACTTGTCACCGGGATTCGCAGCGAAGCGCCACCGGCGCCCGATGAGGCGTTGCGCGTCGTGCGTCAGCATCTTGAAAGCACCATGCTTGAACGCCTGGGGCGAGCGCTGGTGATCCGCCAGATCGATGCGGGGTCGTGCAATGGTTGCGAGCTCGAAATCCATGCACTCAACAACCCTTATTACAACCTCGAAGCGCTCGGCATCCGTTTTGCCGCCAGTCCGCGTCATGCCGATCTGTTGCTGGTTACCGGCCCCGTGGCGAAGAACATGGAAGCCGCTCTCAAACGCGCGTACGAGGCGACCCCGGCGCCCAAGCTCGTCGTCGCCGTCGGCGATTGCGGCTGTAGCAACACCAGTATTTTCGGCACAAGTTACGCAAGTTGCGGCAAGGTGGCGAATGTCATACCCGTCGATGTCGCGGTGCCGGGCTGTCCGCCGACGCCGCTGGCGCTCATGCAGGGCATCCTGACGGCGATCACTCCGAAATGACAGCGACAGAAACACCAGTCTCCCCGGAAGGAAGGCATCTCATCATTCGCGGCAGGGTGCAGGGAGTCGGCTATCGTTGGGGCATGACGCAGCAGGCGATCCGGCTCGGTTTGCGCGGCTGGGTGCGCAATCGTCAGGATGGTTGCGTCGAGGCGTTGATAGCCGGATCGGCGGCGGCTGTTGCGGCTTTGCTGCTCTGGGCGCGCAGCGGGCCGCCAGGTGCAGAGGTCGAGCATATTCAGGTGGAGCTTTCCGGGCCGCATGAGTTGCCGCAACTTGTTGCCTTCGAGCAGTGGCCGACGCTCTGAGTTGCGAATAATGCGCGATTGCCTGAGGCTATCAGTGTAATAGCAAGATTCAATCGGTAATGGTGCTGCGATTGGATTTTCTTACTGTAGAATTCCTGCATCAGGCGCTACAAAAGAATTATCCATCCAGCTTACTCAATCAAGGAGATCATCATGGCCGTTCTCGTCGGAAAATCCGCTCCCGATTTCACCGCTACCGCCGTTCTCGGCAACAATGAAATCAAGCCCGTCACCTTGTCCGAAATCACCAAGGGCAAGTATGCAGTGGTGTTTTTTTATCCGCTCGACTTCACCTTCGTCTGCCCGTCCGAGCTGATCGCTTTCGATCATCGTCTGCCCGAGTTCCAGAAGCGCAATGTTGAGGTCATCGGCATCTCGATCGACTCGCAATTCACCCATCTGGCCTGGAAGAACACCCCGGTCGACAAGGGCGGCATTGGCCAGGTCAAGTACACGCTGGTTGCCGACATCAAGCATGAAATCTGCAAGGCTTACGATGTCGAATCTGCTGGCGGTGTGGCTTTCCGTGGCTCCTTCCTGATCGACAAGGCTGGCGTGGTGCGTCATCAGGTCGTCAATGATCTGCCGCTGGGTCGCGACATTGACGAAATGCTGCGCATGGTTGACGCGCTGCAATTCAACGAAGAGAACGGCGAAGTTTGTCCGGCTGGCTGGAAGAAGGGCAGCGCCGGCATGAAGGCCTCGCCCGATGGCGTTGCCCAATATCTGGCCAGCCACGCCAAGAGTCTGTAAATCCGCTGACGGCGAACGAAGTGCAGGGGCCACGTTTCTGACACTGCCCCTGTTTTTTCTTCGACCCGCTTCCGCGCCATGAAAAAGCCGTTCAACTGAACGGCTTTTTCAATTTTCGAGGCACGGCCTGTGCGCCGTCAAATTGCGGAGACCTCAGGCCGATTCTTCTTCCGGCTCTTCCACTCCGCGCCACTTGATCGAGCAGCCGATGCTCGGGTGCTGTTCGGCCGGTCCCGCGCCGGTTTCGGCGATCTGCTGCATGGCCAGCAACAGATCGCTGGGCATGTCGGCAGGTGCGGCATTGCGCTCCTTGCCCGAGGCGTCGAAGCGGCCGCGATATTGCAATTCGAGCTTGCTGTTGTAACCGAAGAAATCCGGCGTGCAGACAGCGCCGTATGCCTTGGCAACCTCTTGCGTGCTGTCCAGCGTGTAGGGAAAGGGAAATTCGAGTTCGGCAGCGATGCACTGCATCCTGTACCAGTTGTCGTCAGGGTATCTGGTCGAATCGTTGGACATGATGGCGATGCAGCCGATGCCCAGCTCCTTGAGCTTGCGCGTGTCCTCGATCAGACGCGGCATGATGGCGCGCACATAGGGACAGTGATTGCAGATGAACATGACCAGCAGGCCGTTCGGACCGCGCGCGGTCTCCAGCGTATGGCGTTGCCAGTCCGTGCCGGGCAGGTTGAACGGGAGGGCGGGGGCGCCGAATTCGCAGACCGGCGTGGTGAGTTTGACCATGGGCGTTCCTTGACTGTTGAAGCATATAATGCCCCGATGATAGCGCGCTTTTATTGCCCTGTTGAAGAGGTCGCACTGCAGGCCGGCGAGGAATTCGACCTGCCGGAGGCGCTCGCGCACCATGCCTTGCGCGTGTTGCGTCTGCGCAGCGGCGATGATCTGGTGCTGTTCGATGGCAGCGGCGGTGAATACCCGGCGCGGATCGTCGATGCCGGGCGCAAAGTGCGCGTGCTGCTTGGCGCACGGCAAGCGATTGAGCGCGAAGCGCCGCTGGACCTGACCTTGGTGCAATCCCTGCCGGGCGGCGACAAGATGGACTGGGTGGTGCAGAAGGCCGTCGAACTGGGCGTTACCAGACTGCAGCCCGTGCAGAGCAAGCGCAGCGTGGTGCGCCTGGCTGGGGCGCGCGCCGACAAGCGCGTGGCGCACTGGCGTCAGGTGGTCGCCGCGTCGAGCGAACAATGCGGGCGCAACCGTTTGCTACAGGTGGAGCCGATTCTGGATTTGCCGCATTATCTGGCGCAACCGCCGGCGGGCGCCGGGCTGCGCCTGTTGCTGTCGCCGCGCGATGGCCGGCGGCTCGCCGGGTTTTCGCGCCCGCAGGGGCCGGTGTCCCTGCTCATCGGGCCGGAAGGCGGACTCGATGTCGAGGAGGAGGATCTCGCGCGTTCGCTGGGTTTTCAGGCTGCGACGCTTGGCCCGCGCGTGCTGCGCACCGAGACGGCTGGTCTGGCGGCAGTTGCGGCGCTCATGACGTTGTGGGGCGATTTCTAGGTCATTTACGGGAGAGCAATCATGTTCGAATCGGCTGAAATCGGTCATCAGATCGACAAGGATACTTATCGCAAGGCCGTGCCCGAGCTGCGTGCGGCCCTGCTCGATGCGCAATACGAGCTCAAGGAGCATGGCAAGATCCCCGTCATCGTGCTGGTCAGCGGCCAGGATGGCGCCGGCAAGGGCGAGACCATCAACGTGCTGTATGAATGGATGGACCCGCGCTTTATCTCGACGCTGGCGTTTTCCGCGCTGACTGACGAAGAGCGCGAGCGGCCGTTCATGTGGCGCTACTGGCGCGCGCTGCCGCCGAAAGGCCGGGTCGGCATTTTTGCCGGCTCCTGGTATTCGGCGCCCATCCACGATCGCCTTGAAGGGCAGATGAGCAAGGCTGCGCTCGACCAACGCATCGACCAGATCAATCGTTTCGAGGCCATGCTGGTGAATGAAGGCGCGCTGGTCCTCAAGTTCTGGTTTCATCTGACCAAGGACGGGCAGAAGAAGCGTCTCAAGGCGCTCGAAAAGAATCCCCACACGGCCTGGCGCGTGACCAAGTGGAACTGGGACCGCCTCAAAACCTACGACAAATTGCAGGATGTCGCGGGCCATGTGCTGCGCCTGACGAATACGCCATGGGCGCCGTGGATCATCATCGAAGGCACCGACGACCGCTATCGCTCATTGACGGTTGGCAAGATCCTGCTCGAAACCCTCAAGCAGCGCCTGGCCGGCGGCGAGCGGCAGGTCACGCCGGTCGCGCCGCCGATCCTCGCCAACATCGACGGACGCGATCTGCTCTCCGAACTCGACCTGACGCAGAAACTCGCCAAGAAAGCCTATGAAGACCAGCTCGCGCACTGGCAGGGCAAGCTGTCCGAACTCGTGCGCGATCCGCGATTCAAGAAGCGCTCGTTGATCTGTGTCTTCGAGGGCTCGGATGCCGCCGGCAAGGGCGGCAGCATCCGGCGTATCACCGCGGCCCTCGATGCGCGCGAATACCAGATTGTGCCGATCGCCGCGCCGACCGAGGAAGAGCGCGCCCAGCCGTATATGTGGCGTTTCTGGCGCCATATCCCGCGCGTCGGCCGCGTGACGATCTTCGATCGCTCCTGGTACGGCCGCGTGCTGGTCGAGCGCGTCGAAGGTTTCTGTTCCGAGGCAGACTGGCTGCGTGCGTATGCCGAGATCAATGATTTCGAACACGAGCTGGCCGATGCAGGCGCGATCGTCATCAAGTTCTGGCTCCAGGTGAGCCGCGAAGAACAGCTCAAGCGTTTCAAGGAGCGCGAGAAAATCGAGTTCAAGCGCTTCAAGATCACCGACGAAGACTGGCGCAATCGCGAGAAATGGGATGCCTATCATGCAGCGGTCTGCGACATGGTGGATCGCACGAGCACCGGCAATGCGCCGTGGACCATTGTCGAGGCCAACGACAAGAACTTTGCCCGGGCGAAAATCCTGCGCACGGTCTGCGAGCGTCTCGAAGCGGCGATCACGAGCAAACAGCGCGCCGATTGATCCCGGCAACTTGAACGGAAACCAAGCGGCAAAATCAGGAAGGTGAATGGCGATGGCGGCACAGGCAGAAAACAACGAAAACACCCCGCAGACTGCAGCAGTCCCCGCGCTGCCGGCAGCGGCAGACCCGGTCAGTGCCGCGCTGGTGGCCTGGGTGCGTCAGGCGGCGCCGTATATTCACGCGTTTCGCGGCCGCACCTTCGTGATCGCCTTTGGCGGCGAAATTCTGGCCAGCGATCAGGCCCAGGCGCTGGCGCAGGACTTCAATCTGCTGGCGAGTCTCGGCATCCGCCTGGTGCTCGTGCATGGCGCACGGCCGCAGATCGACGCTGAAATGCAACGCCGCGGCCTGACGCCGCGTTTTCACCAGGGTTTGCGCATCACCGACGGCGGCGCGCTCGAATGCGTCAAGAGCGCCATGGGCGTGGCGCGCATCGAGATCGAGGCGCTGCTTTCGCAAGGCCTGCCCAACACACCGATGGCCGGCGCCTGGATGCGCGTCACGGGCGGCAATTTCATCACTGCCAAGCCCGTCGGCGTACTCGATGGCGTCGACTATCAATACACGGGCGCCGTGCGCAAGATCATCGCCGAGGAAATCAAGGCCGATCTCGATCAGCAGAATGTCGTGCTGATTACACCGCTGGGTGTCTCGCCGACTGGCGAAATCTTCAATCTGGCCTGGGAAGAAGTCGCGCAGGCCGTGGCCGTCGCGCTGCAGGCCGAAAAGCTCATTTATCTGTGCGGCGCGCCGGGCGTGGTCGACAAGAAAGGCCAGTTGCTCGAAGCGCTGACGGCCGACGCCGCCGAAGTCCTGCTGGTGCGGCCCGTCAAGCAGGCGCCCGAACTCATGCGCGTGCTGCCCGGCGCGATTCGCGCCTGCCGCGCGGGCGTTGGCCGCGTGCATTTCCTCGATCGGCAGACCGATGGCGCCATGCTCATGGAGTTCTTCACGCGCAACGGCGTCGGCACGGTCATGACGAATGCCACGCTCGTGAGCCTGCGCGAAGCCAGCGTCGACGACGTCGGCGCCATCCTGGCGCTGATTGCGCCGCTTGAAGCCGACGGCACACTCGTCAAGCGCGGCCGTGAACGCCTGGAAATGGAAATCGGCCGCTTTTCCATCCTGGATCACGACGGTGTGATTGTCGGCTGTGTGGCGCTGTATCCGTTTACGACCGGCAAGAACAAGGAGCGGGCGGGGGAACTTGCCTGTCTGGCCGTGATGCCCGAGTATCGGCGCGGTGGCTATGGCGATCAGTTGCGCAAGCACCTCGAAGCACGCGCCAAAAAGCTCAAGCTCAAGCGCCTGTTTGTGTTAACCACGCGCACGGCGCACTGGTTCATCGAGCGCGGCTTCCGCGAAACCGATGTCGCGGCGCTGCCCGAGGCCAAACGCGAGCTTTACAATTTTCAGCGCCGCTCGAAAGTGCTCGTCAAGGAGCTGTGACGTGCGCCGGCCGCGCGCGGCCGTCCACACATCAATACGCGTGCGGCTGCCTGAATACCACCAGAATGGTCTTCAGGATGATGTAAATATCCAGATGCAATGACCAGTTGCGCAGATAGTCGAGGTCGTGATCGACACGCGCCTTCATTTTTTCGAGCGTGTCGGTCTCGCCGCGCAGGCCATTCACCTGCGCCCAGCCCGTGATGCCGGGTTTGACCTTGTGGCGGATCATGTAACCCTTGATGAGCTTGCGGTACATCTCGTTGTGGGCCACGGCGTGCGGACGCGGGCCGACGATGCTCATGCGGCCCTGCAGCACATTGATGAACTGCGGCAGTTCGTCGAGCGAGGTGCGGCGCAGGATGGCGCCGAGCGGCGTGACGCGTTGATCGTTGCGCTGCGCCTGGCGGATCTCGGCGCCATCTTCGCAGACGGTCATCGAGCGGAATTTATACACCGTGATCTCCTCGCCATCGAGACCATAGCGGCGCTGGCGGAACAGGATCGGGCCGGGCGACGTCAGTTTTACGGCGAAGGCGATGAGCAGCAGCAGCGGCGAGATCAGCACCAGGATCAGCAGCGACAGCACGATGTCGCTCAGACGCTTGATCGTGCCATGGGCGCCCGTGAACGGCGATTCGCAGACGGCCACCAGCGGAATGTCGCCGAGATTGCTCATGCGTCCCTGGATCAGGTCGGTGGTGAATACGTCGGGTACGAAATAGATCGAAGCCGTGGTGTCGCGCAGTTCGTCGAGTAGGGTCTGCAGGCGCGGTTGTCCCGTGATCGGCAGGGCGATGTAAATCGTGTGCAGGCCGGTTTTTCGCGCATAGTCGGGCAGTTCGAGGAACTTGCCCTGTAGCGGAAATACCGTGTTGGCCAGCGGCCCCAAGCGTTCGGCCGGGCGATCGTCGAAATACCCCACGAGGTTTGTCCCCGACACGCGGTTGTGGCGGATTTCCTGGCCGAGGGCGAGGCCCTGGTCGCTCATGCCGACGATGACGGCCTTGCGCGGCGGACCGAACAGTGTCAGCAGGCGCGGTGCCGCCACGTGTACCAGCAGATGCAGCAACATCACGCACAAGGGCGCCAGCCAGAGCCAGTGCAAGGCAACCCGTGGATCGTAAATCCGCAGCAGGTGGCTGGCGTAACCCATGAAATACAACAGGCCGCCGACTTCGACCCAGCCCAGGATCGCGCCGATCGGGATGCGGCGCTTCGGGCCGTTCAAATACGATGGCGATGGATAAGTCATCGAAAACACAAAAATCGACAGGATCACGTAGGGCATCGTGATGTCGCCCTCAATGACAAAAGCCAGCAGCCAGAGACTGGCGATCAGCGCCAGCGGATCGACCAGGGTTTCAATGAATTCGACCGGATGGTCGAGCGCTGGCGCTCCCAGAATGCGCCGATTCAGGAAGGCATCTTTGCGTGTGGCGGGATTGGTGGCGAGCGGCATGGACGTTACTGCGAAAGGCTTTGATAACGCTTGATCTGTTCAAGCGCCGAGGTTGCTTGGGCGCGGTTTGTCACATTGATCTTGCGAAATACGCGCTGCAGATGGTTTTTCACCGTGAAGGCGCTGATGTTCAAAATGGTGCCGATCTCGCCATTGGTTTTGCCCTGACTGACCCATTCGAGAATTTCCATTTCGCGCGCCGAGAGCATTTCTCCATTCCGATCCGTGCGCAGAGACTGGTTTTGTATTGCGTCGGTCAGTTGTGTCTTCGACTTTGTCAGCGAAGTAACGCGGCGGCAGGCAAAGTCGATCGGCGCCAGCAACAGGGCGAGAATTTCCATACGCTGCTTGAATGTATCCGGTTCATGGCTGAGGAAAATGTACAGTGCGTCAGCGCCGCTGCGCTCGTCGCGTGCGCCATGGATGAGTACCGAATGCATGTTCTGTAGTGTCTGGGCGGTTTGGCAATTGCACAGGTTGCAGTCAAACAGGTCCAGTGTTCCTTCATCCGTGAGCATTTGGCGCTGATGATCATTCCAGCGCGCGAACAGCCGGTAGACCAGGCTTTTCGTATGGCAGCCGAGCAGATTCTCGGTGCGGACGCCGGGTAATGCCGACACCACGTCGAAGCTCAGTTTCTGCGCCGAAAAATCGCCAACGGCAGCTATCAGAATGTCATGTGGCAAGAAATGCTGAAACTCGCCTTGCAGCCAGAGAAACAGCTGCAAGTGACGATTGACAGATTCGGCATCCCGCATGACGTGCAGAACCCTGGTGCGCTCGTGTTCGGAGAGTTTTTCGATGAGAGACACGATTGGATAACGGCAAAGGTTCAAGTTTAAAAATTTACCGTTGATTCACTGCTGTCCGGTTAAATGAATGATCATTTCTCTGAAAGCCACGACTGATGAGGATTTCCGAGCGATGAAGGGTGGTGTCGATTTGAACGGCGAATTCCAATTCTGGCAATCTTCCGGGCTTTTGC
>JBPOIN010000061.1:0-4962 GCA_052034445.1 Pseudomonadota bacterium | reverse complement strand
GCAAAAGCCCGGAAGATTGCCAGAATTGGAATTCGCCGTTCAAATCGACACCACCCTTCATCGCTCGGAAATCCTCATCAGTCGTGGCTTTCAGAGAAATGATCATTCATTTAACCGGACAGCAGTGTCTTTTCTTCTTTCTTGGCCTCTACCTTCTTTTCGTCTTTCTTGACTTCTTCTTTCTTGAGTTCAGCCTTAGGGGCTTCGGCCTTGGGAGCATCAGCAGCGAAAGCGGTGGTAGCGGCGAAGGCAACAGCGATCAGAACGGGCAACAGTTTGCTCATGAGAAACCTCTTCTTAACTTAAGCATATGAAAAATATGCCCACTATGCAGTAGCGTGACCGCGCGCATTCTATCAAAAGTGATAGAAATCAAAAACGACCCGCAATAAAAAAGGGAGCAGACGTATCTACTCCCTTTTCATTGAATCACTTCAATTACTTGGTTTCAGCAGCAGCGGCCTCAGCTTTCTTGGCTTTCTTGGCTTTCTTGGCCTTAGGAGCATCAGCCTTGGTGGCCTCGGCAGCAGCCGGCTTGGCTTCGACCTTGGCTTCGACCTTGGCTGCATCAGCCTTCGGGGCATCAGCCTTCGGGGCATCAGCAGCGAAAGCGGTGGCGGCAAAAGCAGCGGCAATCAGAGCGGCGAGGAGCTTGTTCATTGTGTAGCCTTTCAAAATTCAAGTTAGGGTCATTGAGTGGTCAAGCCATCAACAGTTTCTTTAAGACACTTCAATGCGTCGTTCGTGTCGCATCCTTTAACGTGCAAATCTCACAAGGGTTGACAACATTTTCAGAATTTTAATTCGGCCCACCAATTCAGGGGACGCTCTCTTTCCAATCCATTTCTTTCCACTCCCCCGGTGCCAATCCTGCCACGGTCCATGCACCAATCGCCCAGCGAACCAGACGCAGCGTCGGGAAACCGACTTTGGCAGTCATGCGCCGGACCTGGCGGTTCTTGCCTTCCCGCAACTCAATTTCCAGCCAAGTGGTCAGAATTTCCTTGCGAAAGCGAATCGGCGGGATTCGCGGCCATAGGCATGTCGGCTCGTCGATCACCCGCACTCGGCACGGCAAAGTTTTGAAATCACCTAAGTCCAACCCACTGCAAAGTGCCTTGAGCGCCAGCACATCAGGAATCCCTTCGACCTGCGCCCAATAAATCTTGCGTAGTTTGAAGCGTGGTGCCGAAATACGTTGCTGCAACCTTCCATCACGGGTCAAGAGCAGCAAGCCTTCACTATCGGCGTCCAGACGCCCCGCCGCATAGACACCAGGAACTGGAATGAAATCTTTGAGGGTTTTCCGCCCTTCGACGGGCCTGAATTGAGTCAAAACCCCATTGGGTTTGTTCAACAAAATAATCCGGCTCATGCAGGAATGAATTTCCCTCGGTTTTTCGTCTTCCAAACCTTCGGCATTATGCCGCGCGTTATGGCGTGTGCTGAACGCCGAGCCAATCCGCTTTGAAATTTACTGGCGAGACTAGTCGGGCGTGGGATGTCACGTCCGATTGTAAAACGGTTCGATGTAGTCGAAGAGAACAACTTGCAGATCCGTCCAATTCGGCACCCAAGCAAGCTCATTTTACGGGGATTCTCCATGAGTGCGACATTCCGCTTCTGCTGCAGTGCTTGCGAGACTACGACAGGTCATTTGATTTCAGCAAAGATGTGATACCTCGCCATTAACCGAGGAAGATGCTCGCTTCCAGGTTGAACACTGCCTAGTCGGTTGCGCACAACTGGAATTTATCCAATTTTACCTGTGATGCAATTCGCTACCATCATAAGGCACTTTTCAACGTGACCGGATCGGGAATTGGACGACTGCCATATTGCAGCTCACGATTCATTTTCAGGATGGCTTAAGAATGCCAGCAATCCGGCTTTGGACACAGCCTGCGCAAGCCATTGATGGACGAGCGAGACATTAGCGATGACGAAGAGGATGAGTTTTTGATTCCATTTCTGCACGTTTTTGCTCGAGTTGATTTGTCAAAACAGGCTTAAATTCTGGTTTGAAGCGCCACAAGCGCCTCCCTTCGATATCCCCTCCTCGGGTTTCAGCAAAATACAAAGCGCCATCCCCATAAAGGAAGATGGCGCTTCGCGTTTTCATGTCAAGCAGGATGAGCCAGCTTAACCAATCACTGGTTCTCGAGCTTTTTGGTCGGCATTTCAAGCCAGGCTGCTAACGCCGGCAGCAGCAAAATCGCACCGAGCACATTCACGAGGAACATGAAAGCCAGCAGCAGCCCCATGTCCGCCTGATATTTCAAGGCCGAAAATGCCCAAGTTCCCACACCGACAGCCATGGTGATCGCGGTAAATACCGCAGCCGTACCGCGCTGGCACATTGCTTCATAGAACGCGGTGCGCAGATCGTCGCCCATATGCTCCATCTGGTGCTGGATGCGTTCAAACAGATAAATGCCATAGTCGACACCGACGCCCACGCCCAAGGCAATCACCGGCAAGGTCGCAACTTTCAGGCCAATCCCCATGCGCGCCATCAGGGCGTTACAGAGAATCGAGACCAGCGTCAGGGGAATGATGATGCATAGCACAGCGCGCCAGGAGCGGAAGGTCAGGAAGCACAAGCCAGTAATGGCGCCGAAAATCGACAGCAGCATAGTCACTTCGGCAGCCTCAACTGCCTCGTTGGTTGCGGCGCCGACACCAGCATTGCCGCCCGCCAGACGCAGAACCAGCTTGGGATTGTTCTCGGCTGCAATAAAGCGCTTCGTTTCTTCCACCACATGCGCCAAGGTTGTCCCCTCATGATCCTTGAGGAAAACCATCACCTGGATCGCCTGACAAGCATCAGTGTTGACACCATACTCGGGATCATATGCGCGCCCGCCTTGACGCAGAGCCTCATAGGTCCGGCCGATCACCGCCCAGCGCGGATTGCCTTCGTTACTGGCCGCCATCACCAGCTTGCCGATGGTCGGCGCACTCACGACAGACTGAACACCATGTACGCCGCGCATGTAGAGTTCAAGGCGCTCGATGGTGTTCATGACAGTGTAATCGAGACAACCTTCCTGCACCCCCTTCGGTTCGGCAATGATGGTAAACACATCCATACCGATCTCGTAATTCTTGACCAGCCCTTCAGTATCCCGGTTCAGACGGTTGGTTTCACGCAATTCAGGGAATCCCCGCCCGATATCGCCGATCTGGATTTTTCTCGAATCGATCACGCCAACAACCAGAATCACCATGCAAATTGCAAACACACCCAGCGCCGGTTTGGGCTGGGTGAAAACCGACAAGCGCCACCACAACGGGTGCTTGCCGACTGCATCGAGATTCGATGGCTTCAGGGCTCTCGCCTCCAGGCTGAGGTGCGAAAGAATGATTGGCAACATCATCTTGTTGGTAATGATCATCAGCAGCACGCCAAGACAAGCCGTGATGCCCAATTCGCGCACGATCTGGATTTCGATCTGCATGATCGCCATGAAGCCCAGCGCATTGGTCAGCAACGCCACCGTGCCTGGGATGAACAATTTTCGAATTGCACTGCGCGCAGCGTCGGAAGAACTGGCGCCACGCTGGATTTCAAGCTTCCAGGCATTCGTCATCTGAACCGCGTGCGACACACCGATTGAAAAAATCAGGAATGGCACCAGAATCGACATTGGATCGATACCCATGCCAATCAATGGCAGCAAGCCACAAAGCCAAATCACCGGCAGCAGAGCCACAACCAAGGCAACAACCGTCAGTTTGATCGAGCGGCAATACACCAGCAGCAGAATCGCCGTGATGACGAAGGCGATGCCGAAAAACTTGAAAACATCAATCAGACCAGAGACGACCTGACCGACCAACATCGTGAAGCCGACGACGCCGATTTCAATGTTTTTGCTTTCGAGCTTGGTCCGCAATTCTTCGAGTTGATTGGCGACCTCGTAGTAATTAACGCGTTCCCCGGTATTCGGATCAAGCTCCTGCAATTCGGCACGAACCATCGCGCCCTTGAGATCAGAAGAAACCAGGCGGCCGATTTCGCCCGACTTCGTCACGTTGCTGCGGACGATGGCCAGATCCTCAGGATTCGAGGAAGAGAAGCGCGATGGCACAACCACATCGCCAACGAAACCTTCTTCAGTTACCTGGACATACTTCACATTCGGCGTAAACAGCGATGCAAGGCGGTTACGTTCTACACCGGGAATGAAGAAGACCTCATCGGTCACCTTGCGCAAGGTATCCAGAAACTCCTTGTTATAGATATCGCCTTCGCCCTTCCAGCGCACATTGATCATGATGCGATTAGCTCCAGGGAATACCTTGAGATAATCGAACATGGTTTTCATGTACTCATGCTTGACCGGGATGACCTTGAGAAAGCCCGGATCAAGTTGAATCTTGGTTGCCGAATAACCGAAGCCCAAGGTCATCGCAACAAACAAAAGCATCAAAAAGCGACGATGGTCGATCAGTAGATCGGCGCAGCGATCGATGAACATCCTGAACCGGCTCGAGGTAGTGCGACGCTCGATCATTTGGTTTCCCCTTTTGCTGTGATCGTCAATTCGCGAACACCTACCAGACCGGCAACCATCATGCGATTACCCTGCATCTGCGTGATCGCCGTGAATGTCCCGGCCCCACTCTGCTGGACGACTTCAAATGAACTGCCGTGATCACGCGAAGCCAGCGTCACACCACCTTCTCCAACCAGGTAAATCGTGCCATCTGCAGCCGTTGTATCGCCAAACAAGCTGATCGACAAAGGAGTCTCCACCTTGCGCCAGGTTTCGCCAAAATCTTTGCTGTAGTAAATATTTCCGCGCATCCCATAGGCGATCCATTCGTCTGCGCTGGCACGCACCACGCCAAAGAATGTGCCGATATAAAACTGCGGAACCACCTGCCAATTGGCCCCGTTATCATTCGAGCGCATCACAAGCCCTTGCTCGCCAACCAGCATCAGACGACCATCGT
>JBPOIN010000142.1:0-8290 GCA_052034445.1 Pseudomonadota bacterium | reverse complement strand
CTCGATCATCCGCGCATAGCCCGTAGCGTCGAGCTGCCCTTTCTTCAGCGCGGCCGAGAGGATGCCGATGCCCAGCGGCTTGCCGAGAATCAGGCAGTCGCCGGCGCGCGCCGCGCTGTTGCGCTTGACGCGCTGCGGATGGACGATGCCGAGGCCGACCAGGCCGTAGATCGGTTCGAGCGTGTCGATCGAATGGCCGCCGGCAATCGGAATCCCGGCACGCGCGCAGATTTCCTCGCCGCCCGCGAGGATCTCGCGGATCACGGCCAGCGGCAGCTTGTCGAGCGGCATGCCGACCAGCGCCAGCGCCATGATCGGCCGGCCGCCCATGGCATACACATCGGACAGCGCATTCGCCGCGGCGATGCGGCCGAAGTCGCGCGGATCATCGACGATGGGCGTGAAGAAATCGGTCGTCGCAACCAGCGCCTGCTCGGCATTCAACTGGTACACCGCTGCGTCGTCGCTGGTTTCGGCGCCAACCAGCAGCTCCTTCGGCAGGGGGAAGGCCGGCGTCTGACCAAGGATTTCGGACAGCACGGCGGGTGCAATTTTGCAGCCGCAGCCGCCACCGTGGGAGAATTGCGTCAATTTGATATCCATCGTCAGCGTCCGATCCACCGTTTGCAGAAGAATTTCATGAAAATCCAAGGGGTCGCAAACCTAGCACAGTTGTCCGAATTTGACGAGGTCATCGACGCCCGCTCGCCGGCGGAATTCGCCGAGGATCATCTGCCGCAGGCCATCAGCTGCCCGGTGCTCGACGACGCACAGCGCGCACGCGTCGGCACGCTTTACAAGCAGGAGTCGCCGTTTGCCGCCAAGAAGATCGGCGCCGCACTCGTGGCGCGCAATATCGCCCGGCATATCGAGGAGCGCTTTCTCGACCGGCCGCGCGAATGGCGGCCGCTCGTGTATTGCTGGCGCGGCGGCCAGCGTAGCGGCGCCTTCACGCACATACTGCGCCAGATCGGCTGGGACGCGCAGCGTCTCGATGGCGGTTACAAGAGCTGGCGCCGTCATGTGCTCGAACAACTGCAGATACTGCCCACGCGCTTTAACTATCGCGTCGTCACGGGCGCCACGGGCAGCGGCAAGAGCCGGCTGCTCGAAGCGCTGGCCGCCCAGGGTGCGCAGGTGCTGCATCTCGAACAACTGGCCGCCCACAAGGGCTCGGTCCTCGGCGCCCAGCCCGGTGTGCCGCAGCCGACACAAAAGAGTTTCGAAACCAGCCTGTATCTGGCCTTGCAGGATTTCGACCCGGCCCGCCCCGTGTATGTCGAGGCCGAAAGCCGGCGCATCGGCCTGCTGCAACTGCCCGATCTGCTGCTGGAGCAGATCCGCTCGGCGCCGAGTCTGCGCCTTGAAGTGCCGCTCGCCGCGCGCGTCGAATTCCTGCTGCGCGATTACGACTACTTCCTGACCGACCCGGCCTGGCTGATCGAAAACCTCGATCGCCTGCGCAGCCTGCAAAGCGGCGAAACCATCGCCCGCTGGATAGACCTGACTCAAGCCGGGGCCTTCCCGACACTGGTCGGCGAACTGCTCGAACAGCACTACGACGCGCTCTACCATCGCTCGCAGAGCCGGAACTACCGCAGTTTCGAAGGCGCCCGCCAGATCGCCAGCGACGATCTGACTCCGGCGAGCATCGCGGCGCTGGCGCACACCATTCTGGCGACGGAGTCCGACTGAATCCCCCTCCCCGCCGCTTGGTTGCACAGGGATTCCCTTCGACAAAAAGGAGAGACGATCTACGACCGCAATTGCCGATCCGCGCCCAGGTCTGCTAACCTACCGGACTTTGCATCCGCTGCACCTGCGCACCATGACGCCCCTGCCCAGCCTACGCATTTACCATAATCCGCGCTGTTCCAAGAGCCGGGCGGCCTGCGCCCTGCTGGCCGAGGCGGGCCTGACGGCCGAGGTCGTCGACTATCTAAAGCAGCCGCCGGACAAGGAGGAATTGCGCGCCTTGCTGAAGTTGCTCGATCTCAGGCCGCAGCAGATCGTGCGCACGGGCGAGGATGTATACAAGCAGCTGTATCAGGGTTGCGAGCTCGACGACGAGGCCTGGCTCGATGCGCTGGCGCAGCACCCGATCCTCATCGAGCGGCCCATCGTGGTGGTTGGCCAACGCGCCGTGGTCGCCCGACCGATCGAGAAACTGCAGGCACTGTTGCAGGAAATCCCAGCAAGCTGACGCGAATACCCGGCAGACTGAAACAGCGCATTTTCACCAGCCCACCAATACCCAACAAGATCAGGACGCACGCCTCCCGCCAAGCGCCCAACCGGAGACACACACCAATATGAGCATCCATCAGAACAAACACGGCAAGACCGGCATCATTTTTCTGCTCACGGTGATCGCCATCGGCGCTGGCGCCGGCTATTACTTCTGGCAGAAGGAAAAAGCCGCGCCGGAATTCGAGAATTTTGCGCGAGGCAACGGTCGCATCGAAGCCACGCAGATCGTCATTGCCACCAAGCTGCCGGGGCGCCTGAAATCGATCGACGCCCGGGAAGGCGACAATATCGAGGCCGGCCAGGTCATCGCCCAGATGGATGTGCAGTCGCTCGAAGCACAATTGCGCGAAGCCCAGGCCCAGGTGCGCCGGGCGCAAAACGCCCAGGCCACGGCACAGGCCTTCGTCACCCAGCGCATGCAGGCCAAGCGCACGGCCGCAGCCATTGTGGCGCAGCGTGAAAGCGAACTGGCGTTTGCCGAAAAGCAGCTCGTGCGCTCGCAACAGCTCGTTGACAAGGGCTATAACGCGCCGCAAAAGCTCGATATTGACCAGAACCGCCGCCAAAGCGCGCTGGCCATGCTGAGCGCCGCGCAATCGCAGGTCATCGAAGCCGAATCCGGCATCCTCGCCGCGCAATCGCAGGTCGTCGAGGCGCACGCCGGCATCGAGGCCGCCAAGGCCACGGTCGAGCGCCTGCAGACCGAAATTGCCGACAGCCTGATCAAGGCGCCGCGCAGCGGCCGCCTGCAGCATCGCCTCACCGAGCCCGGCGAAGTCATCGGCGGCGGCGGCAAGGTCGCCACGCTGCTCGACCTGACCGATGTGTACATGACGGTGTTCATGCCCGAAACCGTGGTCGGCAAAATCGCCATTGGCACCGAGGCGCGCCTGGTGCTCGACGCCGCACCGCAATTCGTGCTGCCCGCCAAGGTCAGCTATGTCGCCTCACAGGCGCAATTCACGCCGAAAACCGTGGAAACCGCAACCGAGCGTCAGAAGCTGGTATTCCAGGTCAAGCTGCGACTCGATCCCGAGATGCTCAAGCAGTTCGCCGCCCACGTGAAAGGCGGCATGCCCGGCGTGGCGACGATCCAGATCAACCCCGCGGCGCCATGGCCGCCAGCGCTGCAGATCGCCCTGCCGCCGCAATCGCTGGCCACGACTCCCGCCGCCCCCGCCACCGCTGAACCCGTGGCGGCTCCCGCCACCGCAAACGCTGCCGCCGCCCCGGCCAAGTGATGAGTCACGCCGCGCAGTTTGCCGCGCGCCTGACTGGCGTCAGCCATCGCTATGGCAAAACGCTGGCGGTCGACGCACTGGATCTGGAGATCCCCGCCGGCTGCATGGCCGGCTTCATCGGCCCGGACGGCGTCGGCAAATCCAGCGTGCTGGCGCTCATTGCCGGCGCGACGAAAATCCAGACCGGGCGCGTCGAGGTCTTCGACGGCGACATGGCCGAAAACGCCCACCGCTTCCGCGCCTGCCCGCGCATTGCCTACATGCCGCAGGGTCTCGGACGTAACTTGTATCCGACCTTGTCAGTGTTCGAGAACGTGGATTTTTTCGGCCGCCTGTTCGGCCACAGCCGGCGCGAGCGCCACGCACGCATCGAGGAACTGCTGACCGCCACGGATCTCGTGAAGTTCGCCGACCGGCCGGCCTGCAAGCTTTCGGGCGGCATGAAGCAGAAGCTCAGTCTGTGTTGCGCACTGATCCACGATCCCGACCTGCTGATCCTCGACGAACCGACCACGGGCGTCGACCCGCTGTCACGCCGCCATTTCTGGGCGCTCGTCGACCGCCTGCGCCAGCAGCGCCCACAGATGAGCGTGATCGTTGCCACGGCCTACATGGAAGAGGCCGAGCGCTTCGACTGGCTGGTGGCGATGAATGCCGGACGCGCACTCACCACGGGTTCGCCAGCGGAACTCAAGAGCCGCACGCAAACCGCAACCCTCGAAGACGCCTTCATCGCCCTGCTGCCCGCCGAGCAGCGCGGCGCGCACACCAAGCTGGTCATTCCGCCGCGCGATACGCGAGGCGACAGCGAAGAAGACATCGTGATCGAGGCGCGCGATCTGACCTGCCGCTTCGGCGATTTCACGGCCGTCGACAATGTAAACTTCCGCATCCGCGCCGGCGAAATCTTCGGCTTCCTGGGTTCGAACGGCTGCGGCAAGACCACCACCATGAAGATGTTGACCGGCCTGCTGCCGGCGACTTCGGGCACGGCGCTGCTGTTCGGCCGCCAGGTGAATGCCAAGGACATGGCCACGCGTACCCGCGTCGGCTACATGTCGCAATCCTTCTCGCTGTACACCGAACTGACCGTGCGGCAGAACCTCGAACTACATGCCGACCTGTTCCACATGCCCATGGAGCGTAAACCGGCGCGCGTCGAAGAAATGCTGCAACGCTTCGGTCTCACGCCATATGTCGACCAGCGCCCCGAAGGCCTGCCGCTGGGCATCCGTCAGCGTCTGTCGCTGGCCGTCGCGGTGATCCACGAACCGGACATGCTGATCCTCGATGAGCCGACATCGGGCGTCGACCCAGTGGCGCGCGACAGTTTCTGGGAGCTGCTGATCGATCTGGCGCGCCGTGACGGCGTGACGATTTTCATCACCACGCACTTCATGAACGAAGCCGAGCGCTGCGACCGAATTTCGCTGATGTATGCCGGCAAGGTGCTGGCCCAGGGCACGCCGCAGGAAATCTGCACCGAGCTTGAAACTGCGACCCTCGAAGACGCCTTCATCAAATATCTTGAGGTGGCGACCGGCGAATATCTGGCGCCGTCCCAGGCGACCGCAGCAGGCCACGCTCCGGCGGCCGCCGCAGTCGCGGCGCCGGTTGCGGCCACACCGGCGCTGAGCGAGCCGGCAACGCCGGCCCACGCTCGCCCGTCGACGGGTTCGGCCTGGTTCAGCCTGCGCCGCTTGTGGGCCTACAGTGTGCGCGAAACCATGGAAATCCTGCGCGACCCGATCCGCCTGATGTACTCGCTGTTCGGTCCGCTGGTGATGCTGATCGTATTCGGTTACGGCATCTCGTTCGATGTTGAAAATCTGACCTTCGCCGTGCTCGACCGCGATCACAGTGTGGAAAGTCGCGAGTATCTGGAAAACTTCAAGACCTCGCGTTATTTCAGCGAGCAGCCGGAACTCGCCGATCACGAGGATCTGGAAATGCGCATGCGCCGCGGCCAGATCAAGGTGGCCATCGAAATCCCCCCCGGTTACGGCGAAGACCTCGCGCGCGGACGCCAACCCGAGATCGGCATCTGGATCGACGGTTCGAAACCCACCCAGGCCGAGACCAGCCTGGGCTATATCGAGGGCGCCCATCAGAACTTCCTCGACCGCTTCTATCGCGAACACCCGGGGCTGGCGCCGCCCAAACTGCCAGCCAGCGTTGAAACGCGCTTCCGCTACAACCCGGATTTCCGCAGCGTGAATGCCATCGTGCCGAGCAGCCTGATGCTGCTGCTGATTTTCATTCCGGCGATGATGACGGCGGTCGGCGTGGTGCGCGAGATCGAAATGGGCTCGATCACGAATCTGTACGTCACACCTGTGACGGGCGTCGAATTCCTGCTCGGCAAGCAGTTGCCGTACGTGGTGATTTCGCTGATCAGCTTTTTCAGCATGTTTACGCTGGCCCAGCTGCTGTTCGAGGTACCGCTCAAGGGCAGCTTCATCGCACTGGTGATCGGCGCCGCGCTGTATTCGATCACCACCACGGGATTCGGCTTGCTGCTGTCGACCATGGTGCGCACGCAGGTGGCGGCGATTTTCGCCACGGGCATCCTGAGCATCATGCCGGCCATCCAGTTCTCGGGCATGTTCACACCCGTGGCCTCGTTGACTGGCTTTGCCCAGACCATCGGCAAGGTGTTCCCGAGCAGCTTCTTCGAGCACATCAGCATCGGCAGCTTTACCAAGGGGCTGGGCTTCATGGATCTGAGCCATGACATGCTGGTCCTGATTTTCACGGCCTGTGTATTCCTGTTCTGCTCACGCATGTTGCTGCGCACCCAGGCACGCTGAACCATGAAACAGACCCTCATCAATATCTACCGGCTCGGCACCAAGGAGCTGTTCAGTCTCAAGTACGACGTAGCGCTGATTTTTTTGATCTGTTACACGTTCACCTACGGCGTGTATGCGCCGGCGAAAAATGCCGCTTTCGGCATGAACAACGCCTCGGTCGCCATTGTCGACGAGGACCACTCGGCCCTCTCGCGCCGCATCGGCGACGCCTTGCTACCCCCCTACTTCATGCCGCCCCAGTCGCTGGAACCGCACCAGATCGACCGGGCCATGGACAACGGCAAATTCACCTTCGTGATCGACATCCCGCCGAATTTCGAAGCCGATGTGAAATCCGGTCGCCATCCGACTGTGCAGGTACTCGCCGATGCCACCGTGATGACGCAGGCCGGCGTCGGCGTCGGCTACATCGAAAAAATCGTCACGCGTGAAGTGCTCGCCACACTGAGCAGTGGCGAGATCCCCGATCCGGCGCCCGTCAAGCTCGTGACGCGCATGAAGTACAACCCGAACATCGAGTTCACCAGCGTCATCTCGGCCATGGAACTCATCAACCAGATCACCGTGCTGGCGCTGTTCCTCTCGGGCGCGGCGATCACGCGCGAACGCGAGCACGGCACCATCGACCACCTGCTCGTAATGCCGCTGCGCCCCTTCGAGATCATGCTGGCCAAATTCTGGGCCAACGGCCTGGTGATTTTCTGCAGCGCCATGCTGTCGTTGTACGTCGTCTGCCAGGGCTTTCTCGGCTTGCAGGTCGCCGGTTCGGTGGGGCTGTTCGCGCTCGGCCTGGTGTTCTATCTGTTCTCGATCATCTCGCTAGGCATCTTTCTCGGCACCATCGGCCGCACGCTGCCGCAATTCTCGCTGTTAGCGTTTCCGATCCTCATGATCATGATCATGCTGTCGGGCGGCAACACGCCGCAGGAGAACATGCCCTGGCTGCTGCGCACGGCCATGCAGCTGATGCCGTCGACGCATTTCGTCAGTATCGCCCAGGCCGTGGTGTATCGCGGCGCGGGCTTCGACATGGTATGGCGCGATTTCCTCGCCTCGGGCCTGGTCGGCGCCTTCTATTTCAGCGCCTCGATGCTGCGCTTCCGCAAGGCGCTGACGGAATAAGACAAGCATCCCGAAGGACATCAGGGCGGAAGGCATGACGCGGCGACGGCCTTGAAGGTCATCGCCGAGGTGGGTCCCGATCTGTCGCGCTTCAAAAGCTTCAAGCACTTCGTGTCAGGGCTGGGGCACTGTGTCCGGTAACAAAGATCTCCGGCGGCAAGGTGCTCCCGGGGGCAAGCACACGTACGGCCAACCGCACCGCCCAGGTGGAGCCAAAACTAACGACAACTGGTTGGCAGATATCGTCTTTCGATACCGGGATCGGCACTGCATTGCCAATCAATCTGTCCATTCCCGGCCAACGCCGGAGTGAAGGTAATGCTGTGCCCCTTCAATTCGGGCAGCACGGAAAAAGTGATGACCACGACGCCATTGCCCTGCAAGCGGTAGCCACCACCATCGGGATAGGGATTCCAGTCGGGAATGCCCATCTCGACGGAGTCTGGCCAGCGCTTCTCGGCATCATGAAACTGTTCGATTTGTTTGCGTAATGACTGGGTTTCCTCGATCGCATAAGCGATGCGACTGTACAGATCCCTCGTCCGCTGCATTCCCGACGTCGTGCTGAAAACGAAACCGACAAAAAGGCACAGGGCAACCATGCCAACCCCATTCAGCGTTCTGCGCTTTTGCATTGGCACGGCGCTGGCAATGCTTTCAGGAGTGGCCTTGACCCTGACGACCAAAGAACCCGCCAGCAGATCGAACAGTGACTCACGGCGCGGCATGAAGCCGATGGAAACCCAAGGCAGGAGGAAAAGCAGCCACCAGATTTCCGTGAGGCGGTGTCGCAATGCTGCATCCGACAGGATTTCACCGACGACCAGCGGCAGAGCAAACCAGGAGATGGTTGCCAATGTTCTG
>JBPOIN010000205.1:0-2971 GCA_052034445.1 Pseudomonadota bacterium | reverse complement strand
TACCGCGAAGGTACTCACCAGAAAAGGCTCCTCTTCTCCCGAAGTTACGAGGATAATTTGCCGAGTTCCTTAACGAGAGTTATCTCGCGCGCCTGAGAATATTCTTCCCACCCACCTGTGTCGGTTTTGGTACGGTCGCCATCAGAGACTAGAAAGTATTTCTTGGAAGCGTGCTCCACACCATCAGTTCCACCTTGCGGCTTCCCTTTGGCAAACGCCAGGATTTATGCTTACGGATTTGCCTATAAGCCCTCCCCACGTTTTCACGGACATATCCAACAGTCCGCGTGCTTTGCGTACTCCGTCCTTCCTTTGTCATATCTTTAGGCGGCGCAGGAATATTTAACCTGCTTTCCATCGCTTACGCATTTCTGCCTCAGCTTAGGGACCGGCTAACCCAGGGAAGACGAGCTTTACCCTGGAAACCTTAGGTTTTCGGCGAAGGAGATTCTCACTCCTTTTATCGTTTACTCATGCCATGCATAATCACTAGTATGCGCTCCAACACTCCTTACGGTATATCTTCAACGCACATACTACGCTCTCCTACCGCTCCGAGCAGTAAATGCTCGGAACCCGTGACTTCGGCTCTATGCTTGAGTCCCGTGTATTTTCGGCGCAGAGTTTCTCGATTGGTGAGCTGTTACGCACTCTTTAAATGATGGCTGCCTCTAAGCCAACATCCCAACTGTCTTTGAAACTCTACTTCCTTACCCACTTAGCATAGAATTGAGGGCCTTAGTCGACGATCTGGGCTGTTCCCCTTTTGACAATGAAGCTTATCCCCCACTGTCTATCTCCCAAGCTTCTTTCTAGTATTCGGAGTTTGATTTCCCTCGGTAGGCCGGTAAGCCCCCTCGTGAATTCAGTGCTCTACCCCTAGAAAGTTTTTGCTTAAGGTTAACCCTAAAGTTATTTCGAAGAGAACAAGATATCTCCAAGTTTGATTGGCCTTTCACCCCTATCCACAGCTCATCCAAGAACATTTCAACGTTCACTAGTTCGGTCCTCCACAGGGTCTTACCCCTCTTTCAACCTGGCCATGGATAGATCACTTGGTTTCGTGTCTAGACTAGATGACTATACGCGCTATTCACACTCGCTTTCGCTTCGGCTTCGGAGCGTCGCCCCTTAACCTCGCCATCTAACCTAACTCGCTGGCTCATCATGCAAAAGGCACACCGTCAGCCATTCCCCTAAAAGGGGCATAGGCCTCCGATCGATTGTAAGCTGCTGGTTTCAGGTTCTATTTCACTCCCCTAACTGGGGTTCTTTTCGCCTTTCCCTCACGGTACTGGTTCACTATCGGTCATTGATGAGTATTTAGCCTTGGGGAGTGGTCTCCCCAGATTCAGACCGGGTTTCACGTGTCCGGTCCTACTCAGGTGCCAATCAGAGTAACTAAAAGTCTTTTGCATACGGGACTATCACCCTGTGTCGTCGTTCTTTCCAGAACATTCTGCTAAACTTCGTATTCTCTATGCGATCGGTCCTACAACCCCGAGAACAAAGTTCTCGGTTTGGGCTCTTCCCAGTTCGCTCGCCGCTACTATGGGAATCTCGTTTGATTTCTTTTCCACTGCCTACTTAGATGTTTCAGTTCGGCAGGTATTGCTTCTGCACCCTATGTATTCAGATGCAGATAGTAGAGCATTACCTCTACTGGGTTGCCCCATTCGGACATCCTCGGATCATAACCTCTTCCGGTTCACCGAGGCTTTTCGCAGGTAGCACGTCCTTCTTCGCCTATCAATGCCAAGGCATCCACCAGCAGCCCTTAGTAGCTTGACCATAAATTATCAATTGTCTACTAACTTTGAGCTACATTAATTTCGCAAGTGTATATCAGAGAATAAATTCTACTGATAAAAACTTCCTTCGCCTTAAAATTCTCAAGCGTCATTCTTATAAAGTGACACTTATTTTATTAACTCGCTAAACAAATGATTTCTCATTCATTTTGCGGTGATCTTGTATTTTCCACAAAAAACAATACTTGTATTGTATTTGATTTGGTACTAAAGACTTTCACACTTAACAGTGTAATTAGAGTGGTATGCCAGTCTCGATGTTACTCGAGCATAAAAAGCTTGCTCAACCTAGAGTGAACGAGTTAGTTAAAACTCATTCATTCTTGTCCATAAAGGAGGTGATCCAGCCCCACCTTCCGGTAGGGCTACCTTGTTACGACTTAGTCCCAGTCATCAGCCTCACCTTCGGCGTCTCCTTCCTTGCGGTTAGGTGAACGACTTCGGGTGAAACCAACTCCCGTGACTTGACGGGCGGTGTGTACAAGACCCGGGAACGTATTCACGGCGATGTTGCTGACTCGCCATTACTAGCAATTCCATCTTCATGTAGTCGAGTTGCAGACTACAATCTGAACTGGGGCCGGTTTTCTGGATTTGCTCCACATTGCTGTCTTGCTGCCTTCTGTACCGACCATTGTAGCACGTGTGTAGCCCTGGGCATAAGGGCCATGCGGACTTGACGTCATCCTCACCTTCCTCCTAGTTAACCTAGGCAGTCTCGTTATAGGGCCCAGCTTCACCTGTTGGCAAATAACGACAAGGGTTGCGCTCGTTGCGGGACTTAACCCAACACCTCACGGCACGAGCTGACGACAGCCATGCAGCACCTGTGCAGAAGTCCCGAAGGAAAATACCATTTCTGATATCGTCTTCTGCATGTCAAGTCTGGGTAAGGTTCTTCGCGTTGCATCGAATTAAACCACATACTCCACTGCTTGTGCGGGTCCCCGTCAATTCTTTTGAGTTTCACCCTTGCGAGTGTACTCCTCAGGCGGTATACTTATCGCGTTTGCTACGACAAAATTGGGGTTGAGTCCAACTACACCAAGTACACATCGTTTACGGCTAGGACTACCAGGGTATCTAATCCTGTTTGCTCCCCTAGCTTTCGGGCCTCAGCGTCAGGTATAAACTAGAAAACCGCTTTCGCCACAGGTATT
>JBPOIN010000019.1:0-2839 GCA_052034445.1 Pseudomonadota bacterium | reverse complement strand
GGTCAGGGCGCCGATGATGCCATTGCGCCCGGCGAACACCTTGCCGATCCGGTCCGGATGCGCGCGCGCCGTTTCGATAACCGCACAGGCGCTGGCATTGATGACTGCAGTCACACCACCCGACTGGGCATAAAAAGCATTCCGCGGAGCTGTGGCAGACATCAGACGAGCACCTCGAAAACGCGTTGGCGAATCTCATCGACCGGTCCAATCCCGGCAAGCTTGCGATACCTGGGTGCCTCCGGCGCATTGGTGGCAGCCCATTTCCTGTAGTACTCGACCAGCGGCAGCGTTTGATTGCGATACACTTCAAGGCGTTTCATAACCGTCTCGGCCTTGTCATCGTCACGCTGGATCAACGGTTCGCCAGTCACATCATCGACCCCCGCGACTTTTGGCGGATTGTATTTAACATGATAGGTACGACCGGAAGCTGAATGCACACGCCGACCGCTCATGCGATCAACAATCTGATCGTCGGCCACATCAATTTCAAGCACGTAATCAATGCCGACGCCAGCCGCCTTCATGGCGTCCGCCTGGGCAATCGTGCGCGGGAAACCGTCGAGCAGATAGCCCTTGGAACAATCCGGCTGCTTGAGCCGTTCCTTCACCAGACCAATGATGATGTCGTCGGACACCAACTGGCCGGCATCCATCACTTTCTTGGCTTCCAGTCCCAACGGGCTACCGGCACGAATGGCGGCGCGCAACATGTCGCCGGTCGAAATCTGCGGAATTGCGAAGTGCTCGGTAATGAAACCGGCCTGAGTGCCTTTTCCCGCGCCGGGCGGTCCGAGAAGAATCAGACGCATGTCGTCTCCAGTCAATGATTTAAAAGAATCTGTCACTTCAAAAATCGCCGATCCGAATGCAGATCGGATAAGTGCTACACAACGCAGTCCATGACACTGACTGCCCAAGATAACGTCAATTGTTGCGCTGGTCAAACACCCTGCGGACTCGTTCGAGATCCTCCGGCGTATCGACGCCAGCGGCCGGCGCATGCGCACAGCCGACCACCTTGATGACATAGCCATGCCACATGGCGCGCAACTGCTCGAGCGCCTCGCTGCGCTCTAAAGGCGCAGGCGTCAGCTGGCCATAGCGACGCAGGAATCCTGTGCGATAGGCATACAGACCGATATGTCGCTGTGCGCCAAGATCTGCCGGCAGGGCGGCGCGCGTCTGCGCGAAGGCATCGCGCCCCCATGGGATGGGCGCACGCGAGAAATACAATGCCTGCCCTGCCGCATTGCACACCACCTTCACGACATTGGGATTGAAGAAGTCGGCGGCATCCGTAATCGGATGACTGGCCGTCGCGATCGACGCATGCGCATCTTCACGCAGAGCGGCAGCCACTGCGGCAACCAATCCGGCATCCATCAAAGGCTCGTCGCCTTGCAGGTTGACCACGACCTCGTCATCCTGCCAGCCCAGCAGCGCGGCGACTTCGGCAATCCGGTCGGTGCCGCTCGGATGATCGGTTTGCGTCATGATGACATTCAAGCCATGTGCCTCGGCCACGGTACGAATTTCCTCATGATCCGTGGCGATCCAGACACCGGCATTCCCGCAACGCTGTGCCGCTTCGGCGACGCGCACGATCATCGGCTTCCCGGCAATATCGGCCAGGGGCTTGGCCGGCAGGCGTGATGAGGCATAACGTGCCGGAATCACAATACGCGGCAGCACAGGCGCTCCGTGGCTCAGGATTCTTCGGCGCTCAACGTGCGCGCTTCGTTTTCCAGCATCATCGGAATATCGTCCTTGATCGGATAGGCCAGACGGCAAGGCTTGCAGACCAACTCGGATTGGTGTTTACGCAGTTCGAGCGGCCCCTTGCAGACGGGGCAAACCAGGATTTCAAGCAGGCGGGAATCCATGCCACTTCTCCAGAAGACAGTTTTCAATATGGGTCACCAGATCGTGGCCAGAGTCGCTGGCCGCAATCTGCGCCGAAATCGGCAACACCCATACAGGACGATTGCTGAGGCCGGCGCATTTTACCGCATCCTTCTCCGTCATCAGCAGCGCATCGGCCTGAATTGCCGCAAGCTCGGCCGCACAAAAACGATGATGGTCCGGAAACGCATACGCATCACATGCCAGCCCCAACTGAGCCAGATGCTCGAAGAAGCGCTCGGGGGCGCCGATTCCGGCGACAGCAGCAAGGCGTAATGACTTCAGTGCGGTGGCATCGCAGCGTTGCCGCGGATCGTCAAGCCGGTAAAACTCGCTGCCGGTCAACTGCATGTGAAACAGCGGGGCACCGCAATGCTGGAGTCCGGCAGCCCCGTCCAACCAATCATTCAGTACCAAGGCATCAACGCCGCGCAACCGACTTGCGGGCTCCCGCAGCGGACCTGCGGGCAAAGGCCAGCCATTCATGATGCCTCGGCGATCAAGCACCGCAATCTCCGCATCACGCGCCAAATGATAATGCTGCAGGCCATCATCACAAAGAATCATGTCGCAGTGTGGATATGCAGCAAGCAGGGCCTGCGCTGCCGCTACGCGATCACTCCCGACAAACACCGGAACATCAAACCGACGCCGCAACAGCACTGGTTCATCGCCGACCAACAGCGGGTCACTGTTCGCATGCACTTCACATACCGTAGCACCTTCCCCGGCTCCCGCCGAGTTTGCCAAACCCACATAGCCGCGGCTGACAATTCCCGGCTGCCATCCGGCCTGCTGGACGCGTTGCGCCAACCAGAGCGTCAGCGGCGTCTTGCCGCTGCCGCCGGCCGTGATATTGCCGATCACGACGACCGGCACAGGCAACCGTTTGCTCTGCAACCACCCCAATCGGTAACAACCGCGACGCACA
>JBPOIN010000033.1:0-3988 GCA_052034445.1 Pseudomonadota bacterium | reverse complement strand
GCAAAAGCCCGGAAGATTGCCAGAATTGGAATTCGCCGTTCAAATCGACACCACCCTTCATCGCTCGGAAATCCTCATCAGCCGTGGATTTCAGAGAAATGATCATTCATTTAACCGGACAGCAGTGAAACAGTTCAATGACCAAACCACGTACCTACAACCTCGCCGACCTGTTTGCCATCGCCGCTGCCACGGTGCCCGAGCGCGAGGCCATCGTCTGCGGCGAGGTGCGGCGCAGCTTCGCTGAACTCGACAGCCGCGCCGAAAAACTGGCGCTGTGGCTACGTGCACAGGGCGTGGGGGCGGGCGACACGGTAGGCATCCAGATGTACAACGGCCCGGAGTACATCGAGACCTTCTTCGCCGCGCTGAAGCTGAAGGCGCTGCCGTTCAACATCAACTACCGCTACGTCGCCGACGAGCTGCGCTATCTCTACGACAACGCGGCGATGAAGGCGCTGGTGTTCGGCGCCGAGTTCGAGGCGCGCGTCGCCGAGAGCCTTGCCGCCGCACCGGGGGTGAAGGCGCTGGTGCGCGTCGGAGCACCGGGCGGGGCGGTGGCGGCGACCAGTTATGACGCTGCGCTGGCAGCGGCTTCCGGCTCGCTGGCCGACATCGCGCTGGCTTCCGACGATCTTTCCCTGCTCTACACCGGCGGCACCACGGGCATGCCCAAGGGCGTGCTGTGGCCGCACGACGCGCTGTTCTTCGGCAGTCTCGGCGGTGGCGGGCTGTATGCCGGCGGGCAGCCCATCGAACGGCCGGAGGAACTGGCCGAGCGCATCGCGTCTTCGTTCCAGATGCGCAACCTGCCGGCCGCGCCGCTGATGCACGCCGCCGCGCTGTGGGCGACGCTGATCTGGCTCTACGCTGGCCATACCGTGGTGCTCAACGACCAGCACGAATTCAATGCCGAACACCTCTGGGACATTGCCGAGCGCGAGCGCCTGAATTCGATTTCCATCGTCGGCGACGCGATGGCCGTGCCGCTTCTTGATGCGTTGCGCGCGCATCCGGGGCGCTGGGATCTGACCAACATCCTCAACATCGGCTCGGGCGGCGCGGTGTTCTCGGCGCACGTCAAGGAAGGCTTGAGCGCGGCTTTGCCCAACGCGGTAATGACGGATTCGATGGGCTCGTCGGAAAGCGGCCAGGTCGGCCTCGGCAGCCGCACCGACGCCGGCGGCCTGCTGTCGATTCCGCCACGACCCGATGTGGCGGTGATGGTCGTTGATGATGGCGTGCCGCGCCTGGCGGCGGTCGGCGAGATGGGCTACATGGCGCGCAGCGGCAACGTCGCCGTCGGCTATTACGGCGATCCGGTGAAGAGCGCAGCGACCTTCGCGCGCATCGACGGCCGCAATTACGCGATCACCGGCGACGCGGGCCGGCTGGAGGCGGATGGTTCGGTGACGGTGTTCGGGCGCGGTTCGAACTGCATCAACAGCGGCGGCGAGAAGGTGTTTCCGGAGGAGGTCGAGGAGGCGCTGCGCCGTCACGCGGCGGTGGCCGACGTACTCGTGACCGGCGTGGCCGATGCGCGCTGGGGGCAGAAGGTGGTGGCGGTGGTCGAACTGCGTCGCGGCGCGACGGCGTCGGCCGATGAGTTGCGCCGGCATTGCCGCGCGCATCTGGCCGGTTACAAGGCGCCCAAGGAGATCGTGTTCGTCGACCGCGTTGTGCGTTCGCCGGCCGGCAAGGCCGATTACCGCTGGGCGCGCGCGATTGCGGAAGGCGCTGCAAACACCAATTTGGGGACAAATACCCGCACATGATCTAACCAATCGGTTAATTTTGCAGTAAATTGCTACCTTTTCAGTCCCATTCGCGGGCATGCCCGTAAAAATTCAGGAGACATCACCACATGGCCATCTTTGAACGCATCCAGACCGAACCCGGCCAGCGCCGCAAGCTGCGCCTGAAGAGCCCCGCGACGCTGGAAGTCATCGGCGAAATCGAGTGCGCCAGCAAGGACGACGTGGCCGCCGCGATTGCCAAGGGCCGCGCCGCACAGAAGGAATGGGCGAAGAAGTCGCCCGAGGAGCGCGCCAAGGTCATCCTCAAGGCGCGCGACATTGTGCTGAAGCGTCAGGACGACATCTGCGCCACGGTGATTCGCGAAACCGGCAAGGTGCCGACCGATGCGCTGAACATGGAAATCTTCGCCTCGTGCGACGTGATGACCTTCTACGCCAAGAACGCCGAGAAGTTCCTCTCTCCCGAAAAGCGCCCGGTGCATGGCCTGATGGGCATGATCAAGACGCTGCGCATCGCCTACAAGCCGCTCGGCGTGGTCGGCATCATCACGCCGTGGAACGGCCCGTTCATCCTCAGCATGAACCCGGTCACGCAGGCGCTGCTGGCCGGCAATGCGGTGATCCTCAAGGGCTCGGAAGTCACGCCGGAATCGGCCAAGATGGTCGAGAAGGTCTACAAGGAAGCCGGCTTGCCCGAGGGTCTGTTGCATGTGCTCTACGGCGACGGCCAGACCGGCGCCGACATCATCGACGGCGGCGTGCAGAAAGTCTCATTCACCGGCAGCGTGGCGACCGGTCGCAAGGTCGGCGAGGCCTGTGGCCGCAACCTGATCCCCTGTTCGCTGGAGCTCGGCGGCACCGACGCCATGATCGTCTGCGGCGATGCGAATTTCGAAATGGCCACCGACGGCGCGCTGTATGGCTCCTGTCTGAATAGCGGCCATTACTGCTGCGGTACGCAGCGCGTGTATGTGGTCGAATCGCTCTACGACAAGTTCATCGCCCGCGTCGCTGAAAAGGCCAAGGCGCTGCGCCAGGGTCCGCAACACGGCCAGGACGAGGATCTCGGCGCGGTGTTCTGGGATCGCCAGATGGACATCATCGACGAGCACGTGCAGGACGCCGTCAAGAAGGGCGCGCGCGTGCTCGCCGGCGGCCGTCGCAATCCGGATCTCAAGGGTCTGTACTACGAAGCCACCGTGCTCGCCGACTGCGACCACAGCATGCTGGTGATGCGCGAGGAAACCTTCGGCCCCGTGGTGTGCCTGCAGAAAGTGCGCGACGAAGCCGAGGCCGTCATCATGGCCAACGATTCGCCCTATGGCCTCAACGGCGTTGTCTTCTCCAAGGACAAGGAAAAGGCCTACCAGATCGCCCTGCAGATGGACACTGGCTCGGTCTGCGTGAATGACATCGCCGTCACCTACGGCGTGCCCGAAGCGCCGTTCGGCGGCGTCAAGGCCAGCGGCGTCGGCCAGGTCAACGGCCTCGACGGCCTGCGCAAGTACAGCCACGCCTTCCCGGTGATCCTCAACCGCTTCAACATGCCCAAACTGCCGGCTTCGTATCCGTACTCGGCCAAGGGCATCAAGGATTCCAAGAAACTGATGAAGTTCCTCTGGAAGCCGGGCAAGTAAGCTTGAGCAGCTTGTCGAACTGAAGTTGCATGTATGGGGGAGGGCGCGAGTTCTCCCCCTTCGTCATTTCAAGGCGACTCGTTTCCAAGCCACTCCCCACTCGTGGGAGAGGGGAGCCTGAATACGATCGCCGTGCTATCTCAGGAGCAAATCATGCGTACCCAACTCTGTGAAATGCTCGGCATCGACGCGCCGATCTTCGCCTTCACCCACTGCCGCGATGTAGTGGTCGAAGTCTCCAAGGCCGGCGGCATCGGCGTACTGGGCCTGGTCGGCTTTCCGCCCGAGCGCATCAAGGAAGAGCTCGACTGGATCGACGCCCACATCGGCGACAAGCCGTATGGCATCGACATCGTCATTCCGCAGAAATACGAAGGCATGGGCGAGATGGACCCGGAGACGCTGGAAGCCTCGCTGAAGGCCATGGTGCCGCAGGGCCATCACGACTTCGCGGCCAAGATCCTGAGCGACCACGGCACGCCCGAATGGCCGGACAAGGAAGATGCCGGCGGCCTGCTCGGCTGGACCGAGGCGACGGCGCGGCCGATGCTGGTCGAGGCGCTCAAGCACCCGAAGGTCAGGCTGGTGGCGAAT
>JBPOIN010000041.1:0-3106 GCA_052034445.1 Pseudomonadota bacterium | reverse complement strand
ATTGCCGTCGGCAGGTGGAGCTGCATACCAGTAACCGAATTGCAGGCCAAGTTTCATGATCGCGTTTCCTCAAAGACAGTCGTGCTGTGAGAATGCGGCAGTCGGCACGCTGGTGCGGCTGCCAGGCAAGGTTTTCCGCTGCGGGAGCCCGCGCGAAACCCGATATTTTGCCTGTTATTGAAAGGGTTGGGGAAGAAATGTGTTGAGCCCGTCGGCGCTCGAAACCACGCCCGTGCAGCCGATCGGTTCACCCTGCATCAGCCACGCCAGGATCTCGGGACGGTTTTCCGGCGTGTTGGCAAGAAACCGCGCATCGTTGGCCAGCAGACGGCCGACGATCACGCCACGCGCCGGTACGCCGCGCTGGCAGATCACCGTATAGGTCTCGATGCACGCCGCGCCGGCCGGTTGCTCTTCAAGATGCGGCGGCGCTTCGGCATCGAGCACGGCCTGATCGACGGCCGGATCGGTGCGTTGCCATGCATGCGCACCCGGCACGGTCGAATACACGCCGACCGACTGTTTCGACAACAGGCCGCCGTTGGCCGTCACCAGCGCATAGCGTTCCTGACCGCGGCGCAGGCGCTGCACGCTCTCGGCGATCGCATGCAGGCTGTAGGCATTCAGCGGGCCGCCGAAATACGGCAGGCCGCCGGTTACGCTCAGGTCGCGCGCATCGTCCTCGGCGAGTCCGAGTTGCTCGCAGGCCAGTTCGACGGCGATCGGAAAACAACTGTAGAGGTCGAAGAAGTCCACGTCGTCGATGCCGATGCCGGCCATCTTCAATGCGCGCCGCCCCGCCACGCCGATGGCCGGCGCCGCGTTGTAGCGCACATGATCGATGGCGCGCAACTTGTCATCCGCGTCGCCGCAGCCGCGCAGGAAAATCCAGTGCGACGGATCGATGCCGAGCGCGCGCGCATGGCCGACCGAAGTCAGGATCACCGCCGCCGCCTGATCGACGCGATTGTTGGCCACCATCCATTTGGTAAACGGATGCGCAATCCAGCGATTCTCCGCACTGGCCGTGCCGATCTGCGCGGCGCTGCGGCGCGGTGTGAAGGCTGCGTACGGATTGCGCGCCGCGATGGCCGACAGGCGCGCGCACAGCTGGCTCATGGATGCCAGATGCTCGGCATGGCTCTGGCCGCGCCGCTGGCGCAGCGCATTCTCGAACAGCGCGTAGCTCGCCGCCGGCAGGTCGAGGCCATGGACGATCTCGTGCATGCTGATGAGCTTTTCGATCTGTTCATCTTCATCGCCGAGTACCGTGCAGTCGCCCGGCGGATCTTCATTCCAGTCGAGCGCGATGCCCTGCTTCCCGGCCTCGTCGCTAGTGCGCTGCGCTTCGCCGCCGGCCAGCAACAGCGCACGACACTCGCCGCGCACGATCTTCTCGGCATATTCGTTGAGCAGCATCTGCGGCGCATTGCCGCCGATCTTCGAATACACGGCGTGCGGCGGCGCGATGCCGAGCCGCTGGCATAACGAACGCGGCGGCTTGGTTGACTTGCCGAACGGCAGCGGCGCCCAGCTGCCGATGTCGACAAACAGGCGGATGAAGGCTACCACATCAATGCTGGCGCGCAGGGCCTCTGCGCAGCCCGAATCGGCCAGCGCACGCTGCGCCGCGACCGCGGCCAGATCGACCGGCGCGCAGGGGATTGATAAATCGACGGCCGGCAGCGAGTGTTCGCCGACGCCGACGATGATGGGCAGGGAAGGATCGATGAGCGAATTCATGGCATTGACGGAAAGAAGTCGAGCGAAGCTCGTTGAGGATACCGCAGACTGATCGCCATTGCGGCGTTTCGCTGCTGGCGTCGATGATCCGGCGGCGGAGGTTTCAGTCGTTCAGAAACATTGCCAGGCGGCGTCGAACGTCGGCGGGGTTTTTGAGATCGCACTCCCAAATCACAAGGCTGGTCCAGTCTTGTTCCGACAATTTCTTGAGATTTTCCATGTCGCGCTTCTTGTTGCAAGCGATCTTGTCGATCCAGTAGGCCGCATTGCTCTGTGGGATTCGATGGCCTCTGGCGCAGTCGTGTCCGTGCCAAAAACATCCATGGACAAATATCGCTTTGCGTCTGCCGACGAATGCAATGTCCGGTTTTCCAGGCAGTTCTGTGCGCTGAAGTCGGTAGCCTACGGCGCCGATTTCGCGCAACAACTTCCGCACGATCAGTTCGGGTGATGTGTTTTGCGACTTGACGGCGCGCATCGCGGCCCACCGCTGATCGGGCGCAAGATTGTCGGTCAACGGGCGTCCATCTCGATTCGCAGGCTCGGATCCGTCTCGTTTTCGGAAACGATGCGGTTGTATGTCTCGACCAATCTCTCCAACGTTGCGGTCCGAGCCGAGCCTTTGAAAAAACTCAGTTCGTGCAGATTCGCCGCCAAAAACTGTTCTGCATCCATGATGTCGATTCGCCCCGCCAGCTCCGCATTCTCGGCAAGCGCCTTGGCGACGACGACGCCAGCCGCCAAGGTTAATATGATCGGTTTGGCGCCAGCTTCAAGGTTACGCTGACATTTTCTGATGACGGCCTCGCCGGGCGACGTGGTGATATGAATGACACTGTCGTCAAGCACGAAGTCGCCCGCCCGGTCGCTGAACGCATCTGCGACCGAAGCGCCATGGTGACGAATTTCGACCTCTGGCACGGCTAGTTCCAATTTTGCGCCGACCAGATGCTGGAGCATGGTGCCTTGATACATGGCTCCGGTAGATTCCCGCTGGCGTTTTTGCGCTTGAGCCAACAAATCGGCGATGATGGCCTGAAAACCTTTGGCTGGATCAAAGCGCAGGCGGAAAGGTTTGGCGGCGAAGTGTTCTCTTACGCGTTCGATCCACCAGGATTCGATGAAATCCAGCTTGGCAATTCGCGCTCGATGCAGAGTATTGAGGAATTCAACATAGGCTTGCATGACGCCAATGCTGCCACGGCTTGTCCGCCCCCCCTCTTCTGCGAGAACCTGGGAAATGCCGTAATCGCCAAGAATGCGCTGTACGGCGCCCTTACCCAGTCCGAGAACCTGCCCCGAACCCTCTGTGGTCAGCGCCTCTGCTTTCATGGGGAGGCCATGGTCTTTGGCATGGCGCGTG